>JBAYHV010000001.1:0-59966 GCA_041665985.1 Minisyncoccota bacterium
ACGTACTGCTAACGCACGTAATCTTGGGATCTTTTCATTTGTTGTATATGCCATGTTCATACTTTACATCAGGGAGGTGATGCAAAGGTATTGAACCATTACGCCCGGTTGACTTTTTTATAATTTTGTTTAATATTTAAAAAAAGAGTTCGTTGATAACGAATACGAACCAAAATCCAATTTCGGCAAGACCAGCAGGGACACCTCAATCGCCGCATAGCTACCTCGGTTGAGGATGGTAATTAACGGTTACGCGTTGGTTATCTAGCCAATTGCGACCGGAGGGGTTTCTCCGGTCGCTCCAATTTCGGAGAATTAAGCTGTGAAGCCTGTAGCAGTAACAGCTCTTCGAAACGTGTTGCTGATTAGTGGCGAGCGAAAGGCAACACTTATAATCGACAAATGGTCGTCGATTAGCGGTTGGGACGGGACCACCCTAATCCCAACCGCGCGAATTTCCGCAGTTTCCCCCAAGTGAGAGGTAGCTCAACTTCTTCAGATTTGATCTGAGGTTGAGCTACCTAAGTTTTTTTTGATTTCGGCGAGCAGCCAACCATAGCACCTGGGTGCTGAGCTCTGTTTTTGTCTTTTTATTGTAAGAGTTTGACAGAAACATCTTGGCACCTAGGTAGGTGGTTCATATTTTCGTTATAAAAAAAATACGGAGCGGAATAATCAATGTTAGATTGTTCCGCTCTTTTGCTTTTAAAAAATAGTTGACAGATTTAAATATAGTTGTTACATTAATAAATGAAGCGAAGAACATTTAAACTTTGGATTTCACGACAGTAACAACGGTCAATAGACCCTTGAAATTCAGGCGAATATTAATTCGTTTCAAATATGAAAACACGCAAAAACACCACCGTTGAATTGAGCAAAACTCTTCCCACTCCCGCCGGCGGCATTGTCGCCTTCTACATCGGCCACGACCACTGACGCCATGACGCCCTCAAAAGGTCTACCGCTCGGTCTGGCCCGAGTATGGAGACAAAAGCACCAATAATAAGCAGTTTAGGTATAACAGACGATCACAGGCACTTGGTGCATGCCTGTGATCGTCACCTTTCATTTTTGAAGTTTTTTTCAAGGCCGAACAGATCAGTTCGGCTTTTACATTGCCCAAAATTACTTAGGGGTGAAACCCCTAAGTAAAAAAAAGAAAAAAAATTGCGCTATGTTATAATCTTTTCATGACAACACACGAAACACTCTATCGAAAATATCGACCACAAAAATTTAGCGAAGTGATCAATCAAGATGATGTTGTTTCGTTGCTTACAAATTCAATTTCTGAGGAAAGAATTTCTCATGCATATATTTTTGCAGGATCTCGCGGAACTGGAAAAACTTCTGTTGCAAGAATCTTAGCTAGGGAATTAGGAACAACTGATGATGACCTATATGAAATTGATGCTGCTTCAAACAGAGGAATTGATGACATAAGAGCCCTAAGAGAAACAATTGAGACCCTTCCTTTTTCATCACCAAAAAAAGTTTATTTAATTGATGAGGCTCACATGCTTACTCGTGAAGCTTGGAACGCCCTTTTGAAAACTTTAGAAGAACCTCCAAAGCATGTTATTTTTATTTTAGCGACAACTGAGTTGGAAAAAATTCCAGAAACAATTCAATCACGTTGTCAGGTCTGTGAATTCAAAAAACCAACAAGAGCAATTCTTTCAAAAGTAATTAGTAAAATTGCAAAAAAAGAAGGATTTGAAATTGAAGAGGAATCCTCCGATCTTATTTCACTTATGGCAAATGGTTCTTTTAGAGATGCAATAGGAGGACTTCAAAAAACGATCAGTTCAGTAACAAACAAAATAATTAAGCTCATTGATACAGAAAAATCTTTAGGTGCTCCAAAAGAAGCCTTGATCGAAAAATTTATTGTTTCAGTAGGAAAGAAGGAAACGGATAATGCACTTAAAGCACTTCACGAAGCAAAAGATAATGATATGAATATGGAACTTTTTGGAAAACTTACACTCGAAAAAATTCGAGACATAGTTTTAATAAAATTTTCACCAACCCATGAGCAAAATCTAACTCACCGTTACTCAGAGGAAAGAATTAAATTTATAAAAGAATGTGCTGGTTCAAAAGAAATGCAGTGGAATGGGGAAGTTCTCAGAAAACTTCTTTTGTCAGTGATGGAATCTGAAAGATCCTTTATTCCTGAACTTTCTCTAGAATTGTTTGCTATTGGACTTTCTAGCTAAAATTTTGATTTTTTTGCAAAAAAAAGCTAAAGTATTGAGGCTTTAGTTTTGGTTTTTGTTCGTATGTTTTAAGTGCCCTTTACTTTATGAACTTTTTACTTTAAACTAATTTACATTACGGGATCGTCTAATGGTAGGACGACGGCTTTTGGAGCCGTCTATCTAGGTTCGAGTCCTAGTCCCGTAGCAAATGAGTGTAGCGAATTTGCTACGGGAAGTGAGTGATGTTATCACTCACGTCTAGGACTCGAAGAGGTTGAGTTTATCGCACGGAGCAAAGCGAGTACGATACGAAACCTGTACCGTCCATGTAATGGAAGAGACTCCTAGTCCCGTAGCAAAAGAAAGTGCTAGGTAGCACTTTCGACTAGGACGAGAACAGCGGAGCTATAATTTTTCGGAAGAAAAATTAGCGAGCTGGTGCCTAGACTAAAATTTGCGATAGGCAAATTTTAAGTCGAAGGAGAGATTCCTAGTCCCGTAGCAAAAATTTACCGTAGGAAAATTTTTCTACGGGAAGAAAGCCCTGGGAGAGCTTTCGCCTAAGGCTCGAAAACCTTTTGAGTCTAAAATTGATTTTAAGAAAATTTTAGCCAAAAGGTGTACCGTCCATGTAATGGAAGAGACTCCTAGTCCCGTAATTTATTACAAATAAATTTTTAAACTATTTACTTAAAATTAAATAATAGTAGTATTGAAAACAGCTTTTCGGCTCAACTTGCGGGTTAAAAACCCAAAGAACGAGGTGTCGACGCCACGCCTACAATGTTCATACGAACAAGAGAGTTGACGGTGTAGTTATTTAAACAATAGATCGAAAATTTCTGATAACGTTAACTAAAAAAAAGTTAACGTATTTTTTAAAATCTATTTAAGGATAAAACCTTTTTCATCCACAGCAACAATGTAATCATCCGAATAGTTTTTATCTACATCCACGCTATCATCGCTAAAAGATTTTTCAACAAAATAGATTTTTTGTCCTGGGATAATTTTGAATGATTGTGTTTGGTCGCTTTGTGTTTTAGAGGTCAGACTAATTTCTATTACATCATTATTTTCTGATTTAGTTACGACAAAATTAAATCCAGCAAGTGCTTTTTTTGCACTTGCATTTGCTGTTGGGTAGATTAAGTACGCTTTGTCATAATCAGGTGATTCTGCAAAAAGTTGATCAGTACTTTGCATTATCGAAGTACTTGTCGAAGTAGGTTTTGTTGATGTTGCTTGTGTAGGGATTGTTTCAATTTTATCACTTGCTATTTTGATATCTGGAGAATCGGGTAAACTTGAAATTGATGAACTTCCTTGGTATTTAAAAATTAAAAATGCTCCTCCGGAAATGATCAATATAAGCGCAAAAATAATTATTTTATATCTTGGGTTCATAAATTATTTGAATTAAATTGTAAAATCTTACAAATACAATTATACAACCTAAATACAATAATAGTTGCAAACAAAAATTCTGTTGCTATAATATTTCTACAATTAAATACATATCAAGAGAGCGACGAGAGCCCTGGCTCAAAGACTCGCCAGCAACCCTAAAATTTTAGTAGGTGCTAAATCCAGCCCATTTGGGAATGATAACGAATATTTTATATTTGAAAACTTCCTAAAATGGAGGTTTTTTTGTTTTATAAAGTCGTATTATTAATAGCATTAATTAACCCACAAAAAAATTTGTAATCATAATTACTAAACAAAAAATATTTAGTTTAATTATCAATAAAATTTAGGCGGGTAAAAATAAAAAAAATATATGAAATGGACAGCAGAATCAGTGACACCAAAGCACCCAGATAAGCTTTGTGATCGAATTAGTGACTCTATTTTAGATGCATGCCTTGCTCAAGATCCTTACTCTCGCGTTGCAATGGAATCTTTGGGTGGACATGGAATAGTTACAGTTACAGGCGAGCTTACAACAAATGCATATGTTGATATTCGCCAAATTGTTGAAAAGATCCTAGGAAAACCATATGGAGTTCAAATAAACGTTGTAAAACAATCAAATGAAATCGCTCAAGGAGTAAATATAGGAGGAGCAGGAGATCAAGGTGTTATGGTTGGATTTGCTACAAGAGAAACTCCAGAATTAATGCCAAAAGAAGTTATTTTAGCAAGAAGTCTTGGGAGATATATTTATGACAACTATGCATCTTTTGATGGTAAGACTCAGATCACTTGGGATTCTGATGATGATGCAATTGAAACAGTTGTAGCTTCTTTTCAAAATACAGTAAAAGCTGATCTAGAAAAATATATTAACGAATGGCTAAAAGATAAAAAAGTAAAAACTGATCTTAAAATTCACGCAAATCCTGCAGGAGATTGGAGTATCGGAGGATTTGATGCTGATACAGGTCTAACGGGAAGAAAAATTGTTGTAGATCAATACGGGCTTAGATGTCCTATTGGTGGAGGGGCATTCTCAGGAAAAGATTCAACAAAAGTTGACCGTTCTGGAGCATATATTGCTCGAAAAGAGGCGGTTACAATTTTGAATTCATCAGCAGATTATAAAGAGGTAACTTTTTATCTAGGATACGCAATTGGTATTGCTGAACCAGTTTGGGCTAAAGCAATGATCGTACTCAATGATGGATCTAGGAAAGAAATAGACTACATTGACAAATTAAGCCTTTTTACACCGAACGCAATTATTGAAACTCTAAAACTTAGAGAACCAAAATTTGCAAAAACTGCAGAATGGGGACATTTTGGAAATGATTTTGATTGGGATAAATAGAGTAGTTTAAAGTTCTAAGTTCATAAAGTGACAGGTAAAGAAAAAAGACCACACCTTCGGTGTGGTCTTTTTTCCGTTTTCTGTTAACTTTTCTCTGTTATCTAAAATATGGTATTATTTCCTCAATGATCCTAAATTTTGTAGCATTGCACGCAGGAAGTTGGTTTTTACCAGTCATTATCACAGCTGCGGTTGTTGACAGTATCAACCCTTGCGCTTTTTCCATTTTATTTTTAACTATAACTTTTCTTTTTAGTCTTGGAAAAAATAGAAAATTTGTTTTGATCGCGGGAGGTGTTTATATATTAGGAATTGCTTTTGTTTATACTTTTATTGGAATCGGCTTACTTAAAGTCCTCTCATTTTTTGCTGTCCCAAATGGTTTGGCAAAAATTGGAGCAGCTATCCTTATTCTTTATACAGTAATAGGACTGATCAATGAATTCATACCCTCGTTCCCATTAAAATTGAAGATTCCTGCAGGTGCACATAAAATGCTTGCATTGGTAATAACTAAAGCGTCAATCCCAGGTTCTTTTCTTTTGGGAATTCTTGTTGGTGTTTTCGAATTTCCTTGTACGGGCGGGCCTTATCTTTTTGTTTTAAGTTTGCTTCATGATCAGGGCCATTTTTGGGAAGGTTTTGGTTATCTTTTGATCTATAACGTTATTTTTATTTTACCGCTTGTTTTAATCCTTGCATTTGCTGTCAATCAAATTGTATTAGAAAAAATTGAAAAATTACGAAAACTGGAGACCAAAAAATCTCGAACTGCTCTACTTTTGCTACTTCTTCTTATTGGAATTGCGATATACTTTATTTAATTAAAATAAATTCAACTAATATGATCAACGAAACACCAATGAGTTTTGAAGAACTGAAAAAAAAGATCGAGGAGTTAAAAGAAAAAAAAGGCGTTGATCTTTCAATTGAAGAGGATCTGAGCGTTGCTATCATGAATTTAATAAGCCTTGAGGAGCACTTCTTTTTTACAGGCAATAAAACTGGAAAGGATGAGTATTACGATATGCTTTATGAGGTAAGAGAAATAAGAAAAGTTCTTTTGGCTCGGATGATCGAGAAAACTGAAGGAGAAACTTGGTGCGTTTCAAAACATTTACTGGCAACAACCATGCGTTTGATGGAGGTTGGTACAAAACTTTATTCAGATGGCAAAAAAGAAGATGCAAAAGAGATCTTTGGTTTTGCATACAAAATTTACAATTTGTTTTTTGCTTTGAGATTAAAGATCATCAAGGCACCAGAAGTTGCTACACAAATTGAAAATGCTAAGCCTATGACATTTGACGATATCATGGGAAAATTAGTAGATTGCTGTAAAGAATAATCCCGCACTGAAATTTTAATTCGATTATGTCCGAATTTAATTTACATATTAATATAAAATAGTCGAAAGATTTAACAAATTAAAATTCTAGTGACGGGATGAAAAAACATAAAAATAAAAAAACTTTAAATATTATCGGCTGGGTTATTTTGTCTTTAGTTGTTCTGGCGGTTGTTTATAGTTTTTATTTTGCAATAGCATCCAGAACTCAAACTAGACCTGGTCTCGTACAATTTGCTCAATGTTTAGCTTCAAAAAACATAACAATGTATGGAGCTGTTTGGTGTCCTCATTGCCAAAGGCAAAAAGCTTTGTTTGGAGCTGCTTTTCATTATGTTCCTTATGTTGAATGTCCGGATAACCAAAAACTTTGCCTTGATAAAGAAGTTACAGGGTATCCAACATGGATCACTTCAGATGGTTTCAAATATGAAGGAGAACAAACTCTTGAAACATTATCAGAACTTACACAGTGTCAATTACCACCTTCAATAAAATAATATATATATGAATAAAAATATTTTTATAACAAGAAAAATTCCAGAAATTGGAATAAAGATGCTAGTAGAAAAAGGTTACAATGTTGATATTTATCCAAAAGAAAATCCTCCTACCCAAAAAGAAATTATTAAATATTTAAAGAAGAAACCTTATGATGCTGTAATTAGTCTTCTAACAGATAAGATCGATTCAAAAATTTTTGATATTGCAAAAAGTGTAAAAATATATGCAAATTATGCTGTTGGTTTTGACAATATTGATACGGAGGAAGCAAAAAAACGAGGAATTATTGCTACAAACACACCTGGTTCCTTTTCCAATTGTATAGCAGAGCAAACTATGGCCTTTATTTTAGGATTGACCACAAGAATGGTTGAAGCCGATGATTTTATGCGAGCTGGAAAATATAAAGGTTGGTCACCGATGAATTTTATGGGCACAGATCTTAAAGGAAAAACTCTTGGACTTATTGGTGCAGGACATATTGGTGGATTGGTTGCTTGCCAAGCACAAAGAGGTTTTGGAGTAAGAGTAATTTACTACGATGTTGCAAGAAATGAGCAAATTGAAAAAGAATGTAATGCTGAATTTTTTCCAACAGTTGAAGAGGTTTTAAAACAATCAGATATTGTTAGTTTACATGTTCCATTACTTCCTTCAACAAAACATTTAATAAATGAGAACAATTTAAAATTAATGAAGCCTTCTAGTTTTTTGATCAATACCTCACGAGGGCCAATTGTTGATGAAGTTGCTTTAGTTAAGGCATTACAAAACGGAACTATAAAAGGTGCTGGACTTGATGTTTTTGAATTTGAACCAAAGTTGGCAAAAGGCCTTTCAAAGCTTCCAAATGTTATTCTTACTCCGCATATTTCATCAGCCCGCCAAAGTGCACGAAATGAAATGGCTACAATTGCTGCTCAAAATGTAATTGATTTTTTTGAGAACGGAAAGCCTAAAAATCAAGTTAATTAAAAACTGATGGCTGAGGAAATAGAAAAAAAAATAAACGGCAAACTTCTTATTGCAAGACATCATGAATCGGAATGGAATAAACTCGGAATCTGGACAGGGAGTCGGGATGTTCATTTAACTGAATATGGTTTTAGAAAATCGGTTGAAATGGGAACTTTAATTGAAGGAATAGATATTGATCAAGCTTTTGCTTCAACTCAAATTCGTTCATACGAAACGCTCCTTGGAATGGAAGAAAAAGCAAATGAACTCGATTTGCCGGTAGAATTTTCATCTGCTTTGAATGAAAGAGATTACGGTGATTTTACTGGAAAAAATAAATGGGAAATGAAAGAACAGTTTGGTGATGAGCAGTTTGAATGTATTCGTAGAGATTGGAACTGCCCAATTCCAAACGGTGAAACTTTGAAAGATGTTTATGAAAGAGTTGTTCCTTATTATAAAGAAAAAATATTACCTTTGGTCCTCCAAGGAAAAAATGTGCTTGTTGTATCACACGGAAATGCTATTAGGGCTTTAATGAAATATATTGAAAATATATCTGACGAAGATATTAAAAAAGTTGAAATGATCTTCGGGTGCGTTTTAATGTATGATGTTAATGATGAAGGTCTCATGATCACAAAAGAAATTAAATGTGTAGAAACAAACATAATCAACGCATGAATCCGGTAGTAGAAAAAGGCAAATACCAATTGATGACACGCTGGGTAAACCAACTAAACATGAACAATTACACATCAGTCGAAATAAGAAATAATCTAAAGAATTGGCAGTCATCATTTGCCTTTTCTCACTAACCGGATGAACCCCGCACTGAAATTTTAATTCGATTATGTCAGAGGCCAGATTAAGAAATTTATTAGAGTGAAGTTTTTCAAGATTATTGAGAAAGTAACATTAAATATAATTTGGATATAATCAAAAAGTTAAATCTTTTCTTAAAATAATTTATACTGTCATAATATAGTTTGCAAAGCATAATTTAAAATATTACAAAAATGAAAACAGTCGAAAGATTTAACAAATTAAAATTCTAGTGACGGGATGAAAAAATCAAAAGCCCAAATTATCGCAACTATAGGTCCAGCATCACATAATTACGAAACTCTTTTAGAAATGGTTAATCACCAAATGGATGCTGTTCGTTTAAATTTTTCATGGGATACATTGGAATATCACCAAATACAAATTAGAGTCATAAGAGAAGTTGAAAAAAAACTTGGAGTATCAATTCCTGTAATTATGGATCTACCAGGTCCTCGTATTCAAGGAGAAGAAGCTCATTCGTACAACATAATGGCAACCTCTGCTCTTACTCCTAGAGATTTTGAATTAGTTCAATTCGGAGTTGCTCAAGGAGTTGAATATATTTCTGTCTCTTATGTAAGTAGTGCAAAAGATATTATGCTTTGCCGAGAGATTATTCAAAAATATGGAGGAAAATCAAAAATTATTGCCAAAATCGAGAGACAGATCGCCGTTGATCTAATTGATGAGATCATAAAAGTAGCAGATGTAATAATGATTGCCCGTGGAGATCTAGGAAATGAGATCGCTCTTGAGAAAATTCCTTTTGTACAAGCTTCAATTATAAAAAAGTGCAAGGAAGCAGGGAAACCTGTGATTGTTGCAACTCAAATGATGACCTCAATGATCGCAAATAAGATCCCAAGCCGTGCTGATGTTTCTGATGTTTCTAATGCAATTCTTCAAGGAGCAGATGCCGTAATGCTTTCAGAGGAATCTGCTATCGGAAAATATCCAATAGAAACAGTTGCAATGATGGAGCGTATTGTTCTTGAAGCCGAAGAACATATGGGTAAGGAATTTACTATCAATCCGCTTTAAAAAACTAAAACCACGTCTTTGACCTGAGATAAAATGGTAGTAAAATACTATTTGTTTAATAAGTATTCAAAATAAAGAAATGAAACTAGGACTATCAAAAGAAACATATTTTAGGAATGCTCAAATTTATAAAGTTCTAGGCAACCCAAAAAGATTAGAGATTCTGAATTTACTGAAGTATGGAGAAATGGGAGTTGAACAAATTTTAAAAATAACAAAAATCTCGAAAGCAAACCTTTCACAGCATTTTGGAGTTCTAAAAAAAAGCGGTCTAATAAAAAATAGAAGACAAGGTTTAAATATTTTTTATACGATTGTTAGTCCAAAAATTGTTGATACATGTAGACTCCTTCAAGACCTCAGAGATAAAAAAATTATTAAATAAATTTAACTATTACTTCGCTCATTATTTTATATGGACCAAAAGAAAAAAATTAATTTCAAATTTATTGCAGCAATTATCACCTTTGCTGCAATTATTCTTTTTACTATTCTATTTTTTCTTAATCAAAAAGAAACTGCAAGTCTTGTTTTACAAGTTGTACTTTTTTTGGGACTATTTCCTATTTGGTATGAAATTATTTCTGAGATACTAAAGAAAAAATTTGGTGTAGATTTTATTGCTGGAATTGCTCTTTTGGGAACTTTTTTATTTGGAGAATATCTAGCAGGAGCAATTATTTTACTTATGTTAATGGGAGGGCAGAGTTTGGAGGCTTACGCCTTTGAGCGTGCTCGAAAAGACCTATCCAGACTACTTTCCAGAGCACCAGAATTTGCTCATATAAAAAAGGGAAATGAGATCATTGATATTCCAATAGATGAGGTTTTAGTTGATATGATCGCCGTTATAAAATCTGGCGAAGTGGTTCCTGTAGATGGTATTGTTGTTTTTGGACAAACCTTGATCGATGAGGCTACTCTTACAGGAGAGCCTATACCTGTTAGAAAAGATAAAGGATCACTTGTTTATTCTGGAACAGTTAATACGACAGAAACAATTGAAGTTGAAGTTACAAAACCTGCTTCAGAAAGTAAGTATGCTCAGATCATTGACCTTGTAAAAGAAGCTGAATCCACACAAGTTCCATTCGTTCGTTTGGCAGATGAATTTAGTCTTTATTTTACCGCTATTACATTTATTATTGGATTTGTCACATGGTATTTTACACATGATATTGTCCGTGTAATTGCAGTGCTTGTAGTTGCGACTCCGTGTCCGCTTATTTTGGCAACCCCTATTGCCATCATTTCAGGTATTAGTTTGGCATCTGGAAGAGGTATTGTTGTAAAAAATGGCGGAGTTCTCGAAAAGATCGCTAAAGCTAAAACATTTATTTTCGATAAAACAGGAACAGTTACACTTGGAGCACCAGATGTTGATGAAGTTTTTGCATATTCAAGATCAAAAGAAGAAATTTTAAAAATTGCATCATCTTTAGATCAAATGTCTTCGCATGTTTTGGCAAGATCTTTGGTTAATTATGCAAAAAAAACAGGATTAGAATTAGAAATACCTCAAAAATTTAAGGAACAATTTGGAGATGGAGTTGAAGGGTTATTGCAAAATGCTCAATATTTTTTCGGTAAATTAGATTACATAAAAGAAAAAGTCAAAAACATTCCTGAAGGTATAGATGCAAAATATGATGTATACAAGGAACAAGGAAAAATAGTTATGTTTCTTTCAGATGTAGAATCTGTTCTAGGTTTTATTGTATTATCAGATCAAGTTAGACCTGATTCAAAAGAACTTTTCTTAGAGTTAAAAAAGGATGGTTTTACTAATATTATTATGTTAACAGGAGACCGTAAGAATGTTGCGGAAAAAATTGGCAAGGAATTAGGAATTTCAAATATTATCGCGGATTGCAAACCAGAACAAAAATTAGAAATAATAAATAACACATTAAGTAAGGATAGACCGGTCATTATGGTCGGTGATGGTATAAATGATGCTCCAGCATTAGCTTCGGCAGATGTTGGTATTGCTTTGGGTGCTAATGGTAAAACTGCGGCAAGTGACAGTGCTGATGCTGTTTTGATAAATCCATCTATTGGAAGCGTTCATGAACTCGTTCATATATCAAGACATACAATGAAGGTAGCTCTTCAAGGAATTTTATTTGGCATCGGTTTAAGTATTGTTTTTATGATCCTCGGAGGTTTTGGTTGGATAAGTCCGATCTCAGGAGCCTTAATTCAAGAAGGGATCGATGTTTTGGTAATACTTAACGCCTTAAGAGTCTCAATGGTTCATCCAAGTGTTCTTGTGCAATAATTGAGGTTTTCTATTTAGATATATACAAGATATAATTTAGAAATGGAAATCCTAATTCAAAATATAATTGTTTGGTTTGAGGCCTCAAAATATATTCTTCTTTTTGTCGGTGCTTTTTTTGAAGGTCCTGCAGTTATGGTCGGTGCCGGTTTTTTGTATCAACAAGGCCAATTCAATTTTTTTCAAATGTATGCATGTCTTGTTTTAGGAGATTTTAGTGCAGATGTATTCTGGTATGTAGTAGGAAGATTTGGAGCAAGAAAAATTGTCAATCGATATGGAGGTTTTTTTAATATCACACCGGAAATCATTGATAAAGTCGAAGCTCGTTTTAAAGCATATCAAGATCTAATACTTTGGATCTCAAAATTAACAATGGGATTTGGGTTTTCTTTAGCTACGCTTCTAACAGCCGGAATGCTAAAAGTTAAATTTCAAAAATATGCTCTTATAAATATAATTGGCGGAATAGTTTGGGTTTTCATACTGGTTTGTGTTGGGTACTTTTTCGGTAATGTTTACGAATTAATAGCAGATCAATTTAAGTGGTTGTTCGTGGTTGGTTTGATCGCCTTTGTTTACTTTGCACTTAAAATAGTTAACAGTTTTTTGGTGAAAGCTAAGATATAGGATATAGAATCTTACTTATGATCTCAATAATAATTCCAACATTAAATGAAGAAAAGATCATAGCCAAAACTCTATCTGAATTAAAAAAAATAACGGTAGTTGATCATGAAATTATAGTGACAGATGGAAAAAGCACTGACAATACTGTAGTAATTGCAAAAAGATATACTCATAAAGTTGTTGAAAACATTTCTGGAAAAAGACAAACAATTGGTGAAGGAAGAAATATGGGTGCCAATGTTGCTGTCGGGGAATATTTAGTTTTTATGGATGCGGATGTTGAAATTCCAAACGTCAATGATTTTTTTCTTAAGATAATAGACGACTTTCAAAAAAATAAAAAATTGGTCGCTATATCTGTTTATTTTAAGGTCTTTAAAGATCAAGCGACACTGGGAGATAAAATGTTTTTTAACACTATAAATGCCGTTTATTTTGTAATGAATAATATTTTTAGAATAGGAGCCGCAGGTGGAGATTTTCAAATGATAAGAGCAGATGCTTTCAGGAGGGTTGGAGGGTTTGATATTAGGTTAGCTGCTGGTGAAGATAATGAATTATTTTCCCGTCTTTCTAGAATCGGTAGAACAAGGATAGATTCAGGTCTTTACGTTCTGCACACTTCAAGAAGAGCTCATTCAACGGGCTGGCTTGTACTTTTAGCTACTTGGTTTGGCAATGCAATGTACGCAAGATTCTTTCATAGGTCCTTTAGTAAAGAATGGAAAGTGATAAGATGACATATATATGTCATTCCCGCGTAGGCGGGAATCTAGGGTTTTTAAATTAATAAAAAAAATGGCACAATTACTTAGAACTAGATTTAAAAAGGAAATAATATCAGAGTTTTTACCATCAAAAAGACCTTCTAATAAGGTTATTATTTTTTGTGATGGAATGCCTGGTTACTCAATGAGGTTTCAGCTTTGTGATTTTTTTTCAAAGAAAGGGTACTGGTGTTTTGTTATTAGATATAGAGGAAGCTGGGAAAGTGATGGAGAACTTTTCAAAAAAAGTCCTCACCTAGATGTACTAGATCTAATAAATGAACTTCCAAAAGGTTTTATTGATCTGTGGAGTGGAAAAAAATATTCAATAAAAGATCCAAAAGTTATAATATTTGGATCAAGTTTTGGAGGACCAGCAGCCCTTCTTTCTTCAAAACATCCTAATGTTAAAAAAGTTATAGTTTTCTCTCCAGTTTTAGATTGGAGAACGATGGGAAATACCATTGAACCGATTCCTAAGACCAAAAAATTTGTCGAGGTCGCCTTTGGGAATGCCTATAGAATTGAAAAAAATGGTTGGAAAAAAATTGAAAAAGGAGAACTTTATAATCCTGCAACAGAACTAGAAAAAATTGACGGAAGTAAATGTTTAATAATGCACGCAAAAGACGACAAAGTAGTTTCAATAAAGCCACTTAAGCCTTTTATAATTAATACAGGAGCAAAGCTTAATCTGGTAAAAACGGGAGGACATTTAGGTATGGCAGTTTTAGAAAAGAGATTTTATAAAAAGTGTATGAACTTTATTAAAAATCGTCGCGCTTAATGGACGATTGCGCGACATAATTTCGCAAAATTAAAATAACATGATCCACTTCATAACAAGTAGCACAAATAAGTTCGAGGAAGCAAAGAAAATTATTCCAGAATTAGAGCATCTGTCTTTGGGTCTTGATGAAATTCAAGAAATGGATTCAAAAAAAGTTATTGAGAATAAGATCAAAGAGGCTTTTAAACTTCATCCTGGTCCGTTCATTGTAGAGGACTCGGGAATAAGATTTTTTGCTTTAAATGGTTTTCCAGGACCTCTAGCAAAATGGTTCCTAAAATCTCTTGGTGTTCAAAAAATTTATGATCTATTACACAAATCAGGAGAGGACGACAAAGCAGAAGCGACTTGCGTGCTTGGGTATGCAAAAACACCAGAAGATATCCTATATTTTGAGGGCATGGTTTGGGGTACAATAGTTGCTCCAAAAGGCGAAAATGGTTTTGGACATGATCCAATATTTATGCCAGAAGGAGCAGATAAAACATTTGCCGAAATGAATGTCGATGAAAAAAACCAGCACAGTTCAAGAAGTAAGGCCTTTGGTCTGCTTAAAAAGTATCTTGAAGCTAGTGTGTTATAATTATTTAACATTAAAAAATTAATAGAAAAAAATGAGACAAATTTCAAAAAAAGAATATATAGGAATCACAGTTACCCTAGCCGTAGCTTTGATCTTCTTCGTTGGAATAAATTTTTGGTCAGCAATTTTTGGAAATTCATCAGCAACAAGCAATACTAATAATCTAAATCAAATTAATCAACAACCTATGGAGCAAACAACTAAAAACGTTATAACAGAGGGAACTGGAAATGCAGCTGTAGCAGGAAACACAATCACAGTTAATTATGTAGGAATGCTTCAGGATGGAACAAAGTTCGATAGTTCTTATGATAGAGGTACGCCATTTTCTTTTGTATTAGGTGCAGGAAATGTGATCAAGGGTTGGGATGATTCATTGATCGGAGCCAAAGTCGGTGAAAAACTTTCAATTGTTATTCCTCCAGCACTGGCCTATGGACCAAACGGTATTCCTGATGGAAAAGGCGGATACATTATTCCACAAAACGCTACACTAGTATTCAACATTGAAGTGGTAGGAATTAAATAAGAAAATAAATTTATTTTTAAAGTGTCACCTATATCTTTTAAAATAGAAAAGAAAATTAATGGCCAGCTCGGAAGAGCTGGCCTGCTTTCTACTCCGCACGGCATAATAAATACTCCGGCTTTTGTTACCGTGGGAACAAAAGCAACAGTCAAGGCTTTAACTCCAGAGCAAGTGAAAGATCTAGGTGTTCAAGTTGTGCTTGCAAATACTTATCATTTATATTTGCAACCAGGAGATGAAATTATTAAACAGGCTGGAGGAATTCAAAAATGGATGAATTGGCACGGCCCTACAATGACAGATTCAGGAGGATTTCAAGTATTTTCTTTGGGCGCTGCATATGGAAAAAAGCTAGGAAAACTTACAAAAATGCCAGCCGAGCTTTTACTAGAAAGCAAGCCCGACCAAGATGTAGAGGAGAAGCCGAAGCTCGCAACAATAGATCCAAATGGCGTAACTTTTAGATCGCATATTGATGGATCGGCTCATTATTTCACTCCCGAAAAGTCAATTGAAATTCAACATAATATCGGAGCCGATATTATTTTTGCATTTGATGAATGCACCTCACCTATCGAATCTGTTCATTATCAAAGTCAATCATTGGACAGAACTCATAGATGGGCAAAACAATCTCTTGAATATCATAAATCAAAAGAAAATTCTAAAAAGCAGGCTTTATTTGGAATTGTTCAAGGAGGCAGGCACGAGAATCTTAGAAAGGAAAGTGCTGAGTTTATCGGAGCATTAGACTTTGATGGTTTTGGAATAGGGGGATCATTTGCAAAAGAAGATATGAAGAATGCCGTTAAATGGGTCAATGAAATTTTGCCTGAAGAAAAACCAAAACATCTTTTAGGAATAGGCGAACCAGAAGATCTTTTTTATGGCGTAGAAAATGGATGCGACTTGTTTGATTGTGTTGCTCCAACAAGAAACGCTCGAAACGGCGGACTTTATACAAGGTACGGAAAAGTAAATATTTTAAATGCAAAATACACAAACGATTTTGTTCCAATTGATCCAGAATGTAATTGTTATACTTGCAAAAATTATTCAAAGGCGTATTTAGCTCATCTTTTTAGAGCAAAAGAAATGTTGGGTGCAACACTCGCTTCAATTCATAATTTATATTTTATTTCTAGTTTAGTTGAAAATATCAGATTATCTATTTTAGACGGAAAATTTAATGAATTTAGAGAAAAGTTTTTTTCAATATACAAAGCATAATTTTTTCAATAATAGCGAAGGACGTATTTTTTTTGTATAGTTGTTGCATGGATCCCGCACAAGAATTTAAATTAGTATCAAAATATAAGCCTGCAGGAGATCAGCCAGAGGCTATAGAAGCCTTAGTTAAAGGCGTAAAAAAAGGAAATAGATTCCAAACTCTTTTGGGTGTGACTGGTTCTGGAAAGACTTTCACAGCTGCAAATGTCATAAAACAGATAGGTAAGCCAACGTTGGTTATAGCTCACAACAAAACCTTAGCGGCTCAATTAGCGCAGGAATATAGAGAGTTTTTTCCAGAAAATGCCGTACATTACTTCGTTTCTTACTACGATTACTATCAACCAGAGGCTTATATGCCCGTAAGCGATACATATATCGAGAAGGAAGCTCAGATCAACATAGAAATTGAAAGGCTTCGTCATGCAACAACTCAGGCTCTTCTTACTCGAAAAGACGTAATAATTGTCGCTTCTGTCTCTTGTATTTATGGTTTGGGTAGTCCGGAAGAATATGAAAAAGTAAATTTAAAAATTTCGGTTGGAGATAAAATATCTAGAAATGATCTAGCCAGAAAATTGATCGATATACATTTTGATAGAACAAATGCAGACCTTACTCCAGGACTTTTTAGAGCTTTAGGAAATACGGTAGAAATAATGCCAGTCAGTGAAAAAATTATTTTCAAGATTGATTTTGTAGGCGAAGAGATTTCTAAAATTTCCAAAGTTGATTATGTAACAAGAAATATTATTGAGGAAATTAAAAGTTTTTTTCTTTTTCCAGCAAAGCATTTTATCACTCAAAAAGAGGACAGAGATAGAGCAATAAAAACAATTAAAGCTGAACTTGAAAAACAGCTTAAAGTTTTTGAAAAAGAAAAAAAACCTCTTGAAGCTGAAAGAATTAAAAGGAGAACAAATTACGATCTAGCTCTTATTAGAGAAGTTGGATACTGTAACGGAATTGAAAACTACTCAAGACATTTTTCAGGAAAAAAAGAAGGGGAAGCTCCCGATACTTTGCTTTCCTACTTTCCAACAAAACGCAGAACAATACAGAATGAACACGGACAGACGCAGACAATAGTGGAACCAGACTTTCTTACAATAATAGATGAATCACACGTTACTGTTCCTCAAATTGGCGGAATGTATGCAGGTGATGCCTCACGAAAAAAGACTTTGGTTGATTATGGCTTCAGACTCCCGTCTGCCAAAGATAACAGACCTCTAAAATTCAATGAATTCGAGGAGAGGGTTGGACAGGTTATTTTTACCTCTGCTACGCCGTCAGTTTTTGAAAAAGAAAATAGTTCTCAAGTTGTTGAGCAAGTCATTCGACCAACAGGTCTTATTGATCCAAAGATAGAGATAAAACCTATATTTGAAAAAAAAGGGCAAACCCGCCTGTCATCGCCTGCGGGCTCAGCCTATGGCGGGCAGGTCAAAGATTTTATTACAGAAGCAAAAAGAGAAATTAAAAAAGGATTTAGGGCGATCGGTACGACCTTGACCAAAAAAATGGCTGAAGATCTTTCTGAATATTTAAAAGAACAAAATATTAAGGCTGAATATCTTCATAGTGAAATTTTAACTATTGATAGAATTACAATTTTGACTGATTTTAGAAAAGGGAAGTTTGATGTACTTATTGGAGTTAACCTACTTCGAGAGGGATTAGACCTGCCTGAAGTATCGCTTATTGGAATCTTTGACGCAGACAAACAAGGTTTTTTGCGTTCAGAAACTTCCCTTATTCAAATTATCGGTAGAGCTGCAAGAAATACTGAAGGCAGAGTGATCCTTTATGCTGAACACGAAACAGATGCAATGAAAAAAGCGATCTCAGAAACAGAAAGAAGAAGAGTTATTCAGGTTGCTTATAATGTAAAAAATAAAATCACTCCAAAAACTATAATCAAAAAAATTCAGGATATTACAGATATGATGCAATCAGAACATGACAAAACTGTTAAAGAGGAAATTCTCATTGGCAAAAAAATGCTAGAAAAAAATCCACGCGAGTTTATCAGATCAATTGAAAAAGAAATGGAGGAAGCTGTCAAAGAATTAGATTTTGAAACAGCAGCGATCCTCCGTGATGAAATTAAGGAGATCTATAAAAAATTTCCAGAACTAATTGTTGGAGGTAAGAAAAAAAATCACAAAAAATAGGCACAACACGATACCTATTTTTTGTGAGTGTTTTTTCATTATTTCATAAAAAACATACAATTTTTACCTCAATAAAATACTTTTGTCAAAGCGCTTAATTCTGCTATACTGTCACCCTATGGCCCAACAAGGGCTCTATTTTGCTGATTAAACAAACAAATATATGGAAAAACACAAACACCCTAGTAGTAGAGCAGAGCTCACTACGGGGCAAGCATATGAAAAACACATAAAAAAGCTTCCAGGCGATATTGAAAAGATCGTTGTAAAAGGCGCGCGTACACATAATCTAAAAAATATTAGTTTGGAAATGCCCAGAAATAAACTGATCGCTGTAACTGGCCTTTCTGGTTCTGGAAAGTCTTCTTTTGCTTTTGATACTATTTTTGCTGAAGGACAAAGAAGATATATCGAATCACTTTCTGCATATGCAAGACAATTTTTGAAACAGATGGATAAGCCGGACGTAGATGAGATCACAGGACTTTCTCCTGCAATTTCTATTGATCAAAAATCAAGGTCAAACAATCCTCGTTCAACAGTGGCAACAATTACTGAAATTTACGATTATTTGCGTATTCTTTTTGCTCGTATCGGAAAACCACATTGTTTAATTTGCGGACGAGAAATAAAAAAACTTTCGAAAGAAGAAATTCTTGAAACAATTATTGAAACAGTAGAATCAGTAGGGGAAGAAAAAAATAGCAAAAAGGTCATGGGGGTTTCTGTTAGTACTGCGAAATTTAAAATATATTCTCCGATAGTTGTTGGAAGAAAAGGTGAGTATTATCAAATGCTTTACGATATGCTTGGAAAAGGTTTTGAAAAAGCTTTGATCGACGGAAAAGAAGTTTCTTTGCGCGAGCGAGTAGAACTTTCAAAAACAAAAAAACACGACATTGATGTTTTAGTTGATGAATTTTATCTTTCAGAACTGAAAGATAGATCAAAAGGATTCTTAGAAAGACTTTCTGAATCAATAGAAAGAGGTCTTACTGAATCAAATGGACTACTTAGAATAGTAATGCCAAATGAATCTAAACTTATTTCATCAAAATTTATGTGCCCCTACGATGGTTTTTCATATCCAGAGGTGGAACCAAGACTTTTCTCATTCAACTCTCCCTACGGGGCTTGTACTGAGTGTAATGGTCTTGGAACAAGAGATTTCTTCGTTAAAGAAGCTTGTGAAAAATGTCACGGAGCTCGTTTGCGCGATGAAGCTTTAAATGTTTTTCTTTATGACAAAAAAGATTCAGAAAATAAAAATGAACATAAAAATATTGTTGAATTAACAAATCTTTCTGTGCGTGATGCAAAAGATTTTTTTGTTAAAATTTCCTTAACTCCAAAAGAAAAAGAAATTTCTAAAGTTGTTATCAAAGAAATTCTTGCCCGCCTAGATTTTATGATAAACGTAGGTATTGAATATCTTTCACTAGACCGAAGAGCTGGAACTCTTTCTGGAGGAGAAGCACAAAGAATTCGTCTCGCAACTCAACTTGGAAGTTCTCTTGTGGGTGCGCTTTACGTTTTGGACGAACCAACTATTGGACTGCACCAAAGAGACAACGAAAGACTCATAAAAACTCTTTTAAATCTTCGTGATCTTGGAAATACTATTTTAGTTGTAGAACACGATGAGGACACCATGTTTGCTTCAGATTTTCTTGTAGATATTGGTCCAGGAGCGGGGATTCACGGTGGAAATGTAGTTGTTTCTGGATACCTAGACGATCTTATTACAGCCAAGAAAAATGATTCCGGCTCGTCTACTCTTGCATATTTGCGTGAAGAAGAAAGAATTGATGTTCCAGAAAAAAGAAGAACGGACAATAAAGGATCAATAAAAATTGCTGGAGGAAAAATTTTCAACATTAAAAATTTAAATATTGAAGTTCCTCTTGGAAGATTAATTTCTGTCACTGGTGTTTCTGGATCAGGAAAATCTTCTTTTGTTTATGAAATTTTGTACAAAAACTTGCAAGCAAGATTAGAAAGAAAACACCGCACTGCTGAAACTCATAATGCAACATCATTTTCTGGTTCAGAATATGTTTCAAGAACTATTTTAATTGATCAATCACCAATAGGAAGAACTCCGCGTTCAAATCCAGCTACTTACACAGGAGCCTGGACATTTGTTCGTGATCTTTTTGCCGCAAGTCCAGAAGCTAAAATGAGAGGCTGGGGACCATCACGTTTTTCATTCAACGTAAAAGGAGGACGATGCGAGACTTGCCAGGGAAACGGAATGATCGAGGTTGAAATGCATTTTTTGCCGACTGTTTATGTGACATGTGATGTTTGCAACGGAAAAAGATTCATGAAAGAAACCCTTGAAATAAAATATAAAAAGAAAAGCATCTACGACATTCTTAAAATGACAATTGAAGAGGCTATTATTTTCTTTGAGGATATTCCTGCACTTTACGATAGACTCAAGGTTTTGGATGAAGTAGGTCTTTCTTATTTACAGCTTGGACAATCAGCAACAACACTTTCTGGTGGAGAAGCGCAAAGAGTAAAAATTTCTTCAGAACTTTACCGCGCTCACAAAGAAAAAACAATTTATCTTTTAGATGAGCCAACTATCGGACTTCATTATGATGATGTAAAAAAATTAATTGAAATCTTAGAAAGACTTGTCTCTCATGGAAACACTGTACTTGTAATAGAACACAATATGGATGTAATAAAATCTTCTGATTATATTATCGACATTGGACCAAACGGAGGAGTTGGAGGAGGCGAAATAGTAGCAAAGGGAACTCCCGAGGAAGTTGCAAATAATACTAAATCTTACACCGGTCAATATTTGAAGAGGATTCTCAAAAAATAAGAAGAGGCCTGCCCCGTAGTGAGCTTCGCTCTACTACTGGGGTGGCAAATAATACTAAATCTTACACAGGACAATATTTAAAGAAGATCCTTAAAAAGTAACAAAAGGTTCTACTAACCTTACAGATAGACAAAAAAAATACCCTTTTTACTGGGTATAGGTATTGGATGCTGTTCTTTTATTTTGACTGAATCCTTTTTCAGAATCCCTGCTATAAATGGCCCCGCATCTGGTACATCTCCACTGAGCATTGACCGAATTGTGATGACCGAATATCAGTTCTCTCTCCTCACATCTTGAACTGCAGTAACTCGTCCATGTAATTCTTTTTCGTGAATTCTTTGTGACACGATCGAGAATTACATACAAGAGAATGATGATCATCGTGATGAGGATAACCATTCCGCAAATCACCTCAATAAAAATTTCATTGTGCAAACCAAGGAAATAGAAAACAATCGATGCGCCAATAGCTAAACCAATGACAAATTTCAGAACGTCAAACAAAAGAACAATTGAGAATTCAACCTTGCAAAGGAACTCATTTTTCATAATATCCTAATAAAACTTGGATGACATTAACTCTTACTCATTAATGTGTCAATCTGCAAAAAAAATACTTAACAAATAATAGAAGTAATTAACTTTACTTGTACGTAAAAAAATGGCCTCCTTATCAATAGGAGGCACTAGAATTCCTTCGTCTTCTTGAATTTCACTAGAAACATTAATTGCAATTGAGGTACTGCTCGAAGGTGTCTGGCAAATTATAATATCCAAACATAAATATCGAATAGGTTTCTTTGAGTTGTGTGTCAATCTGTGAACCCGTCCAGATTCTTCTTTATAAACATAAACGAAACGCCAGAGCCCAATACAACAAACAGTTATGCTGATTATGGATGTGATAGGCAACTCAAGAATCGTACACATTTGGGAAGATACTCCAAGAGCGTGCAATACCATTGAAACACAAGTTAATTCGCCAACAAAAGTCAAAAAGATAAAAATAGCAATGAGCAGAATAATTTTTTTCATAATATCCTAATAAAACTTGGATGAGATTAACTCTTACTCACTAATGTGTCAATCGGCAAAAAAATAGCGAAAGTTTTTTGAACCTTTCGCTGTTAGATAGATCAGCTAGATCTTCTTTCCACCCTCAGTGCGATGAATGGTAATAAAGAACCTTTGAGGATCACCGAATCTTGTTGTGCAAAAGGCACACTCGCACTCAATGACCGTTTCATCAAAGCCAGGATTAACGCGATCTGTCGCGGAAATCTCCGTAAAAGTTCCTACATTCCCACATACCCGACATTCGAGACCAGTAGGTATATTTTTAATAACTCTCGTAATGTGCATAGTTTTTGTTCTGTTCGTATGTTAATCTAAAATATATCCAATGAATAGTCAATCCTTTAAAACTACAAAGATCCTGCCGGCAGGCAGGCAGGTCCCAAGCACTCCAGGTGTGTATTTTTTTCTTGGAAAAAATAAAAAAATACTTTATATAGGCAAGGCTACTTCTCTTAAAGATAGAGTTAAAAGTTATTTTACTCGTGATATTGCCGAAGTTAGAAGTCCTCTAATTGAAAAAATGGTTCTGGAAGCAAAAAGTATTGAATGGAAAAAAACTGATTCCGTTTTAGAAGCTCTTTTACTTGAAGCTGATCTGATAAAAAAATTTAGACCACCCTACAACACAAAAGAAAAAGACGACAAAAGTTTTAATTGTATTGTTATTACCAAGGAAGATTTTCCTCGTCTTTTAATTGTTCGAAAACGTGAAATAAATTTCACCAACCTCAAAACTCCTACCTCAAAACTTGCAACTGTTTTCGGTCCCTATCCTCACGGAGCTCAGCTCAAAGAAGCGCTAAAGATCATAAGAAAAATTATTCCTTACAGAGATCAAAAATGCATATTAGCGGTAGATCAACTTATTAAAAAACATAAACCGATCCCAACAAATTTTTCTGGAGAAAAACTTGAAGGGACAAGGCCTTGTTTCAATCAACAAATAGGACTTTGCCCAGGAACCTGTACAGGAGAAATTTCAAAAAAAGATTACACAAAGCAAATCAAAAAACTTGAGCTTTTGTTGTCTGGAAATATCAAAAAACTTTCTAATGTTTTAGAAAAAGAGATGACCTCTGAGGCCAAGAAAAAAAACTTTGAATCAGCAGGGAAGTTGCGAAATACTTTGTATGCTCTGACTCATATTCAAGACATCGCTCTTATCAAGTCTGATCAACTCACACCTCACATCTCGAAACTCGAAACTCCATTCCGTATCGAAAGTTACGACATCGCACATCTTGGAGGCGAATCAACTATTGGTGTAATGATAGTTCTTGAAGATGGAGAAATTAACAAAAATTTGTACCGAAAATTCAACATAAAAACAGCAATAAAAAGCGATGACACCGGAGCCCTCAGAGAAGTGCTCACAAGGCGTTTAAACCACCCAGAATGGCCTTACCCGAGCCTATTTGTCATAGATGGAGGCAAAAACCAGCTTAATTTGGCCTCTAAAGTGCTAAAAGAGAGGAATATCTCAATACCGGTAGTTTCCGTTTTAAAGGATGAATTTCACAAAGCAAAAGAAATTTTAGGCGACAAAAATTTTGCCGAAAAATATGAAAAAGAAATTCTTTTGAGTAATAATGAAGCTCACCGATTTGCTATTACTGCGCACAGAAAAAAAAGAAGAAAACAATTTTTGGTTTAGAGGAGAGACCTCTCAAGAGGAGGACTCACCTCTAAACATTATCTAAAATTTTAATTTCTCGTAGTTTTTAACTGTTATTTTTTTTGTCATTCCCTTGAAGAAGGGAATCTAGTTTGTTTTTTAGCTTTCCTGGATTCCCGTCTGCGCGGGAATGACAACATGCAATATTTTTTAAAAAGGTATAAAATGAAGGCATGAAAAAAAGAGTTGCAGTCTTAAGAGGTGGTCCTTCCACAGAACACGAAGTTTCTTTAAAAACAGGAACGAGTGTTTTGAGTAATCTACCTTCCGATAAATATGAAGCGATCGATATTTATATCGATACCGACGGAGTGTGGCATCAAAAAGGAGTTCCGATGAATCCTCAAGATATTCACAAAATTGCTGATGTAGCTTTTGTTGCAATGCACGGTCAATACGGCGAAGACGGAACTGTTCAAAAAATTCTAGAAAATATTGGAATTCCATTTACAGGATCAAGATCATTGGCTTCTGCAATCGGAATGAACAAGACTATTGCAAAAGATTTTTTTAAAAAACAGGGAATTAAAACTCCATATCACAAGGTCTACAAAAAAAGTGAATACACACCCGAACTTGCAGGTGTTATTTTTAGAACTTTTCCTCAACCATCAGTCATCAAGCCAAACAAAGGAGGTTCATCTATTGGTGTATCCATTGTTTACAAAATTCCAGAAATTGAGGAAGGCTTAAGAAAAGCTTTTGAAAGTTGTGATGAAATTATTATTGAAGAATGTATCAAAGGAAAAGAAGCTACTTGCGGTGTAATAGAAAACTTTAGAGATAAAGACCACTACGCCCTTATGGCAGTAGAAATTGTTCCAAAATCTCATCAAAAATTCTTCGATCACGAATCAAAATACAGCAGTGAAAGTGGAGCGGATGAAATTTGTCCAGGAAATTTTTCAAGAGAAGAAACAGAAGAAATTCAAAAACTCGCAGTCCTAGCTCATCAAGCCGTTGGAGCAAATCATTATTCTCGAACAGACTTCATGGTTCATCCAAAGCGAGGTGTTTTTGCTCTTGAAATTAATACTCTTCCAGGACTGACCGAAGCCTCACTTCTTCCAAAAGAAATTAAAGCTATCGGTTCTTCATATGCCGAACTCCTAGAACACCTTGTAGAATTGGCGTTAGGTTAATAAATATTTCTAAAATAATATGATCGGATCGAAACAGAATTCTATTTATATCTTTATAGACGCTTCTAATGTTTGGAGCGTAATAAAATCTGTACGGAAATTTATTGAGTACAAAGATTTAAAAAGTTATTTTATGAAGAAGTTTGACTCAAATAATGTTGAAGTGTTTTATTACGATGCTTATCCAAAGATCGGTACAAGAGAATATAATTTGGATGCCAAACATAAATTTTTTACATATCTCAAAAAAGGACTTAGTTTTACTGTCAGAAAAAAAGAATTGAAAAGGATTTCGGTTGTAGATAAAAATGGAGAATCCGTTATAGAAAAAGGAAATATGGATGTTGAGATAACTATCGATGCCATGCATTTTAAGGATAAATACAGCACAGCTGTGTTTTTTACAGGTGATTGTGATTTTTTACCTTTAGTAAATTATTTAAAAAATGATAGCAAAAAAGTTTATATTTTTTCATCAAAGGACAGTATTTCTCATGAACTAAAAACTGGAGGAGATGGATATTTTGATATAAGAGAAATTCCTGAATTATGGGGAAAAGGCCTAAATCATAGGGAAAGTAACATAAACTAAAACCACCCTCAATTAAGAGGGTGGCTCTGCGATGTATAACCCTATCAGTTATGGTAAACCAATAGACTTTTATAGTATACGTGCAAGAGGTAAAAAGGCAATAGTAATTTATTAACATACTAAAGACCTTGCGATTTCGGGTAAATAAGTTAAAATATCTGAACCTAGGTAGTTTTTAGTGCAATTTTGCCTCAAATTATCCTAATTTGATCGATTTTTGAAGTTTATTTTTCTAGTTTTTATTTTATTGTATTTAAATCCTGGGCCCATAGCTCATCTGGTAGAGCGCTTCATTTGCACTGAAGAGGTGAGCGGTTCGAGTCCGCTTGGGTCCACAATAAAAACTAATCGCCTTTTTATGGGCGATTTTTTTGTTGTGGACCCAAAGCGAGTAAAAGATTTTACTCGCGTGCGGACTCGAAGACCTTTTGAGACTATTTTGTGAGTTTGCGAAACAAAATATCCAAAAGGTGTACTGAAACTGTAAGTTTCGAATGTCCGCTTGGTAAAACGAAACAAAAGAGTTAAGCTATTGTCAATATTAACTAAAATTAAATAAATGATAAAAATAAAATTGCTTAGATCGGCACTTGTCGGTTTGCTATTTCTATTTCCAGTTTTTGCTTCAGCTGTACATGTAAATGGTTACTACAGAAGCAACGGTACATATGTTAATAGTTATGAACGTACAGCTCCCGACGGGAATCCATACAACAATTATAGCTATCCTGGAAATTATAATCCTAATACTGGAAATATAACTGGAGGTAATTCTCAAACTTATTTAAGTAATTACTATAATAACTCTTCAAGTGGAAGTAATTATTCATCAGGATACAGTTACCCTACTATTCCAAGTTGTCCATTAAATTCATATGCAAGTGGATCATCATGTAAATGTAACTATGGTTATTCAGTAAGTGGCTCTAGCTGTGTTTCTGATGATTCCATATGCCAAGATCAACTAGGATACAGTTCCAGTTATGATTCATTGAGTGGTAATTGTAAGTGTAGTTACGGATATGTAATTGGAACATCTGGAAAGTGTGTAAACGCCAATAGCTACTGTTCAGATAAATTAGGAATAATGTCACAATATAATAGTTCTTCAAAAAAATGTGAGTGTATGGCAGGATACAGTTTTGACGGCTCAAGTTGTACTTACCAAGCAACAGATTATTCATACACAACTGATAATAACTACTCCTCCAATAACTCAATTTCGTGCCCAATAAATTCTCATGTTAACCCAAGCGATTCAACAAAATGTATTTGTGATACGAATTATCAGAACAACATAACAAATAATGGATGTATTTTTAAAATAACAAAAACCAACACAGAAATTTGCCAAGATAGTTATGGTCCTAATGCAGATTGGGCTGGCACTAAAATTAGCGATACGCAATTAAATTGTAGTTGCAAGACTGATTATGTTTGGAATAATTCAAAAACTGCCTGTATTTATTATATTCCTCCATCAGTAGTTGAATCTAATTATGTTTCAGCAGATACAACTATAAACAATTTACCTCCAAAAGTGGAACCTAAAAAAAATAGAATCGACTAAAGTAAAAATGAACAACGCACCAAGAATTATTAAAGAAAACTCAACAACAACCAAAGCAACAAGTACTTCGTCGATAAAGACTCAAACTAAAAGCAATTGGTGGAATACTTTTATAAGTTGGTTCGGGAAATAAGAAGTGCTCTTGTGGTACTGAAACTGTAAGTTTCGAACATCCACCTGTTCTACGAAAAAAATCTTCCTAAAATTGCTTTCCATCCTGAACTACGTCTTCTTCCACAGCACCACATAAACCCCCAATCTATTGTAGGTTTTCCACATTGAACACATTCAACAATTTTTTCTTCATCATCACTTGTTTCAAATTTAATTTGACAATCCTCGCATCTACGAAAATAGATCTTTCCTAATCTTGGAGGTGATTTTATATAAACGCCTATATAAATCATTTTTCCTTTGCACTCTGGACAAAATTCTTTTTTTTCGTCAAACTCACAACTTGTCTCACATGTAGGACAAATATACTCATATTTCCTTTCAGCTTGTTTCATTTGGTTATTATATCAAAGTCTAAACTTCTTGAATTTATAAAAACTGATATAATTAACCCAATGACCCGAGACTCGATCATTAAAGAAATAAGTACAAGACATAATGTAAGTACAATTTACGTGAAAGGTATCGTGGATTCTGTGCGCCCAGAATATTACCTAGAAGATTCAAAAAAAATAATTGATGAGAAACCGAAACCTTTTGTTAAATGGGTTGGAGGAAAAAGACAACTTTTAAAACAATTTCGTTCGATGAATCTTTATCCTCCTGAAAAATTTGATGTAAAAAAAGGGAGATACTTTGAGCCTTTTGTTGGTGGAGGAGCAGTTTTTTTTGACCTACTTCCAGAGAAAGGATTTCTTTCTGATTTAAACAAAGAACTTGTTACTACATATAATGCTATCAAAAATGATGTAGAAAAATTAATTATTTCTCTCAAGAAGCACAAAATAAATAAAGAATATTTTTTAAAAATTCGTGCTCAAGATCCTAATAAGTTAAAAGATATAGATGTTGCTTCTCGTTTTATATACCTTAATAGAACATGTTTTAACGGTTTATATAGAGTAAATTCTAAAGGTGGTTTTAATGTTCCGTATGCAGGAAATAAAAATCCTCTTATTTGTGATGAGGATAATTTAAGAAAAGTTTCAAAAGCACTTCAGAGTATTGACATCAAACATCAAGATTACAAAAAAGTTCTCAAGAAAGCGAGAAAAGGAGATTTTATTTATTTTGATCCGCCTTATTACCCAATTAATAAAACATCATCCTTTACATCCTACACAACTGAGGGATTTTTGGATAAGGAACAAATAGAACTTCGTGATACTGTTATTGAATTGAACAAGAAAGGGTGTTTTGTAATGCTTTCTAATTCCGATACACCCTTTATAAATAAAATTTATTCTGGATTAAAAGGCATTTGTATCACAAAAGTTCAAGCCGGTCGCATGATTAACTCAAAAGCTTCAGGCAGAGGAAAAATTTCAGAGGTTCTGGTAACTAACTATTAATATAATATTTATGGCAAATAACAATTCCTGGAAGAAAATTTTTGAAGACAATAAGATTTTGAAACATGATTTTTCTAAATCACCTTTTTATTTGTCTGCCGAAATGATTAAAAAATCAGTACAGGAATTTACTAAGACTAGTGAAAAAGAAGTTCGTTGTCTGTGTAAAATGGATACAAGAGAAAGTCTTCCTGAAATAATGAGAAATAATAACTTAATTTTATTACCTGTAAAAAATAAATATTATGTAATTGTAAAAGGTGAAGGTTTTGTTGATATTCCTGAGATAGTAAGTCCAACTGAAATATACAATACTAAATTAGGTTTTGATTTAGAAACCTCTAAAATAGGTAATTCAGAGATGCAACATCTAGATTTCGCCTATGCATCAAGTTTAATAAGGACATTTATGGACGATCCTTCTTTAGTTCTTACAATAAGAGGGCGAAAATATACCCCTGAGTTCGATTTTAAAATTAATCAACAAAATATAAAAGTCAAAGGTGTTCAAACAGAGGTGGATGCTGGGTATGAAGGAAAAGATAAAGTTGTATTAATTGAAGCAAAAAATTCTAAAACAAAAAATACAATAATTCGGCAATTATATTATCCATTTAGACAATGGAGCGAACATACTAATAAGAATGTATATTTACTTTTTTTTGAAAAAAGAAAGAATGAATATCTTATTTGGCAGTATACATTTGAAAATAAAAATGATTATAATTCCATTAAATTGATTAAATCAAAAAAATATAAAATCAATAAATAAAGTTTTATGAAAAGTGAAATCGGAATAAAAAAATTACATCCTGACGAATTTGAACTAGAATGTACAACTGTCTGGGCTTTTCCTCGTCGTGGTAATTGGGCAACTCACGCATCAGACTGGAGAGGAAACTGGGCACCAGAAGTTGTTAGAAATTTAATCCTAAGATATTCAAAAGAAAAAGATCATTTACTTGATTGTATGATTGGAGGAGGAACAACAGCAATTGAAGCAAAGATATTAAATAGGCATATTACCTGTATTGATGTAAATGAAAAAGCCCTAGAACGAACAAAGAAAGCTCTTGAATTTACGATTGATAATAAAGCAAAACAAAGAGTTGTTAAATGTGATGCTAGAAATATGAGTTTTATAAAAGATGGGGAAATAGATTTTGTTTTAACTCATCCTCCTTATGCGGATATTATAAAATATAGTGAAGGGAAAATTGAAGAAGATTTGTCTGGTATACATGATATAAATGCTTTTATTGATGAAATAGAAAAAGTCGCAAAAGAATTGTTTAGAGTTTTAAAGAAAGGAAAATACTGTGCAATTCTGATGGGAGATACACGCAGAAATAAAATGTACCAACCTCTTGCTTTTAAGGTTATGGAAAAATTTTTGAAAGTCGGATTTGTTTTAAAAGAGGACATAATAAAAAGACAATTTAATTGCAAGGCAACTGGTTTTTGGGTCACAAAATCAAAAGAATCAAATTTCTTGTTAATAATGCATGAGCACCTCTTTATCTTCCAAAAGATTTAATTTAATAATTGATATATAATTATTAATGTAATGACCCACTACGGAAAAAGATTTTTTAGTTTTTTAAACACCAACAAAGCAGGAATATTTTTCTGCGTTGTTTTTGTAATCGTTCTCGTCGGAATAAATATTGCAGGAAATGCACTTTATAATAATTTTTTTATACCAAATTACTTTGATCATCCTGTATCTGACAATTCATTTTCTGGTTCCGATTTATCTTCATCAGATTGCAATGTTACAGGAATAAATATTCACGGGGATATTGTGACCTACAACCCACGCGATGCTTTTAACGATCAAGGCAACCTAACACTTGATCAAACCTCCGCAGACTACGTCACAGAGGCTGTAGCAGATGCTCAAACCAAAGATAATATCAAAGCAATAGTTGTTGAAGTAGATTCAGGCGGAGGCTCTGGTATGGCAGGAGAAGAAATGATGCGAGCTTTCAAGGATTCTAAAAAACCCGTTATCGCTTTTATTAGAGAAGGTGGAATGTCCGCTGCATATTTGGCAGCTACTGGGGCTCAAACAATTTTTGCCTCAAAACTTTCAGATGTAGGAAGTATTGGAGTAACAATGTCTTATCTCCAAGAAGCTGGAAAAAATCAAAAAGAAGGTCTTTCATATGTAGATCTAAGTTCAGGTAAATTTAAAGATTCTGGAAATCCAGCTCGGCTTTTAACTAAAGATGAAAAACAACTTTTCATGCGCGATATAAATATCAGCTACGAGTATTTTGTGAGTTTAGTGTCACAAAATCGTAACCTAAGTATTGAAAAAGTGAAGGCTCTAGCTGATGGTTCTAGCGTGATGGGTGAGCAAGCTTTAAAAGACGGTTTGGTGGATAAGATCGGCTTACTTCCTGATGTTGAGAACTACATCTCTGAAAAGATCGGCGAAAAAACAAAAATTTGCTGGTAGGGAAGCAAAACTTGATTGAAAAAACGTAAATATGGTCGATTTTAACCATGTATTTACGTTTTTCATTATAAATAAAATAAAATAGAATCCTTCTTGCCTTTTTATTAAATATTTATATACTGTGACAATTAAATTATAAGTAACAAATAAAAAAATATGTCAGAAGAAGTATATGATATTGCAAAGGAGAATGATTTAACTTTCGATGAGGCAATGGAAATTCAAGAATTGGTAGACGAAAAAGGAATGGAAGTAAGTGAAGCTTTTGAAATGTGGGAAGAAAGATAACATTTAAATAGTTCTTAAAATAAAAAACCTCGTCCGCCTAAACGGACGAGGTTTTTTATTTGTCTAAATATACAAAATCTTTGGTATAATTCACTTGTCTAAATCTTACAAACTAATCTCAAAAACAATGTCAAAAAAATCACAAAAAGCGAGCGATCTAAAAAGCGGAGGAAAAAATCTTAAAGCAAAAAACGCTTCATTAAAATCAAAACCATTTTCTGTTGCTGATGTTTCAACATCAAGAAGAGGAAGATAAGGGTAAGTTGAAAGTTATAAAGTCCATGAGGTTTATAAAGTAATAATGAACATATGAAGAATAAATCGGAACAAAAAAATAACTTAGTAATATATCAAGCAAAAAACGGAGCTATTGAGCTACGTGGGGATTTTGAGCATGAGAATATTTGGGCAACACAGGCTCAAATTGCCCAATTATTTGACGTTACCCCTCAAAATATTACCTTGCATTTGAATAATATATATAAGGATAAAGAACTCAATATGAAGGCAACTTGTAAGGAATCCTTACAAGTTCAAATCGAAGGAAAAAGAAGAATAGAAAGATCTGTTAAATTTTACAACGTAGATACAATTATTGCAGTCGGTTATAGAATTAATTCAGTAATGGGAACTAATTTCCGTATCTGGGCAACAAAAACTCTCAAAGAACATATTACAAAAGGCTACACCGTAAATCGCAAACAAATTGCCAAAAATTACGAGGCCTTTATGAAGTCTGTTTCAGATATTCAAGCACTTTTACCTGAACATATTACACTTGATCCAAAAGCAGTTTTGGAACTGATCAAGGAATTTTCTAGTACCTGGATATCTCTTGATGCATACGATAAAGAATCTCTTACCGTTATTGGGACAACAAAAAAATCAATCAGATTAACTGGACAGGAATTGGCAAATGCTATCCACAATCTCCGAGCAGAATTAATTAAAAATGATAAGGCAACAGATATTTTTGCCCAAGAAAGAAGAACTGGAAACATTGAAGGAATTGTTGGAAACGTGATGCAATCTTTTGGAGGAAAAGATGTTTATAGAACGATAGAAGAAAAAGCTGCGCACTTACTTTACTTCATGGTAAAAAATCACCCATTTGTAGACGGAAACAAACGCTCCGGTGCTTTTTCTTTTGTATGGTTTTTGAGAAAGGCCAAGGCTAAGAAAACTAGAAACATAAATCCTAGCGCTCTTACTGCACTTACACTTTTGATCGCAGAAAGTAATCCCGAGAAAAAAGACCAAATGATTGCATTGGTAACACAGATGTTAAAATAAATAAAAAAAATGGCATTCGATAAATATTCAGCAGTGTGGGTATCGCATTCTTCAATGGGAGATTTTTTGAAATGTCCGCGCGCTTATTATTTACATAATGTATATAAGGATCCAAAAACAAAAAGAAAAATAAGTATTATTAATCCTTCTCTTTCTCTTGGTTTGGCAGTACATACAACACTCGAAGCTCTAAAGAATATTCCTGTGGAAGAAAGGATGAAAAGAGACCTTTTAGCAGATTATGAAGAAGCTTGGAAAGCTGTTTCAGGAAAAATAGGAGGCTTCAAAAACGCCGAAGAAGAAGCCGAGTTTAAAGAACGAGGCAAAGCAATGATAGAGAGAGTTATAAAAAACCCAGGACCAATTACCGAAAAGACAGTTAGAATAAAAGAATCTAATAATGGTATGCCACCAAATTTTATTCTTTCTGACGAAGAAAATATTATTTTATGCGGTCTGATCGACTGGCTTGAATATATTGAGAAGGACGACAGTGTTCGTATTTTGGATTTTAAGACTGGTAAACACGACGAAACAGAAGATTCATTGCAACTTCCAATTTATCTTTTACTTTTGAATGCTCTACAAAAAAGAAAAGTAACAGGCGCTTCCTATTGGTATCTTGATAGAGATGATAAGCCTATTGATATGCCTTTGCCAACCATCAAGCAATCAGAAGAAAAAGTTCTTGCGGTTGCGAAACAAGTAAAAAATGCCCGTGAGAAAAAAATATTTCTTTGTCCAAAAGGCGAAGGAGGATGTTTTGCTTGTAAACCATTTGAAGCAATTTTAGAAGGGAAGGCAGAATATTTAGGTGTTGGAGGTTATGGTTGCGATATTTATTCCGCCAAGTGAGAGATATCGCGAGAAGTAAACAAAGTGAAACTTTTCATGATATCCGAGCGCAGGCGGAACAAAGGTTTTAATCCCTTTATTCTTTGTAGAAAAATCTATGTGATATAATTTATCTATTAAAAGAATAATTTTTCATAATTATATGGCAAAAGGAGAATCTCATAAAAAAGAAAAGAAGAAGGCAAAAAAAGCAAAGAAATAATTTTGTAGGTTGATAACATATTGAAAAAACGCCTATTTTAAGGCGTTTTTTTGTACCTGAAAAAGCATTAACCTTTGGGATCATTTTTCCGTGATATCATTTTAATAAATAGCAGTGTTCGTTCAACAATCAAATAAATAGAAGGGTAATCTTATGAAAATAATCCAAGGTGGGATGGGTGTTGGTGTTTCTGGCTGGCAACTTGCGAAAGCGGTTTGTTTGGCTGGATGCGTTGGCACACTGTCAGGTACAGCAGCACCAGAATTACTGGTGAATGCTCTAATCAAGGGTGACATCGGCGGACATTTTCGCCGAGCACTTAAATCCTTTCCTTTTCCCAATATTTCGGAAGAAGTTCTTGCAGAGTATTTTGTGGAGGAGGGAATACAAACTGGAAAAAAACATGCGGTGCCGATGTTTGGTTTGAACTCATCGAGAGGGCTCATTGCTCTCACGATATGTGCGAACTTTGCGTTGGTGTATTTGGCCAAGGAGGGTCACAACCAAACCGTATTCATCAATTATCTGGAGAAAATTCAGATACCTCACATTTACAGTATTGTGGGGGCGATGCTCGCAGGAGTAGATGGCATCGTAATGGGTGCGGGAATTCCCCATCAAGTACCAAAGATCATTGACGCAATTTTGGCGGGTGCAAAATTGGAATACATACTTGATGTCACAGGAGGAAGTGCAGAGAACCCAGTGAAAATAGAATTCGATCCAGTTGCATTTTTGGGAGGATCACTTTCTTGCACACGTCCAAAATTCTATCCAATCGTTTCGTCTTATGTGCTCGCTGCACGTCTTGCGAAAAATTGTGATGGATTCATTGTTGAGTCGCCGACAGCCGGTGGTCACAATGCTCCTCCAAGAAAAGGAAAAGATGCAGTGTATAGTCCTGAGGGTATTCCTCTCTACGGTCCGAAAGATAATGTGGACTGGGAAAAAATGAGAGGACTCGGTAAACCTTTTTGGATCGCAGGTAGCATGGCTTCACCAGAAGCTCTTCAGTTTGCTCTTGCACAAGGTGCGGAAGGAATTCAGGCAGGCACGATCTTTGCGTTTTGTGTGGAGTCGGGTATTGCAAAGATTTTCAAAAGGGAAGTTTGTCGGAGAGTTTTCTTCGGAGAACCTCTTGTAGTTAGGACAGATTTCGATGCCTCGCCAACTGGATTTCCTTTCAAAGTAGTGTGCTTGTCCGGTACGCTCTCGGAAGAAAGTGTTTACGAGAGTCGTTGCCGTGTTTGCGACAAAGGATATCTGCGCGAACTTTATGTTCGGGACGATGGAAAAATAGGTTTTCGTTGTCCTGCTGAGCCTGTGTCTGAGTATTTGCGAAAAGGCGGAAAGCTGGAGGACACTGAGAAAAAAGTCTGTTTGTGCAACGGGCTTTTAGCTACTGTTGGACTCGGGTCCGACAAATTAGCAATTCTTACTTCCGGTGATGACTTGAGTTCTCTTTCGAAACTTCTGAAGCACGAGGGGGATTTATACACCGCAGAGGACGCCATTAAGTACCTACTATCCTAAACAACCGCACGTGAAATAAAAACTCACGTGCATTTTTTTATGGACATCTTATTTTACAAAGGCTACAATTATTTTATGGAAGGCCTAGAAAATTCATGGTTCGAAACAAAATTTGTTAATCCTCGCACCGTAGAAGGTGAGCCTCAAACCGAGCGTATTGAATATGCAAAAGAATTTTTTGAAACATTAGGTAACGAAGATATTCGTTTTAGTGGAGCCTCTCTTGTAGGATCCACTATGAAGGGAGTTGGCTATGATGAATCTTCCGATATTGACGCTGCAATTTTTTATAATGAAAAACCCAAAAAAGAGCTTCTCCCAGAACGAGAATTTTTTGGAATAAAGCATCCAGCTGAAAAAGCTCTTGTTTATTCATTTGAAGATGATTTTTTAAAATTTAAAATGAAATTTGAAAAAAATAAAATAGATGAAGGAAAAAAAATTTTTGAAATTGATAGCAGGCCAGCAATGATGGATCTGGGATTTTATTTTAAAAAATCTTTTTTTGGAAAAACAAAGATTGATCCAGAAGATATGTCCGGAATAGCACAGATGTTTTATGAACTTTCATATTCAATTATTGAAACAAATAATCCTAAGGCAATAATGCCTATCAGTAATGTTGTCGAGGCTATGAGAAAAGTAGTTGCTGATGCAGATAATGAAATGATGGCAACTATTATTGGAAATATTTTTAGTTTTGCAACTCCTTTTATTAATACTGAATACAATAAATATTCTATGCGAGTCACTGATCCAGTAAATAAGGAGGTATACGTAAACTCACGATTAAATATGTTAAAACAAACACTTCAAAATAAATTCGGATTATCTTTAAGGAAAGACTAATTTTTTCATCTTCACCATTTTACTAAATTTGTATGTTAAAATTTAAAAATGAAAGCATTTCTTCAAGCAATTTTTACAATAAAAAACTTACTAAAAACTTTTGGCGTATTAATTGTAATTGGATCTATTGTTGGATATGAAGAATACAGAAACTATCAACTTTCAAGCCAATTAAAAGTAACTGAAGCAAATCTCCAGGCTAAAATAAGTGAGACTCAAAATGTTTTGGCGCAGATCCTAACTCAAAACTCATCATTAAATACTGCTGTTCAAAATGTTCAAAGTAGTGGCGAGGCGTATTCTGCCCAAGCAGGACAAATTTCTAATGTGGCTAGTACTTTGTACAGATTGAGTAAAACTGATCCAAAGCTTTTAGAAAAATATTCAAAGGTATATTTTTTAAACGAAAATTATAAACCAGCATCTTTAACAAATATTGATCTGAACTTTCTTTACAACAAAGACAGCAACCTTCAGATAAATACCCAGATTTCTTCATATCTTGCAACTTTTCTCAAAGCTACTCAAAATGCTGGACTTAATTTGAAAATTATTTCCGCTTACAGATCATTTGGAACACAAGCCATACTTAAATCAAGTTACAAAATGACCTATGGAGCAGGAACGGCAAATAGTTTTTCTGCCGATCAAGGATATTCGGAGCATCAATTAGGTACGGCTTTAGATTTTACAACAGTAGCTGTTGGAGACACTTTTTCTAGCTTTGATAAAACACCAGAATATACATGGCTTACAAATAATGCCTATTTATATGGTTTTATTCTTTCTTATCCTGCTAATAATAAATATTATGTTTATGAACCTTGGCACTGGAGATTTGTTGGCGTTGATCTTGCAACAAAACTACATAGAGATGGCATCAATTTTTATGAACTAGATCAAAACATAATAAATGATTACCTAAGTGTAATGTTTGATTAAATTTATGAGCGAATTAGAAGAAATTAAAAAAGAACTGCAAATTATTAAAGAGCGGAACAATCGTGTTGAGGTTGATAAAACTTGGGAAACAAGTTTTTCTCGTAAAATTTTAATTTCAATTTTAACCTACACAGTAATCGTCATTTTTCTTTTTATTAATGATTTCCCGAAGCCATTTTTAAATCCAATTGTTCCAACAATTGGATTTATTCTTTCAACACTCACCGTTCCTTTTTTCAAAAAAATTTGGGTAAATAAAATTTTAAAAAATTCTAAATGATAAGATGGTTTAGAATCGTTAGAAGAAAAGTGCGAAGAAAAACTAGCGCTCAAAGTAAAAAGAGCAAGGTTGCTTTGGCGTTGCATAAAGATGCAGCGAAAGCCCTTGTACTTTCTCGACTTGAATATTTCAGCCAATTCTATTCCGACGAGCGAGAGACGGCGCAAGAAACGAGTAATACGAAGTTTCTTATGACGTCCGAGCGAAGTCGGAACAAGAGGTTTAATACCTCTTACAATTTCACTTATAATTCAGTTAAAATAAAATCAACAAAAACAAGATGGGGAAGTTGTTCTAGTAAAGGAAACCTAAATTTTAGTTATAAAATTGCTTTGTTACCCGAACACCTTGCTGACTATCTTGTGGTCCACGAGCTTTGCCACTTAGGAGAATTCAATCACTCCGAAAACTTTTGGAATTTAGTAGAAAAAACAATTCCTGATTTTGCACAAAGGAGACATGAGTTAAAAAAAATAAAACTGGACTAAACTTAGTGTGCAGATGAAAAAACATGTTAAAATATTTTAGTGTCAACAAATGATAAATTGATCGGACTAGTAGCAATAATGGTCATTATAATTACTTTCGGATGGTGTGCTAAACTTTTATTAGGAACACCATTTGCAAAACAGGTTGAGATAGGAACACAGGTCATCAAATCTGGTGTCTCCCCAGCGAACAAGGATTTATTACAACAAAATGGAAATTATTAGATAATATTATAAGCACATGGATACGAAACAACTTAAAGTAACAGGTCTACTAATTATTATTGTGGCGTCATTTGGTTGGATACTTAAGCTCATTCTTTAATCTAACCTCATGGCAGAAGAATTCACAGAGGGAGATGCTTATTCCTGGCAAAATGAAGGTCAAACACCAGAGGAAAAAACAGCTTTTGTTCTCAAAGAACTTGAGGAGTTTAATAGTGTCTCAGAACCTCACAAAGAAGATCTTGATCGAGCATATGACAAGGCCAATTTTTGGGCACTTCATATATCCGATTACGCAAAGGCTGATGGCGACAAAAAACTAATTCAGGAGGCCTTAATAAAAACAAAGGCCAAAATTGCAAAGCATTATTTGACTGATTTCAAATACATGGAGAACCTAGAAGTGAGCGATTTTGAGAGGATCTACAATCTAATAAAATTCTTAAATTTAAAGAATAATATGGATTTTCTACTCAAATCATCTGATCCAGAATCACAAAAGAAGCAAAAAGAGGCTTTACTCGGCAAAATTGATGAGATTTTAGGTGCAATAGCCGCGAATTACCCCGAAATATTAGAATCTTAGCAATCTATGCCCTTTTCGAGGCTATTTTCTTAGGGATCAGCTTTGTTTTTAAGGCTTTTTATGATACTCTTTTGCTTATAATTACAGGCTTTAATGCTTTTAATTTAAAATTCTTATTAAATATTTATCAATAATTAAAGACTTATGAACGCATATATCATATTTTCTATAGTAGCAGCGGTAATTGCTATCGCTTACGGACTTTTTATAAGCAAGCTTATTTTGAAAAAACCAGCAGGAAATGCTCGAATGCAAGAGATTGCAACAGCTATTCAGCAAGGTGCCAAGGCTTATTTGAACAGACAATATAAGACAATTGCGATCATTGCAGTTGTTTTGTTTGTTGTTTTATGGGTGGCTCTTGGATATGTTACTGCTTTTGGTTTTGCAGTTGGAGCACTTTTTTCTGCCCTAGCAGGATATGTTGGAATGAACGTTTCTGTTAGAGCAAACGTTCGAACAGCAGAAGCTGCAAGAAAAGGCTTGGCTCAAGCATTAAAGATCGCTTTTGACGGAGGTTCAGTTACCGGACTTCTTGTAGTTGGTCTTGCACTTCTAGGTGTTACTGGTTTTTATGCAATTTTCCATGATGTAAATGCTCTTATTGGCCTTGCATTTGGAGCCAGTCTTATTTCTGTGTTTGCTCGTCTTGGAGGAGGGATCTTCACAAAAGCAGCAGACGTAGGAACAGACCTTGTAGGAAAAGTTGAGGCAGGAATTCCAGAAGATGATCCAAGAAACCCAGGAGTTATTGCTGATAACGTTGGAGACAACGTTGGAGATTGCGCCGGAATGGCAGCTGACCTTTTTGAAACATATGCAGTTACAACAATTGCCGTTATGATCCTTGGCGCTTCAATTTTTAGTGGAGATCAAAATGCTCTTCTGTATCCATTAGTTATTGGAGGAGTTGCTGTAATCGCATCAATCATCGGAACTTGGTTTGTGAGACTTGGAAAATCAAAAGATATTATGAACGCTTTGTACAAAGGATTAATTGCATCAGGAGTTCTTTCTGCAATTGCATTTTATCCAGTTACAAAATTATTAATGTCAGATAACGGAGTTTATTCTTTTGCACAATTATTTGGATCACTTATTGTTGGACTTGTTGTCACAGCATTGATCGTTGTTATCACAGAATATTACACATCAACAAAATATGCTCCAGTAAAATCAATTGCCTCCGCATCACTTTCTGGACACGGAACAAACATTATTCAAGGACTTGCTATCTCAATGAAATCAACAGCACTTCCTTTACTTGCAATTGTTGCAGGAATTTTGGTGAGTTATTCATTTGCACAATTGTACGGAATTGCTATCGCTGCAATGAGTATGCTTTCAATGGCAGCGATCGTTGTTGCAATTGATGCTTACGGACCAATTACAGATAACGCAGGAGGAATTGCAGAAATGGCAGAGCTTCCAAAAGAAGTTCGTGATATTACAGATCCTCTAGATGCAGTTGGAAACACAACAAAAGCAGTTACAAAAGGTTATGCAATTGCTTCAGCCGGACTTGCAGCTCTTGTACTTTTTGCTTCATACACAACAGAAGCTCAAAAAGGATTGCATGCAATTGGATTTTCACTTAACGATCCAAAAGTTATCGTAGGATTATTCCTAGGAGGATTACTTCCATATTATTTCGCAGCGCTTTCAATGGAAGCTGTAGGAAAAGCTGCTGGAAAAGTTGTTGACGAAGTTCGAAGACAATTTAGGGAAATTAAAGGAATCATGGATGGAAGCGCAAAACCAGATTACGCACGAGCAGTAGATATTGTTACAACAGCAGCTATCAAAGAAATGATCGTTCCTGCACTTATTCCAGTTATCGTTCCTATCTTTGTAGGATTCGTTCTTGGACCAGTTGCACTTGGAGGACTTCTTGTTGGAAGTATTGTAACAGGACTATTCGTTGCTATCTCAATGACATCAGGTGGTGGAGCTTGGGACAATGCAAAGAAACTTATTGAAGAAGGACATCACGGAGGAAAAGGAAGCGATGCTCACAAAGCAGCAGTTACAGGAGATACAGTTGGAGATCCATACAAGGACACAGCAGGACCTGCGATCAACCCAATGATTAAGATTCTAAACATCGTAGCTCTTCTGATTATTCCGTTCATAATCTAAAAATCTTTTGTCATTCCCGCGCAGGCGGGAATCCAGTAAAAAAATAGAGAATCAAAAAAACCCGTTCGTTCGCCTAGGCGAACGAACGGGTTTTTTGGTATAGCTTCTTGATGATATAATACGAGTATGAAAACTCCTTTAAACATCCTGAAAATAACCATTTTGACCTTTGTTTTTCCTCTTTTTGCCTTTGCCTCGACAAATACAGGCTTTAGTGTGGCTTCATGGATCCCATATTGGTCGCAGGACCTTGGAATTCCAACTTTGCAGGCAAATTTAAGCAAATTCGATATCATCACGCCTTTTGCATATGAGGTTGATAGTAAAGCGCATCTAGTAGATAAACTAAAAATTTCAAAAAATATCTGGGCTACAACTTTTGATCAAGCACGAAACAAAAACATAAAAATAGTTCCTTCAATTCTCTGGACTGCAAAAAAACAAATGCATAATGTATTTTCTGATACCACACTGAGAATTAATCATGAGAATGAAGTTGTAGATATGGTGACAAATAATAATTTTGACGGAGTAGAGATAGATTACGAGGGAAAGAACGATGCCGACAAAGATATTTTCTCAACCTTTATAACAGAACTTTCAAACAAGCTTCACAGTAAAAATAAAATTTTAGTTTGTACCGTTGAAGCAAGGATGTATGATACTGCGCCTGCAAGCGTTCCTGCTAATAAAAAATTTCCTTGGGCAAACGATTGGTCTGTTATGAATAATTATTGTGATCAAGTTCGTATTATGGCTTACGATGAATATTCGGCTGTCTTTCAAAGTAATAAATTTAAAACAACAATTCCTTTATACAATTCTGTTTCAAACGCATCCATAGATTACGTTACAAAAATTTCTGCGTATGCAGTAACTAGAATTGATCCAAAGAAAATTATTTTGGGAATTCCTTCTTATGGTTATGATTTTACATATTCTACAAAAGGAAAAACTAGATCAGTCCAAAGATTTGGAGCTAAATCATATCTTAGAGCTGTGGCTGTTGCGGATTATTACAAAGCTGTAATAAAAGATACAGGAGGCGGTGAAAAATATTTTACTTATACGGCAAAAGGAAAAAATCACTATGTTGTTTTTGCAGATGCAAATACGATCAATGCTAGATTTGCTTTGGCAAAAAAATTAGGCCTTGGCGGAGCCGCTTTATTTAAAATTGATGGATTAGAGGATCCAAAAATGTGGAACAGCCTTGAATTGGCAATAAAATAGAAATTATTAATTAAACCTGCCTGCCGGCAGGCAGGTAAATAAATATGTTTGACGATAAAAAAGCATACAAAGAGCAAAAAAATATTTTGGAAAGAATTCAAAAGGATTCCTATTTGATCCGCGAACAAATTTTAGACTATTATTTTGATAGATATCCAGACGATGAGGCAGAAGCTCTTGAATATTTACGTGGAATAAGAAATTATCTTGATGAAGCATACAAAGACATAGATTTTATTTTGAAGGATCTTGATAATAAGCTCGGATATTAAATTTCACCTAAAAAAACTCAATTTTACGAAAATCCCTCTGAGCTCCAGGGGAATTTTCGTAAAAAGATAGGGCTAAAACCTTTGAGGTATAAGGGATTTCAAAAGGGTACATTCACAGCCTCCACTTTTCATTTCGGAGTGTCTTTTGCACAGTTTTTTTCTTAAAATTCTTGCTAAAATTATTGATACAAAATAAAAAGTTATCAGCCAGTTAATTAATAAATATGAGTTCCTCAAAAAGTAAAAAAACTGTCGCAAAAAAGGAAGAAGTTTTTGTTTCAAAAGTTCAAAAGAGAGATGGATCGATTGTACCTTTTAATACAGAGAAAGTAGTTTCTGCTGTATACAAATCTATGATCGCATCTGGGGAAGGCTCTCTTAAAGAAGCAGAAATGGTGGCAAATAAGGTTTTTGCTGATGTTGTAAAGATCGCAAAAAAATACAAAAACTTTGTTCCAACAGTTGAAGGAATTCAAGATAGTGTTGAGAAGGAACTCATTTTAGGTGAATACGTAAAAACAGCGAAGGCTTACATTCTTTATCGCGATAAACGATCAAAACTCCGTGAAAAAGGACTACAGGTTCCTGAACATTTAAAAAAATTAGTGGGTGCTAGTAAAAAATATTTCCGAACAGAGCTTGGAGAATTTATGTACTACCGAACTTATTCAAAATGGATCGACGCAGAACAAAGAAGGGAGACTTGGATTGAAACTGTAAATCGCTACATGGCTTTCATGAAGGAAAATCTTGGCGATAAATTAAAAGAAAGCGAGTACAAGGAAGTTGAAGAAACAATTTTGAAACAAGACGCTCTTCCTTCAATGAGACTTTTGCAATTTGCAGGAACAGCAGCAGCAAAAACAAATGTTTGCGCATACAATTGTTCATTCGTTGCACCAGAATGTTTTCAAGATCTTGCAGAAATAATGTACATCCTAATGTGCGGAACTGGCGCAGGATTTTCTGTTGAGAGTCAAAATGTTCAAAAGTTTCCACAAATTTTAATTCAATCAGGAGCAAAAAAATCTACATATGAAATTCCTGATAGTAAAGAAGGATGGGCTGATGCTTTAACTCACGGCATGAATGTTTGGGCAAGCGGAAAGGATGTTGAATTTGATTTTTCCAAATTGCGTCCAGCGGGAGCAAGACTAAAAACTATGGGAGGAAAATCATCTGGCCCTGATCCGATCAGAAAACTTCTTACATTTACAAGAGAAAAAATGTTAACTCGCCAAGGAAAGAGGCTTCGCAACATCGATGTTCACGATATTATTTGTATGATCGGTGAATGCGTTGTTTCAGGAGGCGTACGACGAAGTGCTCTTATTTCACTTTCTGATCTTGATGACAATGACATCAGAGATGCTAAAAAAGGCGCATTTTATAATACAGAACCTCAAAGAATGCTTTCAAACAACTCTGCAGTCTATATTCAAAAGCCAACAGCGGCTGAATTTATGGATGAATGGATCGCTTTGATGAAATCCGGAACAGGAGAAAGAGGCATTTTCAACAGAGGATCACTCGCAAAAACATTGCCAGAAAGAAGAATTAAGGTTTTGAAAGAAACCGAAGGATATTTTGATGCAACAGGAACAACTATTATCGGTTCTATTGGAACAAACCCTTGCGGAGAAATTATTCTTCAATCAAAACAATTTTGTAACTTAACAAACGTTGTTGCACGAGCAGAAGACACAAAAGAATCATTGCTTCGTAAAATTAGAGTTGCAACAATTATTGGAACATATCAATCAACTCTTACAAATTTTCCCTATTTATCAAAAAGATGGAAAGAAAATTGTGAAAAAGAAAGACTATTAGGAATTGGACTAGCAGGACAATGGGATAACGACATGGTAAGAAAACCACAGATCCTTGAAACTCTAAAACTAGAAACAATAAAAATAAATAAAATTTATGCAAAAAGATTCGGAGTAAACGAATCAACAGCGATAACTTGCGTAAAACCAGATGGAAACTCTTCACAAACTTTTGATTTCTCATCAGGAATGCACCCTCGTTATTCAAAATATTATATTCGAAGAATTAGAATTGCAGCAACAGATTCACTTTTCAAAATGTTGAAGGATCAAGGAATTCCATATTTCCCAGAAGTTGGACAAAATGCTGAGAGCGCAACAACTTATGTTTTGGAATTTCCAGTTAAGGCTCCAGCGGGTTCGATCTTCAAAGATGATCTAACAGCTCTTGATCAACTTGAACACTGGAAAGTTGTGAAAGTAAATTACACAGAGCACAATCCTTCAGTAACAATTTCAATTGGCGAGAATGAATGGATAGAAGTAGCAAACTGGATCTACACAAACTGGGATATCGTTGGAGGTCTTTCATTCCTTCCTCGAGAAAATCACGTTTATCAACTTGCTCCATACGAAAAAATTGATGAAAAAAGATATTTAGAACTTTCTAAAAAACTAAAGAATCTAGATTACTCAAAGATTATGATCTACGAAAAGAAGGACGAAACTGAAGTAAAAAGGGAATTAGCGTGTGTTTCTGGAGTTTGTGAGATAGATGAGATTCCAAAATAGTAGGTCGTGTTAAGAGGTCTTGTTTATGATATTATTATAGATATAGATTTTGAGACGAATGTAAAGTATTGAAAAAAATAGATTCGTTATATTGGGGAAGTCTGGTGTAAATCCAGCACAGTACCGCTACGGTAACCTTGAATTTTTTAAGGAAGTCCGAGTACCAATATAATGAGAAAATTGTCTTGTCGATCCTCGAGTAAGGGATGGCGGAAACCTAAAAGTATTTAAAACTTTTGATATCCTAACCCCTCTCACCCGAGAGGGGTTTTTGGTATTATGGAAACAAAATTTTCAACAACAGAATATGAATTTGATTTGGAAAAATCAATAGAAGGCGAAATTAGGCCTGATAATTTTGAAATACCTAAACCTATAGAGCAAACAAATGAATTCACTCAAAGTACTGAAAGTAGTACAAAATCTGGTTTACAGCTGGTTGTGGAAAAATATGCCATAAAAGAAGAAGATTGGAATATGACATGGAGCGGTGGAGGAGAAAGATTTGAAAAAGGAGAAATTTTTGATGAAAATGGTTCTATTACAGAAAAAATTTCGCAAGAAAACTCAGCTGATAACGCAATGTTAATAGCGCATTTTGAAATGGTGGATCATTTTAAAAGTAATTCCACTGAAGGATATGTATTGCCAGACTGGACTGTGAAATCAGAAACAGGAGAAATTCTTGAAGTAAATGTTACTGTCGCTTTTCTTGTGGATGGTAGAATTTATTACGAAACATGGACGCATACGGCCGAACAAAAAGAATCAGAAGAGGATGAATTAATAAAAGAAGAGACAGATTCAGATGAGGTTTTAGCAGATCAAGAAATAGATTTAAATAATACAGAAGATCCTATTGTTGAGGATGAAATTGAATCAATCGAACCAGTGCTAGTTATTGCTACAGATAAAGAAATTCAAGCTCAATCAGTAGCACAGGAAAAAACTGAAACTCTAGTCACAGAACAAATTCTTAGAAACACTGAGTCTCAAATTATAAATTCTGTTTCTGTTGAAAATACCCATATCAATGTGCAAGAAATAAACAATGTAGCACGGATTGAGATAATCATAGATGAGAATGAAAAAACAAATGATCCTATAGATAAAAATGAGACCATCGAACTAGTATCGGACATAAATTCACAGCCAGAGGTAGAAACAGAACTTGTTGTTACGGAACCAAAAATAGTTCCAGAGGATAAGCAAACCGAAGCAGCACCAATTAATAAAAAAGAAATTGTTGAAAGTGTTCACACTGAAACAGTGGTAAAAGAAACTGTTAAGGAAGTACAGACAAAAAAAGTAGAATCAAAAATTGCTGAAGAAAAAATATTGGACAAAGAGTTTGATGTAAAAGTAGTAGATGAAACAAAAGAAGTACACTTTGAAAGAAAAGAAACAGATAAAGAAATTAAAGAAGTTTCCTCCGAAATTATTTCAGAGATCTTTTCATCAGAAAAAAGACCAACTGATGCAAGTTCTCAAAAAGAAGAAAAAGAGGCAGTTCAAATAAGAGAAGCTTCAAATAAAGAAATCAAAAAAGAAGAGAGACCTCAAACTGACAAAGCGATCGAATCGCCTTATGTTGAAGATATTAAAATAGTCCTAGAAGTAACTTCTTCTAAAATTGAGAGTGCAAATATAAAAACAGAAATTAATGAAAATCCTGCAATAAATGTCGATAAGAGTATAAAAAATGAAGTGGAAGCAAAAAAAGATATTTCAAATACTGAAAAGAAGGCATCCGAAACTAATTCATCTGAAATTGTAGAAACTTCGCCTAGAACAGTTGAAAATATCGATGAAAAAACTGTTTCTTCGATAGTTTTAGCTGAATCCAGAACACAAACAAATGAAGCCATAAGAATAAGAACAAATAGGGAGGAAGTTCAAAAAACTTCAAACCAAAACGAGTCATTCCTAAGAGCTCTTGGATTGCATAGATCGCAAAACCAAACAGAAAGGAGAGCAAGACCTTTTTATCAAACAAACACATCAAATCAACCTGCAAATAAACAATCAAAAACTATTGTCGAAGAAAAAATAATTCCTTCAACCACAAATGCATTAAACGGTATTACTTTGAAAAGAGCTGCATAGATGCTAATTATTTATGAATAACTTCAACAAAATTGAATATTACGATCTAAAAGATGAATCCTTGCAAGGAAGATTACCTGATGTTGTTGGCCGAAGTGAAGAAATTGAACGTATTAATCGTGTAATAAATAGACGAATAAATAATAATATTCTTTTAATGGGGCCAAGCGGAATAGGTAAAACAACTCTTGTATATGGCTGGATCAAAAAAATTAGCAAAGAAAAAAAATACGATCATCTTAAATTCATTCAATTTGACTCAGGTCATTTATTAAATTTAATAAATTCTGGCGAACAGGACAGCGAACTTTCTTATGTGCTAAATCAATTACCAGCATGCATCTTGTTTATTGATAATTTTGGAAGAATTGCAAATAATAATATTAGTTTAGTAAATTATATGGCAAAAATATATAATTTATTACTCAAAAAGCCTGAAATAAGAATAGTCCTTACTCTTGAACCTCATGAATATTCTTGGATAGAAAGGGAGTATCCATCATTTATAAAATTATTTGAATCTATTGCAGTAAAAGAACAGAGCATGAATGATTATGTTCATATTCTTGAAAAAAAACTGCCGTATCTTAATCAAACCAGTCACATTATTGTACCAACGGAAACTATTAAGGAAATTATCTCTCTTGCAAAACGTTTTCCAAATCTAGGACAACTGCCTCAATCTGGTATAAGTATATTGGATGAATCAATTGCTTTTGCAGTTTCAAATGAACAAAAAGTTTTATCTGAAAATATTGTTGCTGGTATTATTTCAAGCAAGGTAGGCATACCAAAAACACAACTAAATCATGATGAAATAGGAATATTGAATGATCTTGAAAATACTCTTAATCAGCACATCATCAGTCAAAAAAATGCAATTGCAAAGATCACAAAAACTTTACAAAGAGCAAAGCTTGGTATCAAAAATCAAAATAGGCCTTTGGGATCTTTCTTGATACTTGGACCGTCTGGAGTTGGAAAAACAGAAACAGCAAAAATAATTGCCCAGACTTTTTTTGGCCGTTCTGAAAGTTTTATTAGGTTTGATATGTCTGAATTTGGACAAGATCACACCGTCCAGCGCCTAATAGGAGCTCCTGCAGGCTATATTGGATACGAAGGAGGAGGAGCGCTTACAAACGCCCTTAAAAAGGAGCCGCACAGCCTTATATTGCTAGATGAAATAGAAAAGGCGCATCCAAAGGTATTTGATATTTTTCTTCAAGTTCTTGATGATGGACGCTTAACCTCTGGTCAAAATGAGACCGTTGATGCCCGCAATTCAATAATAATGGCAACATCTAATATTGGGGTGCAAGACATTGTCAAAGAATTTGAATTGGGAGCGGATCTTTCAGATGAATCATTTATTCAGGAAAAAATAATTCCCGCTTTAGAAAAAGTATTTAGATTGGAATTCATAAATAGATTTGATAGTATAATTATTTTTAACCCTCTAACTCTTGACGGTCTTGTTGAAATTGCTCTACTTGAAATTAAAAAAGTGGAAAAACGCTTAGCTAAACATAAAGTTCAATTTGATATAGACCCGAGCGTACTTCAAAATAAGATCAAGGATCTAGTTGATCTGCGTTTTGGAGCGCGTCCAGTAAAAAGATTTATTGAGGAAACCTGTGAATCATTATTAGCGCAATCTCTTTTGAACAAATAAAAATATGAATCTCGTTAGAGAAGTTTTGTTTGGAATTAGAGAAATATATTAGAAAAAATAAACAATGACAATTTCTTACATAAAATCGAATATACTACGGAAACGCCAGATATTACCAATATTTTCATATATTATAATGAGTCGTAATTTAACAGATTTAAATTTTGGAACCGCTTAGGCGCTTCCTTTCTCTAACAGGATGAATAAAAAAGAGATCCTACAAAAAAATGAACTACTGCGGACAAATAATACTGAATCAACAGTAAGCATTTCTGCTTTATCATTAGATCAAGTCGAAAGTGTATACGCTGAAAGAAAAAATATGCTTTCTGGTATTGAAATGTATATCAATCCGCATTTTCAATCAATATTAAGAATAAAAATAAATAATGAAAGAAAACAACTGCTCGACATACTCGCAGCAAATACAAAGAAAACACATGTAGTCGAAAAACCAGCACAAATTTTAGATGATAGATACTTTATACAAAAACATTTAGATCAAAACATTTTTTAAATTTATGACATCAGTAAACATAGGAATAAATGAATACCGTGGCAACAAAAGATCGATCGGATATCAGGACCAAGACAGATTGCGTCATATGTACATGATCGGAAAAACTGGAGTTGGTAAATCTACTATTTTTCAAAATATGTGCCTGCAAGATATCAAAAATTCACAAGGAGTGTGCTTTATTGATCCCCATGGAGAATCAATTGATTGGCTACTTCAGCATATACCTAAAGAAAGATTAGAAGACGTTGTTTTGTTTGATCCAAGTGATACCGAATTTCCTTTTGGATTAAATTTACTTGAAGCAAAAGATGAGCAAGAAAAAGATTTTTTGGTCAGTGAATGTATCCAAATTTTCTATAAATTATTTGATCCAGAAAAAAGCGGTATCATTGGCCCTCAATTTGAGCATTGGCTTAGAAACGCTGCTTTGACGGTAATGGCAGGTCCAAGTGGAGGAAGTATCATTGAAATACCGAAATTATTTGTTGATCAGGAATTTTTAATGAACAAACGGAAGTATTTGACCGACCCGCTTGTTATTGATTTTTGGACAAAACAAATGGCTAAGACATCGGATTTTCATAAAAGTGAAATGCTAAATTACTTTATGTCTAAATTTGGATATTTCATGAACAATAAGTTAATGCGGAATATTATTGGACAGCATTCGAGCAGTTTCAAATTTGACAGTTTAATGGATAGCAATAAAATACTTTTAGTTAATCTTTCAAAAGGAAAAATCGGAGAAGTAAGCGCTCACATGCTTGGATTAATTTTGGTATCAAAATTACAAGCAGCAATTTTAAAGAGGGCAAACAGGCCACAAGATGAACGTCTGCCTTTTTATCTTTATGTTGATGAATTTCAAAACTTTACGACTGATTCATTCATTAGTTTACTCAGTGAATCGCGAAAATATGGCCTAGGAGTGCACATTACCAATCAATATCTTGCACAATTGCCTAGCACTATAAAAGACGCTGTATTAGGCAACGTAGGAACTATCCTTTCATTTGAAGTGGGGGTTGAAGACGCTCAAATATTAGCAAAAGAATTTGAGCCAATAACAATTAATGATTTTTTGGGTCTGCAAAGATTTAATTTTTACATAAAGCTTATGATCAACGGAAAGACAAGTAATGTATTTTCTGGAATTAGCATTCCTCCAGAACAAATCCAAAAAAATACAGCTCCAAAAGAAGCAATAATTTCGTTGAATCGATTATCCTATGGATCGCCTCAATTGCTTGTTGACGAAAAAATCAAAAATTATCTAGAATAATTGATAAAGCTCTGGATCCCCATTTCCACGGGGATGACAGCAAGGAAACAAATGAAAAACTACATAGAAATAATAAAAAAAGGAGGAATCGGAGTAATGCCAACTGACACAATTTTAGGCATTATTGGCAGTGCCTTTTCAAAAAAAGCTGTAAAAAGGATCTATGAGGTCAGAGGGCGCGATAAAAACAAGCCCTTAATAATTCTTATTGAAAATATATCTGAACTAAAAAAATTCGGTATAAAAAATATTCCAGAAAAAGAATTAAAGAAAATATGGCCAAATAAGGTCTCAATAATTTTTGAAGCAAAAAGTACAAAATTTAAATATTTGCATAGAGACACAAATACCCTGTGCTTTAGAATGCCAAAAAATAAATTTATTCAAAGTATTCTCAAAAAAACAGGTCCATTGGTAGCACCCAGTGCCAATCCACAAGGAAAACCTTTTGCAAAAAATATAACTGAGGCCAAAAAATACTTTGGAGATAAAGTTGATTTTTTTATTAAAAATAATTCAAAAAATACAACTTCCTCTACAATTCTAAAATATTTATCAAAGGAAAAAGTATTTGAATTGGTAAGGGAAGGAGATGTAACAGAGAATGGACTTAGGTCAAAAATCCTGATAAAATAAGCCTTAATATGAAAAAAAAAGACCGAGCTCCAATAGTTATTTCCCTTGGAGGTTCTCTTATTGTTCCGGAAGCAATTGACACTGATTTTATAAAAAAGTTTAAAGCAATTATAGATAAAGAGGTTGGTCTCGGAAAAAGATTTATTATTATTTGCGGAGGAGGAAGAATCGCTCGAAACTACCAAATTGCAGGACAAAAAATAACCAAACTTAGATCAGCTGATATCGATTGGCTGGGAATCCACTCAACACGTCTTAATTCTCAACTGATTAAGACTATTTTTTTGCCTAAAGTTGAGGAAATTGTAGTTCATGATCCTCATGAAAAAATTACATTTAAAAAATCAATTTTGGTAGCCGCTGGATGGAAACCAGGGTGGTCAACTGACTATGATGCAATTTTACTTGCAAAAAGATTTAAGGCGACAAAAGTAATTAATCTTTCAAACATTGATTATGTTTGTGATAAAGATCCCAAAAAACATTCAGATGCAAAAGTACTATTAAATATTACATGGAAAGATTATAGAAAATTAATTCCTACTAAATGGTCTCCTGGATTAAGTTCTCCTTTTGATCCAATTGCTTCAAAGGAAGCCGAAAAATCAAATATTAAAGTGGCTGTAATTAGTGGAGAAAACCTAGACCAACTAGATAACTTCATATACGACAAACCCTTCGAGGGAACTTTGATATACTAATAACATGTCTGAGCAACAAGAAAACCCCATAGAAAAAAGAATACCTACTAAAGGAGATCTAATAGAAGCTCTAAGATACGCGTCAACAAAAACTACCGGAGAAAAAAATCATGTTGTTGATAATGTCTATGCAAGACTAGAGACAGAATTTAATTTTGGTGAAGATGTTGGTTGGAACGATGAAAATATTTTAGATTTTAAATTAGCAACACAAAAACTTAAATTAATTGTTGATAAAAAAATAAAACAAATTTCTCCTGATTCAACAAAATTTATATGGGTAGCTGATGGTTCCGAATATGATGGTAGAAAACTAATCAACTAATACAACTATTTTTTTATAAAAAAATCCTTTGATTTCGTAAATATTACTATGTTATAATTCAACAATGAAAAGGGTAACAAAAAAAGAAATTTCAACTAACGAACTACTTAAAATAGTTACTAAGGGTTTTGATAAATCAAGTAAAGATTTAGGTGAATTGGCTAGAATGGTTGCAAAAGGTTTTGACGCAGCAAGTAAAGATTTAAATGATTTTAAATCTGACATGAATTCTTTTAAAGATGAGATGTATTCCTTCAAAGACGATATGTATTTGTTTAAAAAAGATACAGAAGAAAATTTTGAAAAAATAAGAGGAGATATTTTTAACCTTGGGGACAGATACGTCTCGAGATTTGATTTTGATAATCTACTTGTACGTTTTAGTCGTCTTGAACAAAAACTTCAGGGAAAGAAAAAATAATCAGGTTTAGTCTACTAGCACAACAACTTTTTCTCCAGTGATCTCAGCAAATCCTTTTTTAATAGGGATATTTTTTTCTTTAGTTCTTATTTCTCCTTCTTTAAGTAAAGTAATAAGTGGAATGTGTCCTTTGAGCACTGTTATTTCACCATCTTGCGCAGGCAAAGTCACTTCGGTGGTTTCACCTTCATAAACAGTCCCTTGTAATGAGTAAATTTTTATTTGCATAAATTTTCTTAAATTCTAAATCCTAATTTCTAAATTCTAAACAATACCTAAATTCAAATTTTTAATATTAAAATTTTGAATTTGTTTAGAATTTAGTATTTCAATATTCGTGCTTACGCTTTTACTTCCTCAATACTTCCAACAAGATAGAATGAACCTTCTGGCTTATCATCATGTTTTCCTTCGATAATTTCTTTAAAGCTTCTTACAGTATCAGCACGTGACACGAATTTTCCTGGTCTTCCTGTAAAGGCTTCGGCAACGAAGAATGGTTGTGACAAGAATTTTTGAATTTTTCTTGCTCGTTCTACAAGCAGTTTATCATCAGCAGAAAGTTCTTCAATACCCAAAATTGCAATAATATCTTGAAGTTCCTTGTATCTTTGTAGAATTCTTTGAACTTCTCGGGCAACTTGGTAGTGTTCTTCTCCAACAATGTTTGGATCAAGGGCTCCTGAAATTGAGTCCAAAGGATCCACAGCAGGATAAATTCCAAGCTCAGAAAGAGGTCTTGAAAGCACGATAGTTGAGTCTAGATGGGCAAATGTAGTTGCAGGCGCTGGGTCTGTTACGTCGTCAGCAGGCACATAAACAGCCTGTACAGAGGTTACAGAACCTTTATTTGTTGATGTAATTCTTTCTTGTAGTGCGCCCATCTCATTTGCAAGAGTTGGCTGATATCCAGCAGCTGATGGCATTCTTCCAAGAAGCGCCGACACTTCAGAACCAGCCTGTGTAAATCTAAAAATATTATCGATGAACAAAAGCACATCTTTTCCTTCTGTGTCTCTAAAATATTCTGTCATTGTAAGTCCGGCAAGAGCAACTCTTTGTCTTGCTCCAGGAACTTCGTTCATTTGTCCGAACACCAAAGCAGTTTGTCCAAGCACTCCTGAATCTTTCATTTCATTGTAAAGATCGTTTCCTTCTCGAGTTCTTTCTCCAACTCCAGCAAAAACAGAATATCCTTTGTGAACTGTTGCCACGTTTCGAATAAGTTCTTGAAGAAGAACTGTTTTTCCTACTCCAGCTCCTCCAAAGAGACCAATCTTTCCTCCCTTAATAAAAGGGCAAATAAGGTCAATAACCTTAATTCCTGTTTCAAAAATTTTAACTTCTGTTGATTGTTCAGCAAAAGTTGGAGCCTTGCGATGGATAGGCCATCTTTCTTTTGTTGTGACCTGAGGCATATTGTCGATAGGTTCTCCAAGAAGATTAAACATTCTTCCTAGAACTTCTTTACCAACCGGCACAGAAATAGGTGCTCCAGTATCAACTGCATCGTCTCCTCGTCTTAATCCATCAGTTGGTCCCATAGAAACGCATCGTACTCGTCCTTCTCCAAGGTGTGATGCAACCTCTAGAACGATAGTGCTTCCATCTTCTTTCTTAACATTAATAGCGTTATAGATCGCAGGAACATTTTCGCCGAATTCGATGTCGACTACCGCTCCGATAACTTGAATGACTTTTCCGTTTTTCATAATATCTTTCATATTCTTATAATTTATTTTATTAATTTTACTATTCTTTTAATTTTGATTTTCCAACGCCTCCTTACCAGAAGTAATTTCGATCAGTTCTTTGGTAATTTGAGCCTGTCTTGTTTTGTTAAATAAAATCGTAAGCTCTCCGATCATATCTTTTGCATTTTCTGATGCATTCTTCATCGCCACCATTCTGGAAGAATGCTCTGAAGCATTGGCCTCCAAAATACTGTGAAGAATTTCAATTTCAACCAAGGCAGGGACTAATTCCTTTACAACAGTCTCAACATTTGGTTCATATTTATATTCAAAATTATCATTCAGAGCAGTTTTTCTCAGTTCTGAAAATTTTCCTGTGACTGGAATAATATTTTCAATAACTTTTTTTAAAACATCAGTCTCAAGAGGAAGTAACGGGCGAACCACAACTTCTTGTTTTAGAGCTGAAATAAAATTTGTATAAACTAAAAAAACCCTATCGTAAGTTTTATTTTCAAAAAGTGAAATAATTTTTTTGGCAATTGGCTCAACCTGAAAAAGTTCAGCAAAATCTCCAATACCTTCAAAACTTGAAACAACATTTGAGCCTCTTCTATTAAAATAATCTCGTCCTCTTTTTCCGATAGCAATTATTTCCGATCCTGAATGTTCATTTAAAGCAATTTCAGTTTTTCTGATGACATTGCTATTAAATGATCCAGCGAGACCTTTGTCTGAAGTAATAACAACAAAAAGATCTTTTCCTCCTGTTCTAACGTCAAAAAGTGGAGAAGATTTTCTTGGAAGCTCGCCTAATTTTTCTTCAATATGCTTTAAAATACTTAAAGCATAAAGGGCAAATGGACGTCCTTTGATCGCAGAAGCCTCACTCTTGCGCATTTTAACAGCAGAAACAGCTTCCATAGCCTTTGTAATTTGCCTAATGTTTTGAGTTGAGCGTATTCTGTTTTTAATTTCTCTTCCTGTTGCCATTTTATTTTCTTATGGAACCTAACTTAAAAATAAACGCTTATTAATAAAAACTGAAAACACAGCTTGAACATTTAAATCCAAAAATTTTAGTAAAAAATTAAGTTTCGTCAGTCTACATAGCGAAGCTATGCCTCCTTCCTCATCCTTCATTTTTTCCTTTAAAATTTTAAAATTTACTTTGTTCATTATTTTTAACTTAGATTCCTAATTATTTGTTCCAATAGTTAGCAGTAAAATCTGCGACAGTTTCTTTTAGTTTTGCTTGAGTTTCTTCTGATAGGTCAGCTGTCTCAAAGATTGTTTTAAGAATTTCTGGATGTCTTTCTTTTAGGAAAGTTAGAAATTGTTTTTCATATCTCTTAATGTCAGCAACTGGAATTTCATTTAGAAGTCCGTTTGCAGCGACAAAAATAATTGCAGCAATTTCATTAAATGATTGATCCTCGTATTGTGGCTGTTTCAAAAGTTCTGTAAGGCGTGATCCAAGTTCCAATTGTTTCTTTGTAGCAGGATCAAGATCAGAACCAAATTGTGCAAAGGCTGCAAGTGAACGGAACTGAGCAAGATCGAGTTTCATTCTTCCAGCAACTTTTTTCATCGCTTTTGTTTGAGCACTTGAACCTACACGAGACACAGAAAGCCCAACGTTAATAGCTGGTCGAAGTCCTGAGTTGAAAAGATCTGATTCCAAAAAGATCTGTCCGTCAGTAATTGAAATTACGTTTGTTGGAATATAAGCAGAAATATCTCCAGCTTGTGTTTCAATAACAGGAAGGGCAGTAATAGAACCTCCTCCGTACTCTTTTGAAAGCCTTCCTGCACGTTCAAGTAGTCTTGAATGCAAATAAAATACGTCTCCAGGATAAGCTTCTCGTCCTGGCGGTCTCTTTAATAAAAGGGAAATTTGTCTGTATGCCCAAGCATGTTTTGATAGATCATCATAAACAATAAGAGCATCTTTTCCCTGATCCATAAAAAATTCAGCAATAGCACAACCTGTAAAAGGCGCTAAGTACTGCAGTGATGCTGGGTCAGAAGCTGAAGCAGAAACTACAATTGTATATTCCATTGCTCCCATCTTTTTTAGTTTTTCTACAATTTGTGCAACTTTTGATTCTTTTTGACCGATAGCAACATATATACAAATAGGGACATTTTTTTCTTTTCCTTGGTGAATGATAGCATCGATCGCAATTGCAGTCTTTCCAGTTTGTCTATCACCAATAATAAGTTCTCTTTGTCCTCGTCCGATCGGGATCATTGCGTCAATCGCTTTGATACCTGTGTGAAGTGGAACACTAACACCTTGTCTTGTAATAACTCCAGGAGCAATTTTTTCCAAGGGATAAAATTTTGATTTTGATTCAACAATTGGTCCTTTTCCATCTTTGATCTCTCCAAGACCATTAACCACTCTTCCGATAAGTTCTCCGGATACAGGAATAGAAAGAATTCTTCCTGTTGAACGAACTTTACTACCTTCTCTTAAACGAAGGTCGTTTCCTAAAATAATTGCACCAACACTATCTTCCTCAAGGTTAAGAGCAAGACCAAAAACTTTTTTGTCATCCATATCTGTAAATTCAAGCATTTCAGAATACTTTGCCTTTGAAAGTCCAGAGACGATCGCTACACCATCCGAAATTTTAACAACTTCACCAACGTACTCTAAAGCTGGATCATTTGTGATGTCAGATATTTCTTTCTTCAATTCTTCTATTATTGTATTTTTATTCATATTAATTAAGTCAAAATTTAAAACTCAAAAGGCAAAATTGCAATTCAAAATTTAAAATTTTTAGACACACAACACTCGCTGTGCAAATGTTGTAACTTTTTATTTTTTACTTGTAATTTTGACCTTTGCATTTTGATTTTTGATTTTATATTTCCTAATTTACGAGTTTTGATCTCATTTTTTGTAACTTCGATTTTATTGTTGTATCAATAACCAGATCGTTTATCTTTATTTCAGAACCTCCTAGCAATGTCTTGTCTTCAATAAAAGTAACTTCTGCTTTTTTTCCAAAAACATTTTCTATTTTTGGAGCATCATGGATCGATAAGGCTTTAATTATTACATCAACAATACCTTTTTCAGTATTCCATTCTTTTTTAAATGATCTGAGAATAGCAGGGGATTTAGAAGCAAGACGTTTTGAAACAATAACTTTTGCGAAAGCTTTAATAATTTCACCTGCTTCTTCTTTTGTTTTTGCGTGAGAAATTTTCTTCGCTAAAAGAATTCCAATTTTTTTTGAAGAATTTTTGTTCATCTTAATTCAAAGTTAAAAAGTCAAAATGCAAAATTGCAATTTAAAATTCAAAAATTTGGAAATACAACATTCGCTTTGCGAATGTTGTAACTTATTAATTTTTACTTGTAATTTTGACCTCTGCATTATGATTTTTGAATTATTTTACGTTTAGCCGTTAATTTTTGAAAACTCTTTTGAAGCTTCGTCTTTAAGAGTTACTTTTGATCTTTCATCGATATATTTTCCGACTGTTTTTTCAATAACATCAGAAACAAGAGTACCAACTTCTTTTTTGATATCTCGTCTAAGTTTCTCATTTTCTTCACGAATCTTTTGTTCACCTTGAGTTATAACTGCTTCTGCTTGTTTCTTTGCATCTTCCAGAAGACTTTTTTTAAGAACTGAAGCACTTACTTCTGCATTCTTAATTATTTTTTCAGATTCAGTGCGCGCTTTGTCCATTACTTTTTTTTGCTCTTCAGCGCTTTCTTGAAGCATTTTTTCCATGTTTGAAGCACTATCTTTTGCTCCTTGAATAGATCTCTCTTTTTCTTCAATCGATTTCATAAGAGGCTTGTAGAGAAGTTTGGTCAAGATAAATACCAGCAAGCCAAAGTTTATAGCTTGTGCAACAAGCTCCTTCCATTCAATTCCTAATGAAGAAACGAGATTTCCCATTGGTTTATACGAACAAGATTATAAGTGCAACTACAAGAGCGTAAACTGCAATAGCTTCTGCGAAAGCGATCGCAAGGATCATTGATGATTGGATCTTTGATGAAGCTTCTGGGTTTCTACCAATTGATTCCATAGCTTTTGAAGCAAGAAGTCCGATAGCGATAGCAGGTCCGATAGCACCTAAACCGATTGATAATGCTGCAGCGATTTGTTTTAATTCCATTTCTTTTTTTTATTATTAATAATTAACAAACAAATAGAGCCTTAAAAGGCTTTATTTGTGCATTATATTACAAGGATTGGAGTAATTCAAGCTTAAATTTTTCTCTTAATGTTCTTCGTGAAGCTGAGTAGCAGAAGTAAGGAACATCATAGCGAGCACGGAAAATACAAGTGCCTGAATGAAACCAACAAAAAGCTCAAGACCTAAGAAAGGAATAGGAACAATGTATGGGGCAAGAAGAGAAATAATAAGCATAAGTACACTTCCTGCAAAAATGTTTCCAAAAAGTCGGAAAGTAAGAGAAACAACTCTTGAAACTTCTCCGATCAATTCCAGGATTCCAACAAAAAAACCAATCGGCTTTGTAAATGGGTTCACAAGAAATTTTCCAACGTGATGTTTAAATCCAATATTTTTAATTCCAACAACATGAGTTGAAACTACAAGAATAACAGCTAGGGCTAAGGTCATATTAATATCTGAGTTGGCTGTTCTAAGCAAAGGTACAAATTCTCCTTCTTTATGCAAACCAATAGTCTCAACTCCAGGAAGCGTTCCAACCCAGTTTGAAATTAAAATATAAAAGAAAATTGTTCCAACAAATGGCAAATATTTTTTAACAGTTTCTTTACTTCCTGCAAATGAGGCCATGAAATCTATAAAAGCCTCAAATACTATATGGAGAAAGGCTGTAAATTTTCCACCTTTTTTGATAGCTCTATAAGAGATAGCCGCAAAAATAGTCAAGATCAGAATAGCTACCCAAGATGCAAGCAGGGTATTAGTTACAGGAAAATTTCCAATTTCAAATACTTTTTCTGCTACGATTGATATTTTCATCCCGTCACTAGAATTTTAATTTGTTAAAGCTTTCGACTATTTTTATTCGATATATTGACTAAGCCATGTTTTGCAAAAATATACTATATTTTGATATTTTAAGCTATTTAAAAAAGATTTAACTTTGATTATGTTCAAAGGGTCTTTCCAACTCCTTCCACTTTATATTGAAAAACTTTACTTTATAAAGTTCCTCGTAGCAAGCTGACGAGGTATTAAATACCAGAACTCGCTTTTACCACAAGAGTATTTCCAATTTCTACACGAGCAGAGCTCGTAAGAAATTTAGGTCGCTCGTACTTAATCCGCCCCAAGGGGCGGGGTATTTACCC
>JBAYHV010000002.1:0-47184 GCA_041665985.1 Minisyncoccota bacterium
CATTGAAAGAAACAGTGGAACCGTTCACGAAATTTGTTCCATATACATGCATGGTGAATCCGAGGTCACCGACATTCTTTGAAGTTGGTGAAATACTTGTTGTAGTTGGAAGTGGGTTGGTGATACTTGCAGTAGTCGTCGGTTGAATCAAATTATAATTTAAATAATCAGCACCAGTAATATAAAGACCAGAAATTGTAACAGTTTTTCCTGTGCCAACATTTGGATCATCAAAAGTTCCAACTGCAAGCGAGGTATTTAAATTTACAGAATCTCCGCTAATTACTCCAACTAAATTTGCACCGCCTAAATTTAAAGTAGATGATGCTGTTCCGTCATAAACTTTATCGTTGGCAGTAATTCCGTTAACAGTAAGATTGATAGCGTTAATATTTGCAGTAGTTGTTGGTTCTATAAGTGCATAATTTGAAGCTGAGGTTCCTGCGAGCGACTGTCCGCTAACATTTACTGTTTTATTGTTCCCAACATTTTTATCTAAAAAATTTCCTACTGCAGTACCGGTCAAAGAAACATCATCGGAATTAACAATCCCAACTAGTGATCCTGGAGTTCCAGAAAGAGTTGCAGAAGTTCCTTGATCATATGGTTTGTTTGATGCAGTAATTCCTGAAACTGTTAAATTTTTTGCAGTAATAGTTTGTGATACAGGAGTTGATGTACTTTCAGAGTGTGTAGTATCACCAACATAAACTGCAGTAATAGAATGAGGAGAACCTATTACAGAAAGTGTTGAAGTTGAAAGGGTCGCTACTCCAGGATTTGCTCCGTTAAGAACTCCTGTTCCAATAGTTGATCCTCCGTCTTTAAAAGTAACAGTTCCTGATGGTGCACCGCCGCTTGCAGGAGTTACAGTTGCACTAAAAATTACAGATGTTCCATACTGTGAAGTGCTACTAGAGGTTGTAAGACCTGTCGTTGTGTTAATCGCATTAACTGTAAACATTTGACTGTTAGAAAGTCCTCCTCCTGGAGTTGGATTAAATACTGTTATTGAAGAAGTTCCAACTGTATTTAAATCAGTATTTAATATATCTCCAGATAATTCTGTAGGGCTTACATAATAAGTTGTTCTAGGCGAACCATTAAAATTTACAATGGAATTAGAAACAAAATTTGTTCCATTAACAGTTAATGAAAATCCTGCATCACCTACCGTTTTTGAAGTTGGAGAAATCGATGTGGTTGTTGGAAGTGGATTTGAATAAAAATTCCAATTAATATTATTTCCACCATCAACATTTGTAATACTAGTTGCATTAACCGCTGTTCCACTACTTGCATCAGAATACGATGGAGAAACATACATCACACTTTGTGTTAAAGGTGCACTAATTTGCCATTTTATTGGAATTGCTGATGGAACGAGGGTCAAAAGTTGTCCCGAAGCCCCGCTCAATGTCAAACTATTTGAAACGGTCTGAAGAACCCCACTCTGCAGAGTAACTGTTCTTGCAGAAGTTCCTGTTATTGAAAGATCGTACCAAGTGTTCGCATTATTTATTGATTGATTGGCACCATTAAAATTAATAGTACTTGTGTTTGCTGTAAATATTCCAGAATTAGACCAGTTACCTGCTACATTATGAGTAAGTGCAGTACCTCCGTTAAAAGTTGTTCCGCTTCCAATTGAAATATTTCCACCAATTGTTAAACCAGAAGCGGCTGTAGCTGAAACCGTTCCATTTAAAGAAAAATCTCCTGCAATTGTCGTCACTCCTGTCATTGTTTTTGTATTACTACCACTTAAAGCAAGATCATAATAAGGTACAGATCTTATCGTTTGAGCTCCGCCAGTGTAATTTACAACGTTACCAGTAGCACTAGCTGAAAATGTTGCAATAGCAATTGTTGACCCGCCAAAATTTAATACCCCTGTAGATCCTTGAGTAAATACCCCGCTACTTCCAGACAGTGCTGTAGAAACAGTTGTTGTTCCATTATTTGTATAAGTTGCACCAGCAATAAGAGCATTTAAGGTTGAAGCAGAAAATGTTCCATTGTTTGTATATGCTCCTCCGGCAAAGATTGCAGTTCCAGGAATTACAATTGCCGTTGTGCCGCTAAAAGTTTTATTTGATCCGCTAAAAGTATGACTTCCAGTATTTGCGGTAAAAGTTGTAGCATTGTTTACGATATTTCCATTAATTGTAATAGCTGAAACAGATGTCTCATTCCAAACTCCACCAGAATTTATTGTAAGATCGCCGGAAAAAGTTTTATTACCTGTATTAGCAAGAGTTATTGTTCCTGAAACTGTCGTTGTTCCAGTCACATTAAGCGTCCAAGAATTTGTAACACCTGTAGCAAAAGTTGTTCCAGAATTCACTGTCAAATTTCCTCCAACAGCTAGAATCGCTCCTGTAGTTTTTGTTCCAGAACCAGAGGTCGTTAAATTATAAAATGTATATGTAAATGGATTAACAGTTTGATTACCAAGAGCATTAAAATTTACTGTACCAGTAGATGGAGTAAATGTTCCCCTCGTCCCACTCATAAAAGTTCCGCCAGCATTTATAGTACCCGCACTAGAAAAAATAATTTGAGATGCAATGCCTGCTGAAGTTATGTTTCCTGAAATAGTTGCAGTTCCTGTAGAAATTAAAATACGACTAACTCTAGTAGTACCTGTACTACTAAGTAAAGCAACTGAAGGTGCCGAAAATGTTCCCCCATCCACATTAATAGTATTAGAAACCCCTCCACTTCTCGGTCTTTGAATACTAACAGCTCCACTCGCTGTAAGTGATGATGCCGCATCAGCGAGATTGATTGCAGCCACTCCGACTGTTCCTGTTGTAAAATTAATTGTTGTACAAAAGGCTGAATAACCAGAAGGAACGGTGACTATAATTCCAGAATTAATAGTTACTGAATCAGCTACTCCTGGCACAGATGATCCTCCCCAAGTAACAGTACTATTCCAATCACCAGTCACAGAAGCTGTTCTTGCGGCAGCAAAAGTATTTTGAGGCAAAACAATTAACGCCAAAATAATACTTAAAATTCCTGCAATAAAATATTTTAAGATCTTGGGTATTTTGTTTTCGGCTTTAAAGAGATTTTTAATTCGCATTTAACTTATTTAGTTAACAAGAAACGAAACTTAAAGGCCCTGCACTATCAACTTACATTAAGAGACTATATAAAAGAGCGAAACTTTTTTTAAAGATTAGTCTTTGTTTTCTTTCTTCCCTCAAGACTATCTTTAACTTTTTCTACAACTTCTTCGATAGGATGTTGCGATTTTACGAAATAATCATCTGCGCCCATTTCGAGTGCTTTTTTAATTTCTGTATCGCCTCCGATATTTGAAAGCACTATTATAGGAATATGCTTCCATTCAGTATTTTTTTTCACTTCTTCGATCACAAAAAATCCATCTCTCTTTGGCATAAGAAGATCAAGAAGAATAAGATCTGGCTGATCTTTTTTAATACTTTCGATCGCTTCATCTCCGTTCATTGCAACAGAGATCTTGTAACCTTCTACTTCTAGATTGTCTTTAAGAGCTTGCACTAGAAATCCTTCGTCTTCAACTATTAATATTTTGCTCATAATTTATATTTGATTATTTTTTAAATTAATTAACGATACTCAGATCGACCGTTCTTAGATTGTTTTAACAAATTATACCACAGGTTTTTTAGGAATATGCAAGTAAAATGTCGTACCTTTATTCTCTTCCGATTCAAATGTTATTTTTGCTCCAATCCTTTTAGCAAGCAAAGATGAGGTATAAAGACCAAGTCCTGAGCCTCCTGGTTTAACTATTTTGGCGTTTGAACCACGATAAAATCTTTCAAAGATCCTACCTTTATCATCTTTTGGGATTCCAATACCGCTATCTTTTACAGAAAATACAGTTTCCTCTGGACTCTCACTCATATCAAAAACTATTTCTTGTCCACTTTCAGAATAACAAATTGCGTTAGAGATAAAATTTTCCAGAATGGTCCTTAGCACTATAAAATCTGATTGAATGAAAAATTCTTCACCATTTTTTAATGCACTACGAAGTAGTATGCTTTTACTTTTAGCTGCAGGATCCATTATTAAGGATAGATCCTCATACAGTTTAGGAACTAATACTTTTTCTTTTTTCATCTTTATGCTTCCACTCTCCAATGTTAGTACATTCAAAATATCAGAAACCAAATTTATCATTCTTTCATTTATCTGGTAAAGAGTTTCGAGATATTCTTTTTGTTTAGGATTAGATTCCCCAGTTACACCTCTTTGAATTGTCTCGATCAACCACTTGGTTCCAGAAAGAGGAGTTCGTAATTGATGAGAAACCAAAGACAAAAAATCTACTCGCAATTTTTCAATTTCTTTTTCCCTTGTAACATCATGAAATGTTGCTACCGATGCGTACGGTTCAGAATCATTATTTGAAAAAAGCGGTTCTGCATTGATAGAGATCCAAATAACAGAACCTCTATTATTATCAATTCCAAACAATATATCGTTTTGTGATCTTCCAGTCTTCAATGAAACCATAGCGGGATGATCTTTTTCCAAAAAAACAGTTCCATCTTCGTGAATAAATTTAACATTAGGATTGTGCTGCTCTAAAGTCTTTCCTATTACTTCTTTCGAATCTAATGAAAGAATTTTTTCTGCAGCAGGATTGATCATTGTCACTTCTCCTTTTTTATTATGAAAGATTATTCCTTCATCCATTGTTGTAACAATTGAATGGAAAAGTTCTTCACTTTCCTTCAACTTTTGCTCTATTGATTTGCGCTCAGTGATATCTTCAACCATTCCTAGGAAATATCTAAATGATCCGTCAGAATTCCTAATAATAGAAACAAGTAAATTTACCCAAATTTCCTGGCCATTCTTTTTTATATATCTCTTCTCTGTATGATAATAAGGGATCTCACCGCTGATCATTTTTGGTACGCTTTCAGTATCAGTCTTTATATTTTCTGCATGTGTAATTTCTGAAAACTTTTTTCCGATCAATTCTTCCTCAGTGTAACCAAGCATTTTACAAAAAGCCGGATTAACCTTAAAAAACTTAGAATCAGAACCTGTCAAAATAACTCCGTACATACCATTTTCAAAAATTTTTCGGAATTGCTCTTCACTCTCTCTAATTTTTTCTTCAGAGTTTCTACGCTCAGTAGTATCTCTAAAAATACCTATGAGATATTTTTTACCATTCATAGTTACAGGAGAAGAGTTAATATCGCAGTAAAAAACCGTACCATCTTTTCTCTTAACTCGAAGATCTTTTGCCACCTTTAATTCTTTTCGGGCTTGCTTTTCGAATTGTTCAAAGACATTTGGCAGATCCTCATTAGGATGAATATCTGTAACGCCTAATTTTAGGATCTCATCAGAATTATATCCAAGCATTTCACAGAATGCGGTATTGCCAAGAATAAATTTCTTAGTTTCCAGATCCGCCAAAATAATTCCGTCATTTGTATTATCAAAAATAGCTTTAAACCTTTCTTCGGCATATTCTTTCAGTTTTTCATCGAGTTTTTTTCGTTCGGTAATATCTCTAACCAAGGCATGCAAGAATGTTTTTCCGTCTTGTTCTACTCTTGATAACAACACTTCCGCAGGAAATTCTTCGCCATTTAATCTCTTATGTGTCCATTCAAAAAAATTTGATCCTTCCTCCATCGCTTTATCTATCATCTTTCTTGCTTTTTCCATAGAATCCTGTCCATCTGATTGAAATTTTGGAGATAGATTCCAAGGCTCGTGGAACAAGAAATCCCCTTCATTTTTTGCTCCAAACATTTTTATCGCAGTAGGGTTCCCTGAAGAAAATTTCCAAGAAGGACCTTCAAGTGTCATGATCGCATCTCGTGATGATACAAAAAGCGCTTTATATCTGTCGGTACTTGCTTTCAATAGTTCTTCCTCGAGTAATTTACTTTTAATATTTATGCGCAGAGAAGTAATACCGAAGGCAAGGTCATTCGCCAATTCCTCTAATATTTTTATTTCATCCTCAGAAAATGCATTAATATCTTCTGCAAAGATACTGAATGCTCCAAAAGTTTGTTCGCCATCGCTTAATGGCAGTGATATGACAGATTGATAACCGCGCTTCAAAGCCCTTGCGCGCCAATCATCATTCAACTCTGCTAAAGAAATATTTTGAGCGATATATGTTTTTCCTGTGCGTATCGCTATGCCAATTGGAATTCGTCCCTTATCAGTGTCAGACCATGTTGGTTGAATGGATTCAAAAAATCCTGATTCAAATCCTTCAAAAACAACTGGGCGTATAGTTTTTTCTTTATCATCCTCCCTAAAGCCTATCCACAACATTTTGTATCCTCCAAACGCATTTACAATATTACAAATTTTATTCAATAATAATTTCTCGTCAGTCGAATGAATAAGCGCCTGATTAACATCGCTCAACATGCGCAAATTGCGATTCTTCCGTACAAGTTCTTCTTCTGCCAACTTTAGACTGGTTACGTCTCGAGCAGCTGCAAAAACTCCTTCAATATCTCCGGCTTCATTTTTATACACCGTAGCGTTATACAAAACATCGGTCGTCCTTCCAGAAGTATGTTTTATTGTAAGAGGATAATCTTTTACAAAACCATTTTTCAAAACTTCCTTGTAACCTTCATCTGCTTTTTTTGGTTCTGTAAAATAATTAGAAAAATCATCTCCGACAAGCTGTTCGCGCGGAACTCCAGTTACGGTCTCAGTTGCTTCATTGACGTCAGTGATCTTGCCATCTTTTCCAATAGTTACTAAAGGATCAAGACTTATCTCTATAAGTCGTCGGTTATACGCACTAGCGATTCGCAACATTTCATCTTTTTTCTTTCGTTCAGTTACATCCCGTCCAATTGTTGAAGCTCCGATCAATTTTCCTTCGGCGTTCACAACAGGCGAAACAGTAAGAGACACCGGAATTTCAGTACCATCTTTTTTAAGTCGTACTGTTTCATAGTGCACAACACTTTCTCCTTTTTTTATTTTTTCAAGAAGTTCAGGAATATCATTTTTATGACTTGTTGGCGCTAAAATTGAAATTGGCTTTCCAACCACTTCACTTTCAATATAACCATAAATTTTTTGAGCTCCTTTATTCCAACTTGTAATAATTCCGTCCAATGTCTTACCGATAATAGCATCATCTGATGATTGAACGATCTCAGCAAGTTGATTTATTTTTTCTTCGAGTAATTTATGCTCAGCGTTTGTGCGCTCTGCCGTAATACCAAACGCAAGATCTTTTGACATTTCATCCAATATTTTTACTTCCTCATCATTGAATGCATTCAATTCACCTGAATAGATTGAGATCACTCCGAATACTTTTTCATCATTAATGATAGGCAAAGCAATACTTGATCTATATCCTCTCTTCAAAGCCTCTTCTCTCCAAGGAACCATTGATGGGTTTGTCGCAATATCGCTCGCAATATTTATTTTTCCCGTCCTTACAGCAACTCCTGTTGGTCCACGACCTCGTTCAGAGTCTTCCCAAGTAAGATCGAGAGTTTCTAAATATCCAGCCTCAAACCCTGCACTTGCAACAGGGCGTATAGTTTTAGTCTGATCATTTTCTGCAAATCCAACCCATGCTAATTTGTAGCTACCCTCTTTTACAATAATTTTGCAAACTTCATCTAACAGTGATCTTTCGTCTATAGTATGAATAAGGGCCTGATTGACATTACTCAACATACGCAATGCACGATTCTTTTGCTGGATCTCTTTCTCAGATTCTACATGCATTTGGTCAAACTTTTTCAAACTATCAGACATATGATTAAATGTGTCTGCTAATTCTCCTACCTCGTCATTGGTATACGTATCTATATGAACACCTAGATTTCCTTTTTCAAGTTTTTCGGCAGATCTTTTCAGATCAAATATTGGTTTTGCAATTTTACCAGAGATCAAAATTGATACTAAAATACATATAATTAGAAATATAATTAGAAATATAATATTTATTTCAATTGACTTATTTTGCTGAACCAACAAAGCGTTATTGGAATAATTGAAAACCAAATAGCCAGCAACATCGTTCTCAATTTTTACTGGTATCAAAATAATAAAATGTCCATTTTCTTCCAATGTTGCTACCTTTTTTTTCGCAATTAAATTTTTGATAGATGGTTGGATATAATCCTGCCCCGAATCTACCATTTGAGTAATACGGCTTTCTATTAAAATAATCTTTCCGTCGTTATTTAAAAATTCAATTTTTTCTAATTCGTTGATATTATTCAGTATCTTATCCAGAATATTTTTTCCTTCTAACTTAACATAAACATCTACGAAATTTAATTTCTCCGCCTGAGTACCCAATACCGATAACCTTTTATTTAATGCATTAACAAATTCCAGAGAATAATTTCCTGCCTTATCCACCATATTGCTAAATAACACTAACCTAACTTGATTTATTTGAATTATAGTGGAAATACCTTGCAGACAAAAAACCAAAATAAAAGTAAACAGAATGATTTTATTACGAAGTGACCAAAATTTTATTTTAAACATTTTAATCTAGAAAATAACCCACATTTGTCTTATTAACTAAAATTCCTGGGATTAACTTTATTTTTTCAACTGTTTTTTTATTAAGATAATCCATAATGGTCTCTACCCCTGCTATCGCCTCTTGTTTTATAGGTTGAGCAACGACTGCTAAAATTTTTCCAGCTTGTATATCCTTAAAGGCTTCTTGCAATCCATCAAAGCCAATTAGAATAATTTTTCCTTGTAATCCTTTGTCCTCTACAGCCTTCTCTGCGCTAATTATTCCAGGATCCCAACAACCAAAGATAGCTGTAATATTATTTGGTTTAGATAATTCTTCATTCGCATACTGATAAGCCTTTTCTATCTGCCAATCAGCATAGCGAGAAATTACATTCATTCCTGCTTTTTCTGCCTTTTCTCTTACTCCTTTTTCCGATGCAATACTATTCGGATGAGTCTTTTCTCCACAAAGTATTAATACTGTTCCTTTTGCTTTTGTAGCATTAACAATAAAATCTCCAGCGACCCTCGCATTTTCAAGATTATCAGTTGCAATAAAACTCACAATAGCCGGGCTATCTACAGCTGTATCAATTGCCACTACTGGAATATTCGCTTTATACGCTCGGTCTAATACAGTAAGAAGGGTTGACGGAAGATTGGCACCAAGAATAATTCCGTCCACATGTTGATCTATCGCTAGATTTAGAGAAGCTATTTGTGCATCTGGAGAAGCAATCTCTGAAGTTAGATCCATAAAAATTATTTTTCTTGCCAAAGCGGCCTCTTCAGAAAATTTACCCATCGCTACCCAGAATGGCTGTCCGCTTGTTCCAAATCCAACATATGCAATTTTTTTATAAGCTTCTGTATTATTTGTAATAGCATTATTATTTTCTTTTACTACATTATCTAAGTTAAAAGAATTTTGAAAATAAAAATATGTTCCAACAAATAATATAGCTATTATTAAGGCAAAAGAAACCATTATATATCGTTTTTTGGACCCGCTACCTTTTTCACCACCAACTATTGAAATATTTTTTTTGTTTTCGATCTGATCCATATTTTTAATTTAAACTAATAATGCCAAATTCAAAAAATAATTCGTGCAATTTTTAATTTAGTTATATGTGTTAGTAAGAACATTAAAATAGACGAGTGAATTACACACTTGATCTGTCTCTTTAATTGTACGCCTAGTAGAATATATTTAAAACAACAAAAAGTGCATATCTTTTAGAAAAATCCTTCACTTTACTTTTGCACCGTCCTCATTTGTTGTCATAAAAAAAGTAGTATAATTAAGACCTAGTTTAAAAGCTTAATTAAATAAAGAATATATATGAAATATAAATATTTATTGGCAAGTTTCGTAGTCGTAGCAGGAGCTTTTGCTTTTTCTGCTGTGCAAGCAGAAGATTCTGAAGGTCTATCTGTAAGTGCTAGTATCAAAGTAGAAAACGATAGCAATCGTGATAACGACAAAAAAGTCTCTTTAGAAAATTCTGACAGAGTTGAAGTAAATTCAACCAGCACAGATTCTAAGGATGAAGACCGCAATTCAACATCTACTGAAAGAAGTGACAAAAATAAAGAAAATGGAACAAGTACAAGAGACAAGGAAGATGATAATGCTACATCAACTGAATCTAGAGGTGAATTCGAATCTGAATCACATCGTAGTGTAGTAGCAACATTTGTTAAATCACTTCTAAAAGTAGCCGACAGAGAAGGTGGTATTGGAGAACAAGTTCGAGAAATTGCTCGAAAACAAAACGAGTCTGCAACAACAACAGTAGAAGCTGCTGTGAAAGTTGAAAAAGTTAATCCTATCAAAAAATTCTTTTTTGGAAGCGATTACAAAAATCTTGGAATTTTAAAAAGTGAATTAGCAACAACAACTAGCAACATTGATCAGCTTAAGTCTCTTCTTGCTAGCACAACAAATGCAACCGATCGTGCTTCAATAAGTGCACAGATACAAGCTCTAGAAACAGAACAAGTAAAAATAAATGCTTTTATAGATGCAAACGAAAATATCTTTAGTCTTTTCGGTTGGTTTGTAAAAATGTTTAATAGATAATTAAATCTAACAATCGATCTCAAAAAACCGTTCGCCTAAGGCGAACGGTTTTTTTTGTCTTTCGCTTTCTAAAAAAAAGAGGCTAAGCCTTAAGGATTTTAAAAGGCTTAGCCTCTTTTTTGAAAAAAATGTTATTATTTTGTTTATTATGAATTTTGGAATCGCACTTACACTTGTAGTAATTTTTGGATACATCAGCAACGCTCTTAATTGGCGTTTTTTAAATTACAAAATAACTCATTTTTTATATTATGTTGGAGCCGTTGTTCACGAAAGTTCTCACGCAATTCTTTGCATTCTAACTGGAGCAGAAATTTCTGAATTTAAAGTATTTTCAAATGAACCGCACGTCACGCACAGCAAATCAAAGATCCCTGTAATTGGAATGTTTTTGATCGCTTCTGCTCCTATATATGGAGGATTATTTTTTCTTTATGTGATCAATCATTATTGGCTTGGAAATTATTTCACTATCTCCCCCATTAAGAACAACTGGCAAAACACTCTTCTAGAACCTATTAGGATCCTAAAGCAAATAAATATTTTACAATGGCAAAGCTGGGTAATGATCTTTCTTTTTTTAAATATTGGAGCAATGATCGGACCATCCTTTCAAGATCTAAAAAATATTTGGCCAGTAGTCCTCTTAATGTTTTTAGTGAAGTCTTATTACATTGCAGATATCTGCATAATTGCCTTGAGTTTGATCTTAGTAAACATTGCTATTCAGCTCTGTCTCATTCTCCTTTTATCAATTTTTTCTTGGATAAAAAAACTTTTTTAAATTAAATATTTAATTTAGATCAAATATTTAAGAATCAAACATTGATCATTTTTACAATTCATCATTATTACGCGACCGCGTAATAATGATGAATCACAAAAAAACTTTTTTAAATAATGAGCTTAATATTAAATGAAACAATTAATTATCTTTATCTCTCTGTCATTTCCGCTATCTTTTTGTCATTCCCGCGCAGGCGGGAATCCAGTGTTTCAAATTTAATCCTAGATTCCCGCCTGCGCGGGAATGACAACAAAAAAATCAGAAAACTTTTTTAATCATCCCTGCCAAAGAAGCCTCCATCTTCATCATCTCCTCCTTTTCTTACTTGAGTATGCGTCGCAGAAAATATTACAGGACTAGGAATAGTATTTTTTATACTAGGGGTATTTTCTGTTGGTGCTGAAACTGCACTAGGCTCTACGGGTGTTTGAACAGATGCTTGATTTGCATCCACTGTATTTACAACAGGAGTTTGTTGTATCGTTCCCAAATTTAAACTATCTGGTTTCTTCACTCCAGAAGAAATAGCAATAAGTCCTATTACAGCAAGAGAACTCAAAACAAATATAATATTTTCTCTTAAAAAATTCATCATAGTTTATTTAATTGTATTACAAGAAGAAAGAATAAGCAGAGCTGCTTGGCCATTGGTAAAAAATTGATCTCCTGAAAAATTACTTCCCAATACAGGAGAAACAAATGGAATAATTTTTCCTTCAGAAACAACTCCAGTATTCGTCATATCAGAAACAAAGATATCTCGTTCTGTATCAATGTCTGGAGCAATTGTATGCGTAATTCCCCATTTAAGCCCAGTATCCAAAGAGATCGTTCCCACAAACACCGTACCCAAAGGAGTCTCGTAATTTGTTTTCCAAAAACGGGCGTGATGGCGGGCTCTGACCGAATTTCTATCAGTCTGTTTTTCAAAACCGTAATCATTTGGTTCTGCATTATAAAATGACGGAGTCATCGGTGCTGTTGGATATGGCTGATTTAATATTGCTGTTTTTGCCAAACGTTCTGTTGAACTCAAAGATATTCCTTCAGCCAGGTCCCAATTAGCATGAGCCATACTTTGTACAAAACATGATTCAGGAGAAATAACTATCAAATTTATTGGTTCCTGCGTTGTACCAGTAATTGTTTCTGTAAAACGAGGAAGTTTTTTATTATCGAACAAAGACAAAACATCTTCTGTATTTATTTTAGTGACTGTTAGCGGTTTATTTTTATTAAGAGGAGGATTAGCAACATGATAAAGGATCGAGACCAAAACTATAGTTACAAATAATACAGTCAATATCTGATAGATCTTAACTTTATTTGGATGCAACTCACGCCTGCTTGAAATTAACCATTCTGTAATTCCAATTGATAAGATCAAAACAGAAAAACCCAAAAGATTGCCCGCAAACACATCGCTCAAATAATGCACGCCAAGATAAAGACGGCTCAGATCAATTAAAGAAATAATTAATACCAAAGCAGAAATTGTTACAATTCTTATTTTTAAAGATCTATAATTTCTAATAATAAGATAAGCCAAAAAACCATAAAAAAGAACTACTGCAACAGCGTGTCCGCTTGGAAATGAAAAAGAGTCTTCTGTTATTGCTCTAAGAAAAAGATCAGGTCGCTGTCTTTGAAAAATATTTTTACCGAATAAAGCCAAACCCTCTCCAAGCACAAGTGCAAATCCTAAAGTAAATATATAGACTCTCTGTCTATTAATTAGCAAAAGAATGCCGATGACTACAGTGAGAGCAATAATGATCACCGGCTCTGCAAACAAAGTTACATAATAAAAAAAACGAAGAAGAGTGGCGCTGCGAATTACATACAAAAGATTAGCAATTCTGGCATCAAGTAATATAAGAGGATCATGCTCTAAATAATCTTCAATTATTCCAAATAAAAAATAAATAACAAAAAGAAACGCGGCCGAAAAAATAGTTACCGTTAAGCCCGTAAACTTTTTTGTAGATAACCTTTCTATAAGCTGACGGTGTATTTTTGGGTGTTTTCCAAGCCACTTTTTTACAGCAGGCAGGCCAAGAATTTTTTTACTCAAATAATTAAATATCTTTATTAGATTTTCCACACTCTAAGTTTATCAAATGACCCCAATCGAAGCTATCGATCTAATACCCTTTGTTTTTAGAAATATTATCTGCAACACTTTTGTTAACCACTGTTACTTTGTCAGTAAACACTACAAGTCTTTTGGGATAACTCCTTGCTATTTTATTCCAAGTACCATTACAAGTAATAAGATTTAAATGGGATTTTCCATCACTTGAAGCAAAAATATCTGAAGCATCTGCTTTTGAATCATAAGCCTTTGAACCAGTCACTATAAAAGTAGTGACTGTACCTTTTCCATCATCAACATATATTTTATCCCCTTTCTTTAGCTTATTTATATTATCAAACACTGAAACCTCTCCGCTCTTCCAAGGACCAAAATGCCCTACTATAACAGCACTTCCTTCTTCTCCTGGGATTGGTCCAAGATTGAACCATGCTGCATCAGATGGATTTTTTGGCACATCAACCGCCCCTTGAGAAGTAAGCCCGACTGACTCTAGTGAACTATTAACATTTATTTTTGGAATTTTTAGTCGTGAAGAAAGAACAGGAATTGATTGATATTTTTTTACTAAGGAAACTCTATTTTGAGCGAGTACAGCGCCTTCTACTTCTGATGGATCCTTTAGAACAAATTGAAAAAGAAGACCAAAGGAAAGTAAAAGACCTGTGAATGTTGCAACTAATATTTTTTGCTTTGCTGAAATTTTTAATTGCATTTTTTATTTTTTGTAATTTATAATAAGATCAAAAAAATAATTACGCTTTACAAACAGGAGCACTTTCACCAACTGCTTCATCTAGTGTATCTAGATCAGCATCTGCCTTTGTTTTGTGAATTCGTCCATCAATGTGATTAGGAGGAGCGTAAACAGTATAAATTTTTAGATCTTGTTTACCTGTGTTTATAAAGTTATGTTTCGTTCCAGGTACCACGACTACAACATCTCCAGGACCAACTGGAAATTTCTCATCATTCAGAGTACCAACACCTGTTCCCGAAAGAAAGAAAAGTGTTTGTTCTGTATATTTATGAATTTCTTCTCCAACTTCTCCTCCTGGTGGAATACTCATTACAACAAGCTGACTCTTCAAACCTGTAAATAAAACTTTTCGAAAATTTGTATTTTCCGCAGTATCCTTGATTATGTTTGTGTGATAACTCATTTTATTTTTTGTTAGATCAAAAGTAAGCTCTGGAGTGAATTTCAAATATAAAATACACATAGTTAAGGCAATAACTAAGCCTGAGAGAACAACAATTACCAACTTCGTAGATCTACTAGACAATTTTATTTTTTTTAACAAAGTAAAAATAAGAAAGAAATAAAACTGACAAACCACCAACAATTGCAGCAAAAGATCCTAAAATATTTTGCTCTTCCTCTGGTGCAAATCCTGTATTAGGAAGACCAGGAACTGTTACGCGAACTGTTGCAACGGCAGATGAAGTGGCAACTTGGTGATAAGAATCATCACTATAACCAGTTGCAACTGCAGTATTTGTTGTAGTTTTTGAAAGTTTAGTTGTACAACTAAATTTCCAGTTTTCGTTTATATCAAGTTTTCCATCATTGTTTAGGTCACCAGAAAGATATTTAATTGTTGCGCATTTATCATCAGTTACAGTTACGTTAGCTAAAGCCTGTTGTTTCCCAACATTCCAAACAGTGTAATTGTAAACAACTGAATTATTTCCAACAGGCAATGTTTGTGGAGTTGGAACCTTAGTAATACCTATTTGAGGCAGAGTTCTGCTAACAAAACTTGGTGAACCTCCAACATAACCATGACCGCTTGCAACATAAGGTGGAGTATAAGTGTTTGTAACCGTACAAATTACGCTACCTCCTGAAGGAATAGATAAATTACCGACACTATCACAATCTGTGCCATAACTTGCTTTATAAGAAGAAACGGGGTCTTCACTAACTACATAATTACCGGCAGAAAGAAAATAAAATGTTCCAGGAGTTGTAGTTCCGGCTGCAGGACTTCCTGCAACATCAGTACCAGAAAGTTTTAGGTGAATAGAAAAATTAGAAGGAACAGCAGTTCCTCCAACGACATTTTTAATAATGTGAACTGAACCAGGAGCAGGTACACCGCAAGAAGGTACTGCAATGGTGTTTGTATCAGCTGTAACAGTTGAACCAAATGCCAATAATTTTCCTAAAATATTTGCAAAATGTCCTAATGTAATACTTAATCCCGCTGCATCACCACGGAAAATATTTCCCACAAAAGTTGGAGTTGTTGTTGCAATAGGGTTAGATCCAATTGTTGTTGCTCCTACAGGGATCCAAAATACATCACATGCTGATGCTCCGTTTATCAATATAACAGAAGTACTAGCTTGTGTTGTAAGTGCACCGTTCGCTTTAAAAATATAAGTTCCAGCTCCATCAAGAGTCACAACTGTATTTGTAGTTATATTCATTGCACCTCCACTGCTGTAACAACCTGGATTGTAAACTCCAGTCACGTGTCCTGGTGCATTATCTAGATTAACAGCGCCTCCACCGAGAGAATTACAACTAGCAATAACTTGAGCATTAAGATTTGCTAAAGCAGAATTTTGATCTAATCCAGTTTGAGGTGGAGCAGGAGTAAAGGTTGTACCAGTAACAGTATCCGATCCAGAGCCAGACAATGTTGTATATCCAACATTTCCTGTAATACCAGTTACCCCAACATTACGAGTAAAAGTATCAGAGAGAATCGCAAACGGATCTGCAGTTCCAAGAGAAGGTGATGTTGCAGCAAGAGCACCAAGAGGTAAGGTTAAGGCTACAACAAAAGCAACGACGAGCGTAATTCCTATAAAATTTCTATTAAATATGTTTTTTCTCATAATATTTTCTATTAATTATTAATAATTTGATCTAAAATAATTTCGAGTGATCGGTCCAAAACTTCCAGCAGGAGTAATTCCTACACTTGCTTGAAATTCAGCCAATGCTTTTTTAGTTAATTCTCCAAAGAAAAGTGTTGTACCATTTTTACCGAGAGCCAATGCTGCAGGACCTTTATTTTGTGAAATTAAAAACTCTTGAAGAATTTTTACATTATTTCCTCGACTGCCTTTTACAAGACCAACAACGATCGCTTTTACTTTCTGGCCAAAATTGTTAGAAGGAATGTTTGCTTGTGCATTATTTGAGTTTGCAGAAACTGAAGAGCTAGGATTATTTCCACTATTTGAAGATGAATTTGTTGATACAGGAGTTACAATCGGTGTCACAACTACTGGAGCAGAATAAGAAACTGAAGGAAAATTAACAGAACTTGCATCTAATGTAACTGCAGTTTGAGCCAATGCTCTACCGTTCAAAACTGCACCAGTGTTCAAAACAATAGCAGTTTGATCCAAAATATTTCCATTAAAAGTAGCTGTCGTACCGATAGTTGTTTTTCCTCCTACTACCCAAAAAACATTGCCTGCTTGAGCTCCTCCACTAAGAATAATTTTTGTAGCAGAACTAATATCAAGATTTTGCGCGATTTGAAAGATCCAAACATCATTAGCTCCACCAGACAAAGTAACGTCTGTTGGGATAGTTACATTAGTTCCCCATTTATATAATCCCGGAGCTAAAGTTAATCCGCCAATATTTCCTGCTCCAAGTTCTGTTGCTGTAGGATTTGTTCTTCCTTGAGCATTAGTGTAAGCAGTTTCCATATCACTAACTGCAGTTGTTATATTTGAGGGAGTTGGGTCAGCATATCCTGGTGCATAAACCTTTCCTGTTACTAATGCTGATGTTGAAAATGCACTTCCAGCAGAAAGATTCAGTGCAAATCCAGTAATATAAGTTGCTGAAGCAGGACTAACTCCAATATCTCCTACAACATTCGTTGTTCCAGTAGTTGAAATTCCCGATTTTGCTAAAATTGTAAAATTACCTGCGGATCCAAGATCAACAGGTGCCGGACCGGCTGCAAGTGCAGTAATGGGCAAAGCAAGACTAAGTATAAAAAAAGAAAATACTTTAGCTAATACGGGGGGGGGTTTTATTATTTTTCATTATATTTTTTTTAGTAATCTATTAATGAACTAGTAATTTAATCGGCATAATAAATTTTAAAATGAATTACCCGAGAGTTTTTACAGAGAACTTATCGCTCTATCTGCATTACCATTACATAGCTACATTATATCACTAAAAAATGAAAATTTTGTAAATAAAGTTATAAACACCCTCTTTTGCCGTATTTTCAACTTTAGTTCTGATCTCTTTGTAATCAAATTTATACTCATATTTTTTTCCAAAAAGACTTGAGGATTCCTCAATAGTTCCAACGCGAGCGCCACTCGTTGTATTGTATGTTTCAGCCTTAAAACCAAACCCAGTGGACATTTCGTCGCCGAATCCTCCAACTCCAGAAGAAAATCCAGAACCTAATTCTTTAAGCATTTCTGAAAAAATCAGCGTTTTAGAATTTTCTTCTATTTTTATTAAAGCCTTGTACGTTAACTTCCTTTTTGCAAGAAAAAATTTTCTCTCGGCAATGGTCAAAGAAAATTCAAAGATATCATTTTTCTCTTTCCATTCCCCTTTATAACTTTCTAAAGCTTTTTTTATTTCTTCGATCATTTTAATTACTTACCCAAATTAGCCACTTTGATCTTCTTCGCAAAAGTACTGTCGTTATTTTTTTTGCTTCTCCAATCAGAAATGTCTTGGGCTGAAGCTTCATACAAAGTAGTGTCTGCATCATTTACTGTATAAATTACTCTTACTTTTTCTACACCTTTATTTAAATTAAGGTCTAAATAACCAAAGATATAAGCTGCTCCGTTTGAAAGCTTTTCTTTTGTTACATTATCTGGAGTTTTTACTCTTACTTCTAAAACATTGCCCGAAACTTCAGAAACCCTCACATTTTGCAAACCAAGTTCATTTTCCATTTTCATAGACAGATCCACCAATGAAAGTTGGTCATTTTTGACTTCCTCTTTTTTTGAAAAAAACCCAAAACTAATTCCAACTAACACAACAGCTAAAACTGAAAGGATAATTCTTTTATTCTTCTGCCAAATCGTTTTCATAGATTTTATTTTAATTAAAGATATTAATAGTTCCTGCTCCTTGTTCCCTAACTGGTTTTTCTGGCACAGCCAAATATTTTGCTTTCCAATCAGTTGGATAATTATCCTGAAGTTTTTTCTTTAAATCTCTTATCTGGGCAGTAAAACCTGAAACGTTAGCTGTAGCTGCATTAAAAGCGGTGGCACCAGTAGTATCATCAAAGGCATTGTTATCAACAGGTTGTTTCCAGTAAGCTTTGTATTCGGCCGATTGATTTTCAAATTTAAAAGTTTTAGTAGATTCCAAAACTCTCACATGAGTAAAACCAAGTAATTTTTCCGCTTCTACGATTTGTAATTTAATATTTTTATCTTCTTGAATTTTGATCTTAAACTCATCTTTATTTGCTCCGTCTTTAAATAAACTTTTTACTTCAGCTTCCTTGAGGCTTTGCTCCCAAGCTTTTAATTTTTCTTGAAAAACAGCTTCAGTCGCACCAACTTTTATATTATTAAATAATGTTGGATTACTTAGAGTAACTTCTCCATCACTACTTATATTTTTATAGTTATCAACTGAAGGTTCAAAACTTTCTTTTAGAGTTGAAGTACTTGAAACGGGCTCTAGAATTGCTTTTGTTTCAGCTGGTTTTTCAGGAGTATTTGAAACTGATGCATCAGCTGGTTTTCGGTCTTTACACAAACCATTGTAATCTCTGACAAATGGCTCAACACATCTACACGAACCACCACCCTTAACTGGATCCCAATATTCATTAGGCGCAATGTGTTTTTCACACTCCTCTTTTTGCCCAGCAAAAACTAAAGTTGGTAAATATAAAATAGAAACTAACAAGACCATTACTCCCAAAATTTTTTTCATACTCATAGATTTAGAATATTCTTCTAATATTAACTATTTAAGAGTACAACTTTTTTAAATGTATGCAAACAGAGAACTTAACCAATAACCATCCTCTACTTTTGATTCTGAAGATAATTTACAATTATTTTTCTTGCACCAGAATTGAAACCGCTATATTCTCCGTTATTTATATATTCATCTTTTGACACCCATCGCCACTCTGAAAATTTTTCAGGCTCCATAAGAATATAATCTTGTTTTGTAGTACAAAAAAACATCGGGACAATATCCCCTTCCTTTGCTCCAGCCACTTCTCCAATAAAATCCACAATTTCAAATTCGGTAATTCCAACTTCTTCTTGAACTTCTCTTTTAAGAGTATCGTAAAGTGTTTCTCCAAGATCAGACCTACCGCCAGGAGTAGTCCAAACAGAAATTTTTTTCCATTTATCAGGCGTGTAATGCCTATATCCAGTCAATATTTTTCCATCTCGCATCATTACTGCGATCGGACATTTTTTCTCATCTCCCATTTCTTTGAGTTTTGTTTCCATTTCTTAATTGTAACAAAATTTTTTCCGTCATGTATAGTTTAGGATTAAATTAAAAAATTATTTAGCAAAAAAAACGCGACTTAGTAAACTAAGTCGCGTTATTCAATTCAATTGAGCTGTAAGCCTCAAGTAGGTCATCCAGAGATGAACATTTGAGGACATTACTCCCTCCTTTAAAACTGTCGTCTCTGTGGATCGAAATACTATGGATTATCCTACTCCGTCCACCAATCCCTTTCCTGTGCAATTTCGCACCGATAAGGGCATTAAGATCAGCAAGGAGGCCTGGCTGATATTGAAACACGATTGATTTAGCAATTTCAGCAGCATCTACCCCAGAAGCTTCAAGAACAATTTTCATACATCATCACTAAATCATGTTTTAAGAGATATGTAAATAGCACGTAATATCCCAATAGCTTGGAATCGCAAATATACCTATTTATATCTATTCAGTAGTAATGCCATCAAACTCCGGTCCATCTGCCTCTGCTTCTGCTTTGGTTGTTCGAACAATTCCATCTTTATGATGCGCTGGAGAATAAATTGTATACATTTTAAGAGCCTCAGTTTCAGAAGTATTTATTACATTATGTTGGGCTCCAGATGGAACTACTACAGCATCGCCGTTTGCCACATCATATTCATTACCGTCTATGATTACCTTCCCTGTTCCAGATTCAAATCTAAAAAATTGATCATTTTCAGTATGTACTTCTAAACCAATTTCCTCTTTAGGATTCAGACTCATAAGTACTAGTTGAGAGTGATGACCTGTATAAAGTACTTTACGAAAATCTGTATTTTCTACAGTCAACTTTTCAATATTTTGTTTAAATCCTTTCATTTTGATCATGAGTTAGTTAATAATTATTTGTTTCATTATAATACTTCGTTCATTTCTTCACTAACACCACTTTTTATGCAGAATTTCATACTGATCAAAAAATAGAGTATAATGCGAATATGAATACAGAAAACGAAGAAGATGAAGAAATAATCGTCGTAAAAGACGCACACGGAAACACTCTTTCAAATGGAGACAGTGTCACTGTAATAAAAGACCTAAAAGTAAAAGGTTCATCCTCTACTCTCAAAAAAGGCACAAAGATCAAAAACATTCGTCTAACAGACGATGAAGACCTCGTTGAATGCAACGCCGAAGGAATAAAAGGTCTTGTTTTAAGAACAGAGTTTTTGAAGAAGAGTTAGACTACTAGCTGTATATTTCAATAAAATATTTCTCTATGAAACTTATTCTTATATTTGGACCGCAAGCTGTTGGCAAAATGACAGTGGGTCATGAATTAGAAAAAATAACTAATTTAAAACTTTTTCATAATCATATGCCGATTGAAATGGTAGCACCATTTTTTAGTTATGGTACTGAAACTGGAAAAAGACTAGTAAATCTTTTTCGCGAAGAAATATTTAAAGCAGTAGTCTCTAGTGATTTGGAGGGATTAATTTTTACATTTCTGTGGTATTTTGATTCTCAAGAAGATTGGGACTACACAGAAGAAGTAGTGAAGATCTTTAAAGACAAAGGAGCAGAGGTATATTTTATAGAACTAGAAGCAAACGAAGAAGAAAGATTAAGGAGAAACAAAACTGAGCATAGATTAGAGCACAAGCCGACAAAAAGAAACATTGAATGGTCAGAAAATAATCTCAAAAAAAGTAGCCTAGAACATAGATTGAACTCAAAAGAAGGCGAAATAGAAGAAAAGAATTATATAAGAATAGACAATACAAACTTAAGCCCTCAAGATGTTGCAAAAAAAATTAAAGAAAAATTTAATCTATAGTTAATATATAAAAAAATTTAAACAGTTTTTAAGAACAGAGTTTTTGAAAAAGAGTTAGAAATACTTAGATTTAAATAGATAATGTTACATAAAAAAACAGCAAGGTTAACTTGCTGTTTTTTTATACACTAAAATTTTAAAAAATTATTTAATTGAAATAGATTTAATCACTACAGCTTCCACTGGACGGTCGTTTGCTCCTGTCTTGGTATTATTTATTGCCATTACTACATCCATACCATCAATAACTTGACCAAAAACAGTATGCTTAGTATTTAAGAAAGAGTTATCTGCGACATTGATGAAGAACTGGCTTTCATTTGTATTTGGACCAGAATTCGCCATCGCAAGACTTCCAATACTATTATTGTTACTTGCTGTTATTTCATCTGCAAATTGATATTCAGGACCTCCCGTACCCCAACGAGCCATTTGAGAGTCATCTTTACTAAGTGGGTCCCCTGCTTGGTTCATAAAATCTTTAATTACTCTATGAAATTTTGTACCGTCATAAAAATTACTTTCTGAGAGCTTCACAAAATTTACTACTGTATTTGGAGTAGTTTCTGGATTAAGTTTTATTGTTATATCCCCCATACTTGTGTGTAGAATTGCTGTCATGGTTTTTTTATTATTTATTTCTTTATTACTAATTACTTGCTCTTCTATTTTCCCATTTGTAGTTGTATCAGTTGTAGCACTGGTTGTAGTAGCAATTATTTCTTGATTTGCAATTGCATTAATTTTTAATTCCGACTCGTTTGTTTTTTCATTATTTATAAAGTACCAAATACCTAAACCTGTTAAAAAAACTACGATAATTGATAAAACAATATTTTTCATTGATCTATTTTAATCGAAAGGACGCAAAAACAAAAGGATTGATATTGAGCATTTGAAGATTTTATTTATATAGCTCTCGGCAAGGTGAGTCCTTGCTGAAGGTGGATATAAGCTTTATTTTTTTACTGAACTTTTGTGGAATTCATTTTCTTTTCCTCTCAAAAGATCCTCGAATATCTCTTCTACTCCAGATTGAGCTAATTTTTCGTTATATTTTAGGTCAATAGTCTTGCAATTTTTTAGATGTGGTTGTAAGACTTTTATTTTTGAAATAACGCCATTCAACCATTCATATAAGTTTTCAACTCCGGCTTCAATTATTTTATTTGAATAATTTAAATCATTATGAGCATGCGAATTATTTCGATGATCTTTAATAGATTTTAAAAACACTTCATGTAAAACCTGTTCTTTTTTTATTGAAATTTTAAATTCTTCATCATCGAGATTTTCGAGAATAAAATCTAATGATAGGCGTGGATTTTTTCTCCCTTTATCTCTCGAATTATATGCTGGGTCAAAAAGCCTTGCTGTGCCCAACATCCATCCATGTTGCAAAGAAGCTATTACATAGATCCAAAAATTTTTATATCTGCCGCCATGTTTTTTGGTAAATTCTTCAGTAGAGAAAAAAGTATCTTTCAAATCAAGCTCGTTCCATTCATCTTGATGTTTTGCGAATTCATTATTAGAAAAAAACCATATACAAAATTGTTGATAAGATTGGCTTGCTTTGTCTATGAAACGATTAAATGTTTTAACATCTAGCATGGTTATTTAAGAAAGCTGAGAGTCAGAGAATCTCTCTCCTTACAGGAGCTGTACAGGTTTCCTATTTTTTCAGATTAGTAAATCTTCAAAAATATAGGATAACCTTTTCGAGTCCCTACGAAAGTGCGTTCAGCACTTTCTACCCGAAGAAAAAAATTCCTTCAGAATTTTTTTGCTGCGGGTCAGGGACTCGAACCCCAATAGCCTCCTCCAGAGGGAGATGTCCTACCATTAGACGAACCCGCAAAATTTATAAAAAGATTTTTTTCTTAAGAAAATTTCTTCCTGAAGCGGATTTGAAATATTTTTCTCTTATCCTAGCTTCTTGCTCGTATTATACACTTCTGTATAAATAATTTTCCAAGGTAAAAATCTTTTTGTATATACATGCCTACCAGAGTTATGTTCACCAATCCTTCTCTCAATATCATTGGTCATTCCAACATAACTTTTATCATAGACTATACTTTTTAAAATATAAACTACATACATTATTTTAATGTTCTATCTAGACTCAGCCTGCTACGAGAAGGACCATTAGACCCGCCTCGACTCGCAGAAGCTCATCTTCGGCGAGGCGGGCGATCCCGCAAAATATTAGTTTAAGAGAAAAACTCAAAAGCTAAAGTTCCATTACTTTAGCCTTTTTTGGGCAAAAAATCAAAAAAACTTAGAGGAAAGACCTCTCAAGAGGAGGACTTACCTCTAAGTTCACTTAAATTATTTTTTAAGAGCGGCTTTGATGAAAGCGGAAAATAAAGGGTGTGGAGAAAGAGGACGAGCTTTAAATTCTGGATGAAATTGAGTTCCTAAGAAAAATGGATGTTTTGATCTTGGAAGTTCTGCGATCTCCATCAATTTTCCGTCTGGAGAAGTTCCAGAAAAAACCAATCCTGCTTTTTCAATATCTTTTACAAATTCTTGATTTACTTCGTATCGGTGCCTGTGTCTTTCAGAAATAGTCTCGCTCTCGTAACTTGAAAATGCAATAGTTCCCTTCTTTAAAATTGCAGGATAAGCTCCTAGTCTCATTGATCCTCCAAAATCTTTACTCAAAAGTTTTTTCTCTTGGTCGGGCATGATGTCAATTACCAAATGTTCAGATTTTTTTGTGATCTCTGCTGTGTTTGCATCTTTCCAACCCAAAACATTTCGAGCGTATTCAATGACCATAAGTTGCATGCCGTAACAAAGACCAAAATATGGAATTTTATTTTCTCTAACAAATTTGATAGCAGAAAGTTTTCCTTCAATTCCTGATTCTCCAAATCCTCCAGGAACAATTACTCCGTCAAAACTTCTTAACTCTTTTAGCTTGCTTGCATCTTTCTCGTAGTCTTTTGAATTTAACCAAGTTAGTTTTGCTTTTGCCCCGTTGTGATAAGCAGAGAATTTAACAGCTTCGATCACAGAAAGATAAGCATCAGAAAGAGTAAAATCTCCTGTATCAAAATATTTTCCTACAACGGCAATTTTTACTTCTCGCCTTGGATTTTTTACTTTTGAAATAAAATCTTTCCAGTGGGACAAGTCCACGGCTTTTTTTGGAAGACTTATAAGATCTAAAAGAATTTTACTCAAATTTCCTTTTTCAAAATTTCCAGCTACTTCGTAAATTACATCAACATCAGGCGCAGAAATGACATAGTCAGGTCTGATACTGCAAGAAGTTGCAATTTTTTCTCTTCTCTTTTCGTCCATTCCTGCTTCACTTCGGGCGATCAAAACATCAGCTTGTACTCCGTAGGAATTAAGCATTCGCATTGCATTTTGCGTAGGCTTTGATTTCATCTCTCCTAATTTTCCAGGAACAGGAAGATAAGAGACCATTATGAAAATAACATCTTTAGGATTATGAATTTTCATTACGCGAGCCGCTTCGATGAACATTATATTTTGGTAGTCTCCAACTGTTCCTCCAATTTCAATTATAGAAATATCAGAATGAGCGCTCTCACTGGCAAAATTAAATCGATTGATGATCTCGTCTCGAATGTCAGGAATAGCTTCAACGCATTTTCCTTTGTATCCCAAAGCTCTTTCTCTTTCAATAACTGTTTTATAGACCATTCCGCTGGTCATATAACAATTTGAAGAAATGTCTCTATTTAAAAATCTTTCATAGTTCCCCATGTCTTGATCGGTCTCGAGTCCTGAATCCAAAACAAAAACTTCTCCGTGCTCTGTAGGATTCATTGTGCCAGCATCAACGTTTAGATAAGGATCTACTTTTACAATATTTATTTTATAGCCACATGACTGAAGAAGCATTCCGATAGAAGAAGTTGTGACACCTTTTCCAACTCCGGACATCACTCCTCCAACTACGAAAATATATTTATGGTTTTTCTTCATCCAGTTAGTGATAAAAGGCAAACTATCTCTGCCAATTCTTTATATTATTTCTCATTTCGACTACTGTGTAATAATTCATTTTTTATGATTACGAAAATGTTTTTCAATTGGCATTTGCCTTTTTCTACTACAGGATCATTGCTCCCTATTAGCGACGTAGAGCGAGTGAAATACAAAAGTAATCTTTTGTATTTCCGAGCCGAGGAAGCTGACAAAGGTCCATGATTTTTAAACTTTATTCTGAAAGACTAATGTCTCTCATGTGACCTTTATTGTATCGAAAATTGAAGGTATTACAACCTTTTTTCTATAACTATGTAAACAACGAAACGGAATTAAAACACGTGTCAATGACGAAACTTACCTATTAGACCCTAAGATATTTTCTAACTGCCAAATAACTAGAAAGTGCTCCAATTCCCAAACCTGAAGCTGTAATTAACCCAATGAATTTAAGTATATTTGAAAGATAATAAGTGAATATATTTATTCCTGTTCCTAGATCGAATATCTTTGGACCGATCCAATATGTGATAGGCAGAATAATTATCAAAGAAAGTATCGCTGCGCAAAGGCCATAGATCAAACCGCTGACGACAAATGGCCACCTAATATAGTGCGTACTTGCCCCCACAAGCCTCATCACAGAGATCTCTTCTCTTGCCATATATATTGCAAGACTAATTGTGTTGAAAGTTATAAGAAGTGAAATTAAGGAGAAAAAGATTATTCCAATGATCCCAAGTTTTTTGGAAGATGCGATCATTTTGTTTATAACATTAATTGCATCTTTATTTCTAGCATAATTTACGCGGTCGATAATACTGCTTTGTGCTTGGTTTTGTTCTGCATCTAAAAAAGATGCAATCCCTGAATATTGAGAAATGTCTTTTGCTTTAATACTCATAGCTGATCCGAAAGGATTTGTTCCAACTTCTTGAATTGCCTGAAGCGTTAGTTGGTCGTTTTGATGCCTTGCCGTAAAATCAGACAACTCCTGATCGCTTGATGCCAAAGTAATTTTATCAACCTCTGGCAAAGCTTGAATTCTTTTTTGAAGTATTGCGATCTCCTCCTCACTTGCAGAATTTGAAAGATAAACTCTTATATCAACCGCGCTTTCTATTTGCGCCAAAGTTGAAGTAAGAATTGCTTTTGTAAAAAAAAGTGAAGCAATTACCAAAAGTGCGACAGTTGTGATCAAAACCGCTGCAACAGATACAGAAATATTTCTAGCAAAATTTATGAAACCGAGTCTAACTATTCTTTTTGTATTTATCCAGAACATAATATTTTAATTCAAAATTTAAAATGCAAAAGTTAAAATTATAATTGAAAATTCAAAATTGAAATCCTTATTTTCTTTTTTTAAACTTTTTAATTTTGACTTGTAATTTTGCATTTTGATTTTTGAGCTTTGACTTATTTTTAAAAGTTAGTGCTTGGGTGACCAAAAACATAGTCACTTTGTTCCTTGTTTTTGGTCACATCACAAACTTACCTTTTTTGTTGTCTCTAATAATTTTTCCTTTTTCCATAGTAATTACTCTTTTTCCAAGCAGATCAACGATCTCTTTATTGTGCGTTGCAAGAATAACCACTGTTCCTAGGTCATTTATTTTTTTTAGGATATCAATAATTTCTCTGCTTGCAACTGGATCTAAGTTTCCTGTTGGTTCGTCTGCAATAATAATATCAGGCTGGTTAACGATCGCTCGTGCAATTGCTACTCTTTGTTTTTCTCCTCCAGAAAGCTGTCCAGGAAAACTTCTGATCTTGTCCGAAAGATTTACGAGCTCAAGAACGTGAGGCACATCTGAGGCAATATCTTCCTCGCTTCTTCCTGAAGCTTCCATAGCAAAAGCAATATTCTCAAAAACAGTAAGGTGAGGCAAAAGTCTAAAATCTTGAAAAACAGTACCGATTCGTCTGCGATATTTGTTTATTTCATTTTTTCCTAATTTATGAATATTTACAGACTCAAAATAGACAATACCTTGTGATGGAGATTCTTCGCCTAAGATCATTTTAAGCAATGTGGTCTTGCCTGCTCCAGAGTGTCCCACTATAGAAACAAACTCTTTTGGTTCCACAGAAATGGTTATGTCCTCAAGGGCGGCGGTAGAATTAAAATATTTTTTTGAAACTTTATCAAAGTAAATCATATAATTTTTTAATGAATGAAATGAGTTTTAAAATTAATGCCCAGCACATAGTTTTTTTGCTGGAGAAAAATTGAACTCAATTATCTTTGTATTGTACCAAAAATAATGAAAGATGGCACTAAATCTTAAAAACTTTGTGCTGGGCACTGAAATCTATTTGTAAATTATAAGGATTTCTCCGCTTCAAGAAATTTTTCTATGTCGCCGTTCAAAACCGCTTCAGTGTTGGCTGTTTCTACATTTGTTCGATGGTCTTTGACCATTTTATACGGATGCAAAACATATGAGCGGATCTGGTTTCCCCACTCCACATCTGTTGTTTTGGAAATTTGCATTCCTTTTTCTTTGGCATTTCTTTCTGCCTCAAAAATAATATAAAGTTTTCCTTTCAAAATTTCCATAGCTTTTTCTTTATTTTGTCCTTGGCTTCTTTCAGAATCTACATGAACTGAGACCTTTGTTGGAATATGAACAATTCTGACGGCAGTTTCTCTTTTGTTTACATTTTGTCCGCCAGGACCGCTTGATTTTGAAAACTCAATTTTAAGATCAGTATCAGGAATTTCTACATTCATTTTCTTTTCAAATTTTGGAATGACCTCAACCATTGCAAAAGAAGTATGTCTCAAACTTTTTGCATTGAAAGGAGAAAGCCTTACAAGCCTATGCACTCCTGATTCATTTTTTAAAGTTCCGTAAGCATTTTTTCCTTTTATTTCAAAAGTTGTATTGCGAATTCCTCCATGATCATTTTTGTTTTCATGGATCAAATACATTCCCCATCCTTTTTTTGAAACATATTTTTGATACATTGAAAGAAGCATTGAAGCAAAATCTTCAGAATCAATTCCTCCTGCACCAGAAAAAATTGTTAACACCGCATCCCCGCTATCAAAAGGGCTTCCGCCTTCTACTGTATTTTTTAGATCCTGAAGTTCTTTTATTAAAAGCTGAGCCTGATCTTTATCATTCCAAAAATCCGCAGACATCATCTGTTCTTCGATCTCTTTAATTCTTTTTTCTTTTTCTTCTTTCATTTTTTTAAAATAAACACTTTCGTATTTGAGCCGAGAGTGAGAATCGGTCACGAGTTACTAAATATTTTATTTCGCTTCACTCATAAAAGATTAAGTACTCTCGACCCCGTCTCGTGCCCGCTAATGCGGACTTCGCTTTGCTACGTGCACTCCGACCTTCAATTCTCATCAAATATAAATACTTTCGTATTTGAGCCGAGAGTGAGAATCGAACTCACGTTACTGCTTTACGAAAGCAGTGTTCTACCACTGAACTATATCGGCTTTTTAGTATAATTACTAAGTATTCTAACCAAAATCTAACAAAACCGCATCTTTAATGCCTATTGCAATGCAAAATACCGTTGTATAATTGTATGTATAAAATGTTCAAGGTCGAAATTAACAATTTAATTTCACTATTCCATGAAAACTATTCATATGATCTCTTTCCTTCTCCTTATTGTTGGTGGTCTTAACTGGCTACTTGTAGGATTAGGAGCAGGAGATCTTGTTGCAATACTCTTTGGAGCAGGAAGTATTCTTGCAAGAATTGTTTATGTTCTTGTTGGAGTTTCAGCAATTGTCTTGCTTGCAACTCACAAAAAGGATTGTAAAATGTGCAAAGTATCAGGAGCACAGCCTACCTCAATGTAATTGAGGATATTTTCTCAAACAAAAAACCATTCTCCGAGGCGAATGGTTTTTTGTTTGTATATTGGAGCCGTTGGTGAGGATCGGACTCACGCTCTCCATATTACCAATATGGTGCTTTACCACTAAGCTACAACGGCAAATAAAAATTATAAAAAAGCCAGCTCATATTATTATAAACTGGCTGTTTTTTCAATTTAACAAATTAATTATTTGAAACTTGCTTTATCATCCACCTCAAGATAATCAAAAAGAGTAGTTTTCATAGGGTCTAAACCAAGTCTTTCACATTCCCCTTTAAACCAATCAACTTTTTCTGGATTTGTTTCATAAAGAGTATCAAACTCTTTGCTCCGACTTCACTCGGATTTTGTGGAAGCGATATCACTTCCACGAACCTCTCGCTTGCCGGAGTAAGAAAAATCACTGTGAAAAGATTCACTCCAAGCTTTTATTTCGTCCTCTGTTTTTGGAACACCATGTTCAAAAACCCATTTTCCAATTTCTTCGTCACTCGCCCCAGTTGCAACAAAATCTTTGAACTCTTCTGCATCAATTCCCTTAAAACCAAAGATCATTTTATCTAGAGGACAATTAAAATGATATTCTCCAACAGTTCCTGCAAGAAAAGATCTGCATTTATCTATACTTCTTGCAAGAATTGCAAAACCATTTATTTGTTCATAAGGACTTCTTGGAGCCTCTTTTGTTAGATCTCTTGCATTCATTTGTTTATTTGATAATTGATAATTTTTTAATCTCTCTTTCTTTCCATATAAACAGAAACAGTTCTTCTTTTATGTGGCTTACCATCAAGCACATGTCTATAACTTTTTAGCATTTTAAATATCTTAAAATTTTGCGAGTAGAGATCATAAATTTCCTGTTCAGTATAAACGTGCTCAGCTACTTTTATTTTTGGGTGAATATAACTTCCTTCTTCTCCGGCAGGAAATTCTTTAATTAATCTTTTGGCATGACTATCTCCATCCATAATAAAAGTTTTAAACAAAACCCATCCATAAGGTTTTGTAACGCGAGCAATTTCCGAAGCTAAAGCCTTTCTATCTTTTTCGTTCAAAAAATGAGAGGTCATCATATCCAAAACAATATCGCAAGTTGCGTCTTCTGTTGGAAGTTTGTCTTTAACTTCCATAGCAATGTAATTAATATTTAATTTTTTATCTTTAGTTTTATTTGTAGCTTGTTCAATTGCCGTTGCCGAAATATCAATACCCAAACCATTCATATGGTATTCTTCACACAAATTTATGATATTCCTTCCATTTCCGCATCCAATATCAAGAACAAATCCACCCTTAGGAAAAGGATCCCACTCTGCATTTCTTACAGTCCACTTAGCAAAATGGATCAGATCTTCTGCAGGAGCATCCGACATCGCTAAATGTTTTGGATCTTTGTATTCTTTTTCCCAAAAAGTTTTTGACATATTTTTATTTTTACACTATCTGTTCTATTTTATCATAAAGACATAACATCTTTGGCTAATCAAAAAATCCCCTTTCGGGGATTTTTATCTGCGCGATCGACCGGGCTTGAACCGGCAACCTCCCACGTGACAGGCGGGTGCTCTAACCAGTTGAGCTACGATCGCATTTTCACAAACTCTTTAAAAATCACCTTTTTGCTTTAAAGTGAGGTGATTTATGACCATTATACATAAAATTACATAATTTTAAAGAACTTCTTAATTTTGTGTCGGGGGCGAGAATTGGTCACGAATATTTCATTTACCAAGACAAATAAAATTTCCTGATCTGGACTCGGTCCACCAAGGCGGATACCCCCGCCTTTCGACTCTGCACCAAAAAACTCCGTTTTTATGTGTCGAGGGCGAGAGTCGGTCACGAATAATTTGTTCGTAGTCACTCACAAATTTTCTCGACCCCGGCTCGGTATTTTTCTTGCAAGAAAAATATACCTCCGCCTTTCGACTCTGCACCAAAAAACTCCGTTTTTATGTGTCGAGGGCGAGAGTCGAACTCGCGACCGCAGCTTTATGAGTGCTGTGCTCTACCACCTGAGCTACCCCGACATACCTAATTTCTATCAGTTTTCTTTCAAAAACTCAATCCCTCCTAATATTCTTTGCTTTAAAATTGTTCCCTTTCTAACTTTTATCCTTAAAACTCCGTAGTAATTTTTATTGTCTGGATATATTTTTTTGCTAACTGATTTTATCAAACTGGTTTTTGTAAAATGGTTCAATGGTATACCAGTGTTTTTTGACCAAAATTTTAATATTTGAGAAACTTTTTTTTGATGCAGAATATTTATACTTAATCTTGCAACAAAATTATCTTTTTCTATTCCATAAATTTCACGAAACCATTTTAACATTAAAGTAATCATTTTGGGATCGCTATTTGTAAAACCAATTTCACTATGACTTTTTTTATAACCCTCTGCCCAATACAAAGCAAGTCCTGCAATAAGAAGATCTCGTTTTGACAAAATACCAACGTCTCTTTTTCCTATCATCCCCTGTTTCAAATCTCTTTCAATCCTTTCTTGTCTTATCTTTTCAGAATAAATTAGACTTCCTTTTAACCCAGCTTCCTTTTGTTTTTTTGCTAAATTAACCAATTGCTTTCTATTCAAAATTATTTCTTTACACCAAAAAGAAATGGTACTTTTACTAACTTTCAAAAGATCAGAAATCTCTTTTATACTCGCTCCATCTTTCATTCTTATTTGCCTAGCTTTTTCTCTAAGAATTATATTTGCCATATTATTGTATGAGAGTCAGTATATTATAGCATTGCATACCCTATTCCAATATTGTTTTAAAAAAATATTTATGTATAATATTCTTCATAGCGGGATGGAGGAGCAGTACCTCGTCAGGCTCGATTTGGGCTCCTTAGACAGTAATGTCTTGTGGATAATTCGTCAAACTCGGTGAAACCCTCCTTTATTGAAGGCAATACCGAGCCAAGCCAAATATGTAAATATTTGGAAGGTGTAGAGACTAAACGGCGAGTCCCCTCAATTGCAAAAGCAATCGGGGAAAGATATAGTCCAGACCACAAATTCATTTTGAAGCAATGAAAATTGTAGTGGTAAGCATAACCTGAAAGCGTCGGTGCAATTCCGACTCCCGCAACACGTAGAAAAAACATCCTTTTAGGATGTTTTTTTGTGTAAGGGAGAGTAGACAAATTTATTCCGACAAATGAGAGACGGCGCGAAAAATAAACAAAGTGAAATTTTTCATGGCGTCCGAATGCTGTCGGAACAAAGGATAAAAGTCCTTTATTTGTCTGCGTTCGGAATTGCAAGCCGGAATTTCTGCCATAGGCAGAATGAGGTGGGGTCGCGAACACTTTGTCCGCGCAATTTGTTGTAAACAAATGAGTAGACTTAGTGATTCGTGACCAAGACGACTCCCACAACACGTAAAAAAATAATACCTTTTTCTGGTGTTATTTTTTTATGCAGGAGAGTAAACAAATTTTAAAAAAGGCTAGGGTAACCCTAGCCTTTTTTTTCACAAGCCTTCTCGCTAGATGAAATAAAATTCTTCGAAAACTTTTTTGAAATTCTCAATAGCTCTTTCAGCCTCAGTTCTAGATAAATGAAAGTTGCTTCCTTCGTGGGCAATTCTATTTCGAAGCTTATGTCCTTCCCATGCATTTTGAATAGTTTTAAAATCAGCTTGTTCTACTTGTTTTAATTTTTCAGCAATTCCCTCTCCAACATATCCCATATGACCAAGCATTTCTTCTAAAATAATATCTGCATCAACAATAGCAATTCTCCAATCTTGTTCGTTTTGAGAACTCATTTTTTCTTCAATTTTTAGCCATTTTTTATTTGGTCCATGACTTTGAATATCAAGAACATGGACATGCTCTCCACCATGAACGGCACCATGTTCAGCATGACCATGTCCGCCGTGAGCAGAATGAAAAAGCTCAGAAACTTTAACGCTAAAATAAATTGCACCTGAGAAAAACAATAATGACAGGAATATAGAAAATACTTGAATTTTTGTGAAGATCAATTCAAATATAGCTGTTGGATTTGGAAGATTTCCCAGATCTATTCCAAAACCCTTAAAAAAAGAAATCAAAAAAAGAAAAACGGCAAAAGCAAGAACTACCCAGAACAAGGCATCCAAGCTACCTCCCCCGTCTCCTCCGCTACCATGTGATTCTTTTTTTTCTTCGCCCGCCAAAATTTTTTATATTAGCTATTAAGTTGGATATATTATAATTCATTATCTATTATATAAACATCCCTATATTAAAACTAAAAAAGTTTAGGCGGATGAACCATTACTTACTTCGAATCTCTAGCATGTTCAAAATCTTTTCCTATTTCAAAAAGAATTTCATCTTGCATGTAAGGAGCTATCAATTGTATTCCCAAAGGAAGAGGTAAATCATTTGAAGTATTTCCTGAAGGAATAGAAATTGCGGGCGCTCCAATCAAGTTTGCAGTCACAGTAAAAATATCCTCCAAATACATTTCAATAGGATCAGCTGTTTTCTCACCTATTTTAAAGGCTGAATTTGGAGTAGTTGGCATCAAAATAACGTCAACTTTTTCAAAAGCTATTTCAAAATCTTTCTTAATTAAAGATCTAACCTTTTGAGCTTTTCCGTAGTACGCATCATAATATCCAGCAGAAAGGACATAAGTTCCGAGTAAAATTCTTCTTCTAACTTCTTTTCCTAAAAGCTCTCCTCTGGTTTTCATATAATCTTCTGTCAAAGAATCACCTTCTTTTAATGAACCGAATTTCACACCATCAAAACGCGCCATATTTGAAGAAACTTCTGCTGGCATAAGAATGTAATAAACTGGCAGAGAATATGAAATACGAGGAAGCTCAATATCTACGATCTCATATCCGGTAGATCTGAATTTCTCAATTGATTCATTAAAATTTTTTAATACTTCTTCTGAAATTCCTTTCGTCTCTAAAATTTTTCTTGGTACGCCGATTATTTTTTTACCTGCCCGCCCTGCTCTCGCTTGCGAAGCCTGCGGGTTTTTCAAATTTTCTTCCTTTGAGTCTTTTGAAGTTGAATCAAAATCATCTTTACCTTCAATGACCTTAAAAAGAATTTCTGCATCTTCAATTGTTTTTGCAACTGGACCAATTTGATCAAAAGAAGAACCCATAGCAATGGCGCCATAACGAGAAACTCTTCCGTAAGAAGGCTTCATTCCAACCACCCCGCAGAATGCTGCAGGTTGTCTAATTGAACCTCCTGTATCAGTACCTAGGGCTCCAAGAGCCATATCTGAAGCAACTGAGGCGATTGAACCTCCTGATGACCCTCCAGCAACGCGAGATGAGTCATAAGGATTTTTTGTTGGTCCAAATGCAGAATTTTCTGTTGAACCACCCATCGCAAATTCATCCATGTTGCACCTTCCCATGAAGATCGCTCCGCTTTTTTTAAGTTTTTCAATAACAGTTGCATCATATGTAGCAATATAATTTTCTAAAATTTTAGAAGCCGCCGTTGCAATTTTTCCTTTTATTAAAATATTATCTTTTATAGCTAGTGGAATTCCCAACAACTCACCTTTTTCACCATTCGCTATTTTTTTATCAGCTTCCTCCGCTTGAGCAATTACATCATCATAAATTTCCAGGTATGCATTTAGGTCAGAATTTTTTTCTTTAATTATTTCAAGGTAAGCAGAAGCTAAGTCTACAGCAGAAAATTCTTTCGCTTCAAGGCTTCTTCTAGCTTCTTTAATTGTTAATTCTTTTAGATTTATCATTTATTTTAAATTTTCTTATCTCCTATCTCTTGCTTCTTACTTCTTAGCTTTACATTACTTTTTTTACTTTTACAAAATCACCTTCTCTCTTTGGTGCAGAGGCCAAAAGAGTTTCAGTCTGAAGACATGTTTCATTTGAATTATCATCCTCTCGAAGATTATTATAAAATTCAGGAGCATCAATTTTTTCTTCTCCAGCTATTGCAGAATCAATAGTTCCAACATATTCAAGGATGGAACCTATTTCTTTTGCGACACTTTCAAGCTCAGAATCAGAAATTTCTAATCGAGAAAGGATAGCTAGTTTTTTTACGTCTTCTTTTGAGATCATATTAACAGTATATAGCGACTGGTGTTTGGTGGCTAGTGGAATGCAAAAAACACTACAAATTTGCAAATATTGTCAAAAATGACAACAAAACTCAATTTAAAAATTATTTTATCAATTTCAAAAAATCTTCTTCCAACAGAACTTTAACTCCAAGTTCATTTGCTTTATCTAGTTTTGAACCAGGATTCTCTCCCGTCACCACGTAACTTGTTTTTGCAGATACAGAACCAACCACGTCCCCGCCTAGATCTTTGATCTTTTTCTTCGCTTCGTCCCTGCTCATACTTGAGAGAGTTCCAGTTAGAACAAAAGTTTTGTCTTGAAGTTTTTTTATCCCACCTTTTTTTTCTGGATAAATTATTTTTATTTCTTGAAGTAATTCACTAATTATTTTCTGATTCGCTTTTTCTTTTCTCCAAGCAATAATTGAATCCGACATATTAGGACCAAGACCATTTATATTTTCTAGATCCTCTTTTGAAGCATTCAAAAATTCATCAATATTTTTAAAATTATGAGCCAGATCTTCTGCTGTTTCTTCACCTACTTGAGAAATAGAAAGAGCTGTCAAAAATCTTTGAAAAGTTATTTTTCTCCTATTATTAATAGATTCTAAAAGGTTATTTGCCGACTTTTCGGCAAATCTTGGAAGTGAAAGCAAGTCTTCTTTTTTGATCTTGAAAATATCTGGGGCACTGGAAATTACCGCATTATCTAAAAGAAGATCAACTACTTTTGGCCCTAGGTCCTCAATATCAAAAGCATTTTTTGAAGCAAAATAATAAAGTTTTCTTCTATCTTTCCCGAGACAATTTGTATTCGTACAATAAAGTGCCGCGCTCTTGTCTTGCCCATCATTGACTGAGCCGGCAGGCGATGGCAAGCGGGTCATCTTTTTAATTCCAACCACAATCTTTTGCAAACTACTTCCACAAGCAGGACATTTTTTTGGCATCGAAATTGTTTTTTCTTTTCCATTGCGAAGCTCTGTCAAAACTTTTACAACATCAGGAATAACATCTCCTGCTTTTCTAAGTATTACGGTATCTCCAATTTTAAGTCCAAGTCTTTTTATTTCATCTTCATTATGAAGGGTTGCCCTTGAAACAGTAGAACCCGCAACAGAAACAGGTACCAACTTTGCAACAGGGGTGATCACTCCTGTTCTACCGATCTGAAAAGTCACATCTTCTACAATAGTCGTAACCTCTTCTGCAGGAAATTTAAAAGCAATTCCCCATCTTGGAGCCTTACCAGTGTAGCCAATTATATCTTGAAGCTTTTTTTCATTAACTTTGATTACAATTCCATCGATCCAGTAATCTTCTTCCGGTGATTCCTTCATCCATTTTTTCCAGTAATTAATGATCTCTTGAATATTTGAAACTTCCTTAAAATGTTTACTTGTCTTAAATCCAAGAGTTTGTAATTTTTTTAATTCATCCACTTGAGTAGCAGGAAAATCATCAAACTTTGCAATATCATAAACAAAATTTTGAAGCTTTCGTTCTGCTGCAACTTTTGGATTAAGCTGTCTAATTGATCCTGCCGCAATATTACGAGGATTTGCAAAAAGCGGTTCTCCCTTCTTTTTTCTTTCTATATTAAGTTCCTTAAAAATTTTTTTGGACATCCAAATTTCTCCCTCAACAATAATATCAACCGGTTCTTTTAATCTAAGAGGAACAGACTCAATTGTTTTTACATTTAAAGTTACATCTTCACCAATTTTTCCGTCACCTCTTGTAGCCGCTTGAACTAAAAGTCCTTTTTCATAGGTCATCACAACCTTTAGTCCATCAATTTTTAATTCACAAACATAAGTTGGAATTTCCTTTATACCCTCTTTTTGAAGAAATCTTTTTACACGATCATCAAAAGCTTCTATTTCTTTCTCATTAAAAGCATCGTTAAAAGACCATTGTGGAACTTGATGCACTACTTTTTTAAATTCATCTAAAGCAACCCCCGCAACTCTTTGAGTTGGAGAATCTGGAGTGATCAATTGCGGATATTCTTCCTCAAGCAAGACAAGCTCATGCTTGAGTGAATCAAGTGCTTCAGGAGAAACATCCACTTTATCAAGAACATGATATTCATATCTCAATTTATCAATTAATTCTCGGAGTTTTTTTACTCGCTCAATTTTTTCTTGCGGAGCTTTCATACTTTAAAAATCAACTTCAATTGCTCTTTCAAATCTGTTTACAGAAGAACAAGTATTATATCCCTTAGAAATAATAGCTGTTGAAGTAGGAGTTCTTCTATCAACGATCACATCAAAACATATATTATTTGGAGTTGTGGAAGCTATACTAAAACTATAAAGTCCTGTGCCTGGAGAAAAGTTTGTATTAGTTATAAATACTCCAAGACACGTTGCTGTTGTATACGCATTAGAACATGACGCATCGCTATTTGAAGTATTTCCAACTTCAGGAAAAAAACCAGCCGGACAAATATCTGATTTTGAGGATCGATATAAATAAAGAGCACATTCTGTTCCTGTATCTGCATTATAAAATGCAAATTGTGATTCTCTTCCAGCAGCAGAAAGTGAAACTTGTTTAATAGTAATACTAAGAATTGCAGCTCCAATAGCAAGAAGAAGACCTGCGATCATTGAGGCATAAAGAAGAGTAAACCCGCACACTAACTTTGGTCTTGCTTCTGTTTTGCTATTATTTTTAATCTTAAATTTAAAGATTTTACTAACTGTATTGGGATACATTTTTTTTAAATTAATCGCGCAAAACGAAACCAAAGTTAGTCGTCGGGTAAATCCGTTATTTTTTCTGTTAATATTTTTCATTATTTTGTTTGCCAATTACTGAACACTTCTTTTATAGTAAAAGATTTTGTACCTCCAGCAAGATAACTCCCTGTCCATGACATTGTTGAAGTAACAAGTATGGTATCAGATGAAATTGGACTCATAGTAACTACTCTAGAATATTTCGAAGCTGTACCAGTATCATATGAATATAAACCTGATGTACTATTATAATTTAATTTACCGCAACCCGATGCACCATTACCACACTGAGTTATTGTTTGATTAGAAACATCAACTCTGCAACCAATATTATTTGCAGTTACTAAACAATTTGAAAAATCAGCTGGCCAATCAATTGGAGTTGGGACCTGTAAATAATATACATCTCTTTCATGTCTCAAATACTCAACACCCTCTTGAGCAAGATAATATGCTGTTATTTGGTCTCTTGCGTAAAAAGAAGAAAACAAAGCCTTTGAGGCAATTTCCATTGGACCGACAATGGTCGTCAAAAGAATAGTAATAGCAACCATAGTCTCGACCAATGTAAACCCGCACACTAACTTTGGTCTTGCTTCTGTTTTGTTATTATTTTTAATCTTAAATTTAAGGATTTTAATAACCATATTTGAATACATTTTTTTTAAATTAATCGCGCAAAACGAGACTAAAGTTAGTCGTCGGGTAAATCCTTTTTTATATAAATTTTTGAATTTCATATTATTGGATATTTAATCTTCTTTGAGAAATTAAAGTTTGCAGATCAAATTCTGTTGATTGTTTTCCTACTTTCCCTGTTGCTTTAAGGATCATAAGTATAAGAGGTTGTTGACGTGATGCCGCAGAAGTATTTGTAATAAATAGATCAAACTTACCTACAGTTATATTTTTTGAAGTGAGAGCTTGATTACCGCCCCCTCCTACACAAGTGCTCTCATCTTTGGAAATGGTTTTTCCATCCCATGAATAAGTTATGTCACAATTTGAAATACTTGAATAAAAAGTTACAGACGAAACAGCTGTGGGAGGACAACCACTTATAGGATTCGAAGCAACAGTTGATCCACAAGTATAGTTGTACCCCGTTCTCAGATCTCTTACCATACTTTCTATTGAAAAATTCATATTGTTTATAACATCATTTAAAGCCTGAGCTTTTTTGTTTGCATCAATGATCGAAAGAATAGCTGTCATAGAAATTAAAACCACAATAGCAAAAAGACCAACTGAGACCATCACTTCAATAAGAGTAAATCCGCACACTAACTTTGGTCTTGCTTCTGTTTTGTTATTATTTTTAATCTTAAATTTAAGGATTTTAATAACCATATTTGAATACATTTTTTTTAAATTAATCGCGCAAAACGAAACCAAAGTTAGTCGTCGGGTAAACCCCTCAATTTTCTTATTCAACTTTTTTTTTGTTATTTTTTTATTCATTATGGAGTTACGTTTGTACATTCATCTGCTTCTGGACGAGGAGTATCAACAGAGATCTGACCAATCGATGTTATTCTCACTATTCTACATTTATCTCCTAGGGCAGATACAACAACAATAGTAGCGTTCCCAGATCTAATATTGGAATTATTTGCATATATTAAAGCGGAAGGATTGGGTTTGATAAAACCGATATCCAAGTTGTTTAATTGAGTAGCTGTCCCTGACGAACAAACGCCATCTGCGCAAAATCTTAATATTGTTTGACCCTGCGTAAGTCTAGGACTATCAACGGAAGTATATTCAGTCTCTGTTGGATTTTGAATATGAGTATTAAAATTAAAAGGATATACAACTGGATTTCCTCCATAACCGGCATCAGAATAAATAATAAAAGAGTTCGAAACAGGTGAACTTAAGTATATTCCATATCCAACATTGAGATTTGTTCCTGTTGACGCTTGTTTTGAACTAATTCCGTAAACTTGAGCCTGTCTAATCGCAAGCGCAACCTCATAAGCAGCGTTTGTCACCAAAATATCACTAGAAAATTTTGATTGTTTAAAAAGTAAAATAGAAGTAATAACAATAACAATTGTTACAACAACCATCATTTCTACAAGAGAAAAACCTTTAACCAACCTTGTTTTTGTTTTATTAATATTATTGGACATTTGAAAATATTAACGCATTTAAACTAAAAACATCTGCGCCTAAAATAAATGCTAAGAAAAATCCAGCGATCATGAAGGGGGCAAATGGGACAGCACTTCTAAAATTAAATCTGCTTCGAGCAATTCCAAGCTTTTGAAAAAGCAATATAAAAATACTCCAAAGAGCTCCGATCCAAAAAGCAAAAGCAATTGCTGAAAGTGATTGTGAAAGCCCAAGAGCAAAACCCATACCCAAAGCTAGTTTTCCGTCACCAAAACCGATCCATCTTCCCTTTGAAACAAACCAGATAGCAGAAAAAACAACAAAGATCATCGGTCCTGCTAAAAGATTTAAGATCTCAGGATAAGAAAAAATACTTGCTAGATTTTTGTTTCCTACAAAATATATTAAAGATAAAAATGTAAAAGTATAAGAAAGAATATCTGGAATTATTTGATGTCTTATATCGTAAATTGTTAAAACGATCAAAATACAAAAAGCTAAATACCAAAAAGTTGAAACCAACATTGGCACATAATCCAGATTATAAAACTTTAGGAAAATCGAAAGAAAAACAATTCCTGTAATAAATTCTACTAAAGGATATTGTGCTGAAATTTTTGTTTTACAACAACGAGACCTTCCACCTAGACATAAAAAACTCAAAATTGGAAAAAGATCATAAGACTTTATTGTCCTACCGCAAGACATACAAAAAGATCTTCCCATAAGGCCTTTACCTGTATTGAGTCGTAAGGCTACAACATTAAGAAAACTTCCAATAATGGTCCCTACAACAAAAATTACTGTGGCAAGATAATAAAACATTTGTTAATTATACTATCTTTCAACTAATTAAAAAAATCAAAATTATGGTCCTACATAAGTATAATTGTAACCAATTGGAAATGTTTTTCCAAAAGTATACGCGTCTTTCATATTGCAGGTCGTTGTAGACATTGATGGAGTTTCTAGTTTTGTTGCAAGACAAAAATCTTTTTTTCCTGTTCCTGTATCATCACCATACGGAGTGTATAAATAATCATTACCTTGTGGATCTTTTGGAACAGTATTATTTGAAAAATATGAAGAAATTTCACTCAAATTTTGTGGCCAAGTCTTATAACCACTTTCCTGCCAAGAATTTTGAATTGCTAAAGAAATATTTTTTAAATCCCCTAAGCGAATAGAGTCGCGCGATTTTGCTTTGGATGATAAATACGAAGGAATAGCTACAGCAGAAAAAATACCAATAATCGCAATGACAACCATAAGTTCAATAAGGGTAAAACCAGCATTTTGTTTTTTATTTACCTTCATACAAATATTTTAGCATAATATATACACTATGTTGTGCGAGGCTAAGCCTCGCACAATGAGTAATCTAGCCACTCTATGATCATATTTTCAAATGAAAAATCATATTGAGGAAAAGATTCCCTATATAAAATGACAGATTCTTCTCTTTGTTCATTAAGATAATCTTTTAAACTTGAATATTTGTAAGTATTTAAAAATTCAAGTGCCAATTTTCTATCTGTTATTTCTTTCTTTTTCCACCCACAATCAATGATTCCAATAGGATTTAGGTGAATGTAACTAAAAAGATACTTTAAATATCGATCTTCATTTACGTGTTGTGATTTAAAAGTTCCTTCAAAAAGTGAACCAGTGCGATGATATTTTTTATTAAAATACATTGTATAACCAGTAGCTAACTTATGCATAAATTGACTAGCTCCCTCTTGGGATTTTACTTTAATGAGAATATGAAAATGATTCGTCATCAAACAATAAGCACCAATTTGTACAATTTTTTCACCATCATATATTTCTATTGCTTTAGTAAAAGACCACTTTTCTCTTTCTCCTAATTTATTAAATTCAAATTTTTTATCTGAGTTAGATAGAAATAACAAAGAAAGAAATCTTTCATAATCACGTTCATCTTGAAAAATTATTCTTTTATCAACTCCACGATTGTAAAAGTGATAATACTCATCTTCCGCAAAAATCATATTTCTAGACATAATATTATTTGTGGGAGGCTTAGCCTCCCCCTAAAATTCCGATCTTAAGGTTCTTTATTTTTAAATCCAGCACTTAGTTTTTTTTAAAATAAATCCTGGATATATTTAAGTAAATTTTATCATAAAGTAAATAATAAAAAACAACGTCCCGGTTAAGGGACGTTGGGAAGTTGTAAAATAAGAGTTGTGGGAGGCTTAGCCTCGCATAGTCTAGATTAACAACCAGATGCAAAAGCTACTCCTGCTTCCGTTAATATAGTATCAGCAGTATTGCAAGTTCCAGAACCAGTATCAGTAGATCTTACTGTAACTGAAAAAGTTCCATCCCCTATACAAGTAGACCCCCCCGCAGTAACTGTTGTTTTAGAAAAAGTAGGAATAACAAGTGCAGTAGATCCAGTTCCCCCATCACATTGAGTTATTAGAGATGGAAAAAGACCAGAAGCTTCTGCTTTGAACGCTGCTTTATTTGCTTTTGTTCTTGCACTTGTTAGAGAAGTAAGAACAACAGCAGAAAGAATACCGATGATCGCGATAACGACCAAAAGTTCGATCAATGTAAAACCTTTTTTCATATTTTTGAGTTAGAAAATAATTAATAACTAATTTATTACACTTCATTATATAACTATATAAAATTTCAATCAACTATTTAAAAAACAAAACCCCTATCAAGGGGTTTTGTAAAATTTCATCAAAAGATCAAGAAATTTTATGTTTATTATTTACAAGTAGCAGGAAAAACAGCATTATCCTGAGTAATACTCGTACTTACAGTAGGACATCTTGCTAAAACTGTAGAATTAGCTGCAGTTACAGGATATGTAAATGTACTACCTCCAGACAAACAAGTTTCATCACTTGCAACTCCAAGTGAAAATGTAGGATGTGTACTAAGTCCTGAAGTTGCAACTGTACCACTATCACAAGCACTGATCATAGCAGGAAGAGCTGAAGAAAGTTCTGCTTTAAAAGCAGCAACATTTGCCTTATCTCTCGCTCCTGTTAGAGAAGTAAGAACAACGGCAGAAAGAATACCGATGATCGCGATAACGACCAAAAGTTCGATCAATGTAAAACCTTTTTGTTTATTCATTTTATTTAAAATAATTCTTTTAATAATTTCTAATTAATTTCTGCTCGATTCGACCCGAGCGATTTTTTGTTTTAATTGTCCCGTAATTATACCTCAAATACTTCTTTTTAAAAAATAGGATGTGTGGATAATTCAAAAACAGTTTCGAGTTGTTAGATATAAGTTGCGAGGAAACAAAAGGCTATATGGTTAATACTTTTATGTTCTTGCTCAAAACTCATACCCCGCAACTTTAACCTAAATTGATGAAGACAGGTTATAGATAGGAATAAGTACAGATGCCAAAAGAAAGGCTACTCCTAATCCTAAGGCTACGATCATTATAGGTTCGATCAGATCAACGAGAGTGTCCACAGCATTGACCACCTCTCTCTCGTAAAATTTTGCCAGAGTATCAAGAATTCTTCCAAGTTCTCCTGTTTCTTCTCCTACCTTTGCCATCTGAACAATAATTCCAGGAATTTGTTCAAATTTGGAAAAAGAATCAGAAAGAGTTGCTCCCCCTTTTACAGATTCAAGAGAAGAAAGAAGAATGGTTTGATAAACTTTGTTATCAACAACATCAGCCGTTAATTCAAGAGCTCTAAGCATTGGTACTCCAGAAGTAAGCAAAGTATTCATGTTGTCCGCAATTCTTGAAAGATAAAGTTTTTTATACAAAGTCCCAATATAAGGAACGCGTAATTGGAATTCAGATAAAGCGTAAGAACCTTTTTCTGTTTTGCTATATTTAATAATAAAGAAAACTCCAATAGCAGTTGCTATAACCAAAAATATTCCGTAATCCCGAAGAAAATTACTGATATTAATAACTATCTGCGTGTATATTGGAACAGCTTGTCCTGAATCAGTAATGATTGAAGTAATTTTTGGAATCACAACAGTAAACATAACGGCCATAACGGAAATGAAAGTAAAGACCACAAAGGCTGGGTAGATCAAAGCATTTTTTGCTTTTGATGATACTGCAAAACTTCTATCCAAATAATCTGCCAAATATGTAAAAGTTAGATCAAGTTTTCCAGATTCTTCTCCAGCTTTGACCATGTTCACATAAAAGTTTGAAAAAACTTTTGGATGCTTTGATAAAGCTTTTGAGATCGCAGTTCCTCCTTGCAAGTCACTTGAAATTTCCACTAGCACCAAACCTAGCGCTGGATTATCCGCTTGATCAGAAAGCATTCTAAAAACTCTAAGAGCAGAAACTTGGGCACTAAAAAGAGTTGCAATTTGACGCGATAAAATAACAACATCTTTGTTCTTAACTCGATTAAAAAAACTAAATGTTTGATTGAATCCTTTTTTTTCTTCATTAATACTTACGATCACAAGTCCTCTCTTTTGAATTGAGGCAATAGCACTGTCAGTAGAAACTGCATCTACAGATCCGCTTATTTGTCCGCCTTTTGGGTCTATTGCTTTGTAGTTGAAGAGCATGAAAGTAAGTTAAAAGTTTATAAAGTTTGTAAAGTCAAAAATTCAAAAAAATTCTTTTGTCATCCCTGTGCAAACTACTTCAACACTGTAACTATGTGTATATAATACATCTTATCTTTAAAAATTTGAAATGATTTAACGGGGCGTGATTTTTACACTCGTAAAAACTCCTTATTTTTATAACATCTTCTCGAGTGACTTTGGTTTGAACGCATACTTGTAAGCATTCTCAATTGTAATCTCTCCTGCCCGCACTAAATCAGCCAAGCACCTATTCATATCAACCATTCCTTGTTCTGAACTTGTTTCAATAACGGTATTGATCTCATGAACTCTTTTTTCGCGAATTAGGTTCGCTACAGCATCGTTGGCGATCAATAATTCATAAGCTGGAATTCTTCCACCTGAGATCCTAGGAATAAGTCTTTGTGAAAAAACTCCGATCAAAGATCCAGCAAGTTGAATTCTAATTTGCTCTTGCTGACCTGGCGGAAATGAATCGATAATTCTATCGATAGTTTGCGCTGCATTATTTGTATGAAGTGTAGAAAAAACCAAATGTCCAGTTTCGGCAGCAGTTACAGCAGCAGACATTGTTTCAGCATCACGCATCTCACCTACCATGATAACATTCATGTCTTCTCTAAGAGTTGAAACAAGAGCTGAATGAAAATCTTTTGTATCTATTTTTACTTCCCGTTGATCAATAACCGATTTTTTTTGATCATATGCATATTCAATTGGATCTTCAATAGTTACAATGTGCTCTGCCCTTTCTTGATTTATTGTTTCGATCATTGAAGCAAGAGTTGTAGTTTTTCCTTGCCCTACTGGTCCTACAACTAAGAAAAAACCTTGTTTTCTTCTTGCAAAATCAGATAAGATCGAAGGTAATTTTAATTCTTCAATTGATTTAATTACTTTTGGAATTAATCGGAGCGCAATAGAAATATGCCCTTGTTGAAAAAAAGCATTTCCTCTAAAACGTGCTTTACCCTCGAATTCATACGAAAAATCTATTTCCTTATTTATTTCAAAAATATCTTCGAGCTCTGGCTTTACAAGTTTTCGAAGTATACCTCTAGTATCTTCAGTTGAAAGCTGTTCTTTTTTTACAAGCGGAATTAAACTACCAGAAACTCTAATAGTTGGGTGTCTTTTTTCTGAGATATGCAAATCGGATGCACCTTCCCTGATAACTGTTTCGAGTAGATCTTTAATTTCTTTTTCGTAATCCATATATTTGAAGTCAAAATTTAGAAGTCAAAATGCAAAATTGCAATTCAAAATTCAAAATTTCTCTTATTTAACTTTTTAATTTTTACTTGTAATTTTGACCTTTGCATTTTAACTTTTAAATTATCTTAAAGATTATTAGCTCTTTTTTCTTCTACAATTCTTGAAACCTCTCTTAAAACTTCTGATGGAATGGTAGTAGCTTTTACAATGTATCCGTCAATTCTAAATACTTTTGCTTTATCAATATCACTTTGCGCACCCTGATTTGAAAGTAAAATTACAGCTGAATTATCTATAAGTTTTTCGTCACGCAAAATTTTTAATAACTCAAGTCCATCCATTCCAGGCATCACTACATCCAAAAGCACTACATCTGGATGAAGTCCTTGTCTAAATTTTTCTAAGGCTTCTTCTGAAGATTGAAAAGCTGTAATACCAACACCTTCTTTAGAAAATTTCATTGAATACATATTCAAAAGAAATTTATCATCATCAACTAGTACCACAGTGTATTTTTTTGGATTTTTATCTTCTTCCATCCCGTTACTAGAATTTTAATTTATTAAATCTTTCGACTATTTTTTATATTTGATATTTTAAAGTATGTTTTGCAATATTAAACCTTATTTATTTGATTCATGTATCCCAAAGAAAAATTTAACTTTCTTGATTATGTTCAAATCATTTTCTTTATAATTATACAACATATCTTGAAAAACTTTCCTCTAATAAAGTTCCTCGCAGCAAGCAGACAGAGGTATTAAATACCAGAACTCGCTTTTACCACAAGAGTATTTCCAATTTCTACACGAGCAGAGCTCGTAAGAAATTTAGGTCGCTCGTACTTAATCCGCCCCAAGGGGCGGGGTATTTACCC
>JBAYHV010000003.1:0-42785 GCA_041665985.1 Minisyncoccota bacterium
AACCTCTGTATACGAGTTGTGTTGCTTCTCGACGAATGCGAGGCATGTGTGGGTTAATTGTGTATGACATATGGAATCATTTTAATTGGTGAAGTGATTCCAAGCTATTGAACCATTACGTTTTTGTTGACAAATTTTTTATTTCGTGTAAATTTTAAAGTCGTATGGCAAGAGTAAACATCGAGCGGAAACAAACCCCAATCGGAATTAAACCTGGTTCACGTAGAAGTGGCCACAATGGAGGACGAGATCGTCGCAAGACGCTCGTCGACAAAGTCCTAAATAAGACTTAATTCCAATCGGACCGCTATAGTCCTTTCATCAGCCCTTAATAAATATTGAGGGCATTTTTTTTTGGGCATTTTTTTCAACTACAAATCCGCACACTAACATTTTGTAAAATGTTAGTGTGCGAGTAAACTATCAATAACTATGCGATTCCATGTAATTACATTATTTCCAGATCTAGTCAGCTCGTATCTTTCCGAGTCTATTTTGGCGCGAGCAATAGAGGAGAAAAAAATTAAGGTTACGTTTTATAATCCTCGAGATTTTGTAAAACCTACAAAAATTCAAAAAGGGAAGGAAAGACCTTATCTTAGAGTGGATAACAAACCTTACGGCGGAGGACCAGGAATGATCATTGAAGCGGAACCGGTCCTCAAAGCCATTGAGATGGCTTTGAGGAGAGCTAAGAGATATGAGCTAAGAGATATGAGTAAAAAGAAAAAAACAAAATCAGAAAAAAACTTACCTCATAACTCCTATCTCAAAACTCATATTGTTTTCTTCTCACCTGACGGCAAAGAATTTAACACAGCTTACGCAAAGTCATCTGCTAAGAAGTATTCCGATATCATTTTGGTTTGTGGTAGATACGAAGGAATAGATTCACGAGTAAAAAAGATCTTCAAAATGGAAAATATTTCTGTTGGTCCATATGTGCTAACTGGCGGGGAGGTTCCTGCGATGATCTTGATCGATTCTATTTCGCGTCAGGTTGAAGGAGTTCTTGGAAATTTTGATTCTAGAGAAGAGGAAAGAGAAGCGTCAAATGAGATGTATACTCGCCCTGAAGTGCTAGTTTATAAAGGTAAAAAATATAAAGTTCCAAAGGTGCTTTTATCAGGAAACCATAAAGATATTGAGGAGTGGAGAAAAAGCCATTAGGATACATTATCAAGATAATGTCAATGTTGCGTGTTTTTAATAACATAGTATAATCATGCGAATTCGTGAAAGATTGTGTTACGGTAGCTAAATCGCGATTTAGTTTTATAAATAGATAATCTTTCCGGCGTCTCGGATAATTAAACCCGCCTGTCATCGCCTGATGGCTTTAGCCAATGGCGGACAGGAGCGAAAAGAAATCGAAAGTTTTTTCGTTCCTACCTATTGGTAGATAGGTTTAATTATCTCAAGCTGGCATAAAAAAATATGACCACAATCGAAAAGGAGAAGGGAAACGCGATCAACTCTGGTGTTAGTGCTAACACTAAAAATAAGAAATATTTTTCTAAGTATAGAAAGCCTCTAGTCGATATGCCTAATTTAGTTGAAGGGCAGACAAATTCTTTTAAAACTCTTCTTGAAAAAGGCCTTAAAGAAGTTTTTGATGAATTCGGAAAAATTTCTGATTATTCAGGAAAGAAATTTGAATTTAGTTTTGGTAAATTTGAAATGGGTGAGCCAAAGTTTGACGAAAGTCACGCAAAAGAAAACAAACTTACTTTAGAGGCTCCTCTAAAAGTAATTGTTAGGCTAAAGAATAAAATTTTAGATACAGAAAAAGAACAAGAAGTATTTTTGGCTGATTTTCCAGTAATGACAGGCCACGGTACTTTTATTATCAACGGTATTGAAAGAGTTATTGTTCCTCAGCTTGCAAGATCATTTGGAGTATTCTTCACAATGTCAGAGTCAAAAGGCTTGAACTTTTTTGGTGCAAAAATAATCCCAGCTCGCGGAGCTTGGGTAGAAATTGAAACAGATGCAGATGGTACTGTTTATGCAAGAATCGACAGAAAGAGAAAATTCCCAATTACATGTTTGCTTAGAGCTTTTGGACTTAAAACTACTGAGGATATCTTGAAAGCTTTCAAGGAAGAAGGAGTTAGAAAACATATTGAAGCAACTCTTGCAAAAGACCATACAAAAACTCAAGAAGAATCACTTATTGAAATTCACAAAAGACAAAGAGACGGAGATCTTGCAACTGCAGAAAATGCACGTGAATTCGTAGCAAGTCTTTTTGATGGAGAAAGATACGATCTTTCAAGAGTAGGACGCCACAGATTCAATAGAAGATTTGAAAAGCCGATGGATGAAAAAGCTCTGACTCAAAAGACTTTAAGTCTTGATGACCTTGTAACAATTATAAATCACCTTGCATTTCTAAACTCAAACGGTGAAGCAAATCCTGATGATATTGATCACCTAGGTTCAAGAAGAGTTCGCTATGTTGGAGAACTTCTACAGCAAAAGATCAGAGTTGGTATGACTCAGATCAAGAGAAACATTCAAAACAGAATGTCTACTATTGATACAGAATCAAATCTTCCTGTTCAATTTATTTCTCCTCGACCTCTACAAGCAAGAATTAAAGAATTTTTTACAACAAACCAGCTGTCACAATTTATGCAACAGGAAAACGTGCTCACAGAACTTGAGCACTTAAGAACTGTTTCTGCTTTAGGTCCCGGTGGACTTACAAGAGAACGTGCTGGTTTTGAAGTTCGTGACGTTCACACTTCTCACTACGGAAGAATTTGTCCAATTCACACTCCTGAAGGTCCAAACATTGGATTGGTACTCCACCTTTCTTCATATGCAAGAGTAAATGAATTCGGAATGATCGAAACTCCATATGCAAAAGTAAAAAATGGCCACGTTACAAATGATGTTTCATTTATGAACGCTCTTGAAGAAGAGTCATACATTATTGCGCACGCCGCAACTCCTGTTGATGAAAAAGGAAATATCACAATTGAAAAAGTTGAAGTTCGTATCAAAGGAAAGCCTGGATACATGGCTCGTGAAAAAGTTGATCTAATGGATGTTGCTTCAAACCAAGCTTTTTCTATTGCAACTTCTATGATTCCTTTCGTGAACCACGATGAGGCAAACAGAGCTTTGATGGCATCAAACATGCAGAAGCAAGCTGTGCCTTGTGTTATTCCTGAAGCTCCTTTAGTTGCAACAGGTATTGAAGCAAGAGCAGCCTACGATACAGGAAGAGTTATTTTGGGAGAAGATGAAGGAGTTGTATCTGCTGTTGATGCAAAAAGAGTGGTTGTAAAATACGGAAAGAAAGATAAGGAATATCACTTAGCGCATTTTGAAAGAACAAACCAATTTACAGCTTTCCACCAAAGACCAACAGTTTCTGTTGGAGAAAAAGTTTCTAAAGATACAGTTCTAGCTGATACATCAACTACTGTTTCTGGAGAAATGGCTATCGGACAAAATGTTCTTGTAGCTTTCATGACATGGGCAGGACAAAACTACGAAGATGCTATTGTCATCTCACAAAAATTAGTTAAAGAAAGTAAATTTACTTCAATTCACGTAGAAGAATTCGTTGTAAGTGTTCGAGACACAAAACTTGGTCCCGAAGTTACAACTCACGATATTCCAAACGTTGGAGAATTAAAACTTCGAAACTTAGATGAAGACGGAATAATCAGAGTTGGAGCAGAAGTTAGACCTGGAGATATTCTTGTTGGAAAAATTACACCAAAAGGAGAAACACAGCTTACACCTGAAGAAAGATTGCTTAGATCTATTTTTGGAGAAAAAGCTCGTGATGTAAAAGATACATCAAAGAGAATGGAAAACGGAAAGAGAGGAAGAATTATCGGTGTGAAAGTTTTCTCAAGAGAAAATGGTGACAAACTAGAAAGTGGAATCATCAAAAGAATTCACATTGAAATTGCACAACTAAGAAATATTTCAGTTGGAGATAAACTTGCTGGACGACACGGAAACAAAGGAGTTATTTCAATTGTTCTCCCAGAAGAAGATATGCCATATATGGCAGATGGAACACCAATTGATGTTGTTCTAACACCGCTTGGAGTGCCTTCACGTATGAACCTTGGACAAATTCTTGAAATTCACTTAGGACTTGCTGCAAACGCACTAAATTATCAAGCAATTGTTCCTCCATTTGCAGGCGCTACAGATAAAGAAATTAAAGCAGAGTTGGTAAAAGCTGGTTTTAACGAAAACGGAAAAATGAAACTTTTTGACGGACGAAACGGCCAGCCTTTTGGACAAGATGTAGCTGTTGGTTATATGTATATTTTGAAACTGCACCACATGGTGGAAGACAAGATACACATGAGATCAATTGGTCCCTACTCTTTGATCACTCAACAGCCACTTGGAGGAAAAGCTCAAAACGGAGGACAAAGATTTGGAGAAATGGAAGTATGGGCGCTACTTGGACACGGAGTTTCATATATGCTCCGAGAAATTCTTACTGTTAAATCAGATGATATTCAAGGAAGATCAGCAACATTCGATGCAATTGTTCGAGGAGAAAGAATTGTTAACCACAATTCACCAGCATCATTCAATGTGCTTCTAGCAAACCTTAGAGGATTGGCACTTGATGTAGTTCTTGGAAAGTCGAAAGAAAATTCAAAGCCTGAGAGAGGCATAAAAGAAAATTAATCAATAATCCATAACTAATATGCAAAAGAAAAAAGAATCTCTAAATTTCGACGCAATAAGCATCAAGGTTGCATCTCCTGAAAGAATCAGAGAATGGTCTTACGGTGAAGTTACAAAACCTGAGACTATGAACTATCGAACACAAAGATCAGAAAAAAATGGTCTGTTCGATGAAAAAATATTCGGTCCAGATAAGGATTTCGAATGTTATTGTGGAAAATACAAAGGTATTAGATACAAGGGAATTGTTTGTGAAAAATGTGGAGTTGAGATAACAAGATCAATTGTTAGACGAGAAAGAATGGGACACATTGAACTTGCAACACCTGTTGCTCACATTTGGTTCCTACGTTCTATGCCATCAAGAATTTCTTTGATCCTTGGGGTACAGTCATCCGAAGTAGAAAAAGTTGTTTATTTCGCTGGTTATCTTGTAACAAAAATAAATGAGAATGAGAAGAGAAGAATTCTTTCTGACCTTGATTCAGAATATAAAAATAAACTTAAGAGTATCCAAGATGATAAAACAAAAGATGCTATCAAAGAACTTTTCCTTACAACAAAGGGCGAAATAGAAAATGTTAAAGTTGGAAAAGTTCTAGATGAGATTAGTTATCATAAATATTCATTAAAATACGGAACAATTTTTGAGGCATCAATTGGTGCTGAGGCAATTTACAATCTATTCAAAAGTTTAGATCTTAAAAAACTTAGAACTGAACTTGAAAAAGATGTTCTTGAAGCAGGCGCTCAAGACAGAGAAAAGATCAATAAAAGACTAGGTATCATCAAGGGAATGATAGAAGCAAATATCAGACCAGAATGGATGTTCCTTTCTGCAATTCCAGTTATTCCTGCAGCACTAAGACCTATGGTTGCTCTTGATGGAGGAAGACACGCAACTTCTGATGTAAACGATCTTTACAGAAGAGTGATCAACAGAAACAATAGATTGAAGAAACTTATTGAAATTCACGCACCGGATGTAATTTTAAGAAACGAAAAAAGAATTCTTCAAGAAGCCGTTGATGTTTTGGTTGATAACTCGATCAGACACGGAGGAAATTCTTTCGTAGGTCTTGGACAACTTCAAAGACGTCCACTAAAATCTCTTTCTGATAACCTAAAAGGCAAACGCGGACTTTTCAGACAAAACCTTCTTGGAAAACGAGTAGACTATTCTGGACGATCTGTAATTGTTGTTGGTCCAGATCTTAAATTGAATGAATGCGGACTTCCAAAACATATGGCTCTTGAACTTTTCAGACCATTCGTTGTTGCTCAAATTCTAAAAAGAGAACTTGCTTACAACATAAGAGGAGCTTCAAGGTTAATTGAAGATAGTGCTCCTGAAGTTTGGGAAATTCTTGAAGAAGTTATTAAGAATAAATATGTTCTTCTAAACCGTGCTCCTACTTTGCACAGATTGGGTATACAAGCTTTTATGCCAATTCTAATTGAAGGAAATGCTATTCGCGTTCACCCACTTGTATGTACTGCCTTTAACGCTGACTTCGACGGAGACCAAATGGCTGTTCACGTTCCACTTTCAGAAGAAGCTCAGCTTGAAGCAAGAGAAATCATGGCTTCAGACAAAAACGTTTTGAAACCAGGAAGCGGAAATCTAATTGCATCAGTTGATAAATTGGACATTGTACTTGGAGCTTACTGGATGACAACTCTTGTCGCTGGTGAAAAGGGAGAAGATAAATATTTTGATTCTCCATCGTCAGCTATTGCAACTTTCAACTTTGAAGCTCTTTCTTTTAGAGCAAAAATTAAAGTAAGAAAACCAACATCAAAAAAATTCGCAAATGTTGAAGAAGACATGATCGAAACATCTGTAGGAAGAATTCTATTCAACGAACTTTTGCCTGAAGAATATCCATTCCTAAACAAGGAAATTGATAAAAAAGCTATGGCCGCATTGATGTCTGATCTAATGTCAAAATACGGAATTGGAAAACTTCCACCAATTCTAGACAAGATCAAGGCTTTTGGATTTAGATATGTAACACAATCAGGAACAACTTGGGGTATTGATGACATTAAAGTTCCAGAAGGAAAAAAAGTTATTATCGAAAGATCAAAAGCAAAAGAAGCAGAAGCGATCAGTCAATTCAATGAAGGACTTCTTTCTGAAGAAGAAAGAATTAGAAAAAATATTGAAATTTGGCACGGAGCAAAAGCAGAAATTGAAAAAATTATTCCTGAAAACATGGATAAGAGAAGTTCAGTTTATGATATGTGGAAGTCTGGAGCCCGAGGTTCACTTTCTCAAATTACTCAAATGTCTGGAATGAAAGGTTTGATCCAAAACACAGCAGGAGAGACAATTGAATTCCCAATTCTTTCATCATCAAAAGAAGGATTAAATCCAATCGAATATTTCATCACAACTCACGGATCAAGAAAGGGTCTTACTGACACGGCACTTAACACTGCTAAAGCTGGATACCTAACAAGAAGATTGTTCGTGGCTGCTCAGGACGTTATCATCTCAATTGAGGATTGCGGAACAAAAGAAGGAATTCTTTTGAGAAAAGAAACAGCATCAGGAATTGAATCTCCAATTTCAAAAAGTATTAGAGGAAGAGTTCTTGCTGACGATCTAAAAAATCCAAAGGGAGAAGTTATCTATTCAAAAGGAGAACTTATTACAGATGATGTTGCTGCAGATATTGAAAGATCTGGAGTTGAAGAAGTATTTGCAAGATCACCTCTTACATGTAAATCAAAGGGAGGAATTTGCGCAAAATGTTACGGATTGGATCTTGGAAAAAATAAAATAATTGACCTTGGAGAAGCTGTTGGAACTGTTGCTGCTCAAGCTATTGGAGAGCCAGGTACACAGTTGACCATGAGAACATTCCACTCAGGAGGTACAGCGCAGATCGGTGGAGATATTACTCAAGGTTTGCCTAGAGTAGAAGAAGTTTTCGAAAAAAGAAAACCAAAAAACCCAGCCGTAATTTCAAAAGTTGACGGAGTTGTTTCAGAAATTGTAGAGAGCGGTAAGGAAAAGAAAATTGTTATTATCCCAGAACTAGAAGACAGAGGTAAGGTTAAAAAAGCAGCTGCTACAGAATATGAAGTGCACAGATTAAGAATGATCTTGGTAAAAACTGGAGACACTGTAAAAAAAGGACAACTTCTAACTGACGGTTCAGCAGACATTGACGATCTATTCAAATACGCTGGAAAAGAAATAACTGAAAATTATATTATTTCTGAAATTAAAAAACTTTACGAACTTCAAGGAGAAGCCGTTTCAAGAAAGCATATTGAAGTTATCGTTCGTCAAATGTTCTCAAGAATCAAAGTTAAAAAAGCTGGAGATACAGTATTTGCAGAAGGAGCGATCATCGAATGGAGTGAACTATTCGAAGAAAACGAAAAAATGGAAGCTCTTGAAAAAGAAGAAGCAAAAGCAGAACAAATTGTTCTTGGAATCACAGATGTTTCTTTATCAAGACAAAGTTTCCTTTCTGCCGCTTCATTCCAACACACAACTAGAGTATTGATCCAATCAGCTACTCAAGGTGCAGAAGACAGACTAACTGGTCTTATGGAAAACGTAATTCTAGGTAGACTAATTCCTGCTGGAACTGGATTCAAAGGAAGTGAAAAAGCAAAAATGATCGAAGATCTTCAAGCAACTTACAGAGACGAGATACAGGGAGAATAGTTAAAAAAGTTTTAAGTTTAACAATATCTCTGTCATTCCCGCGCAGGCGGGAATCCAGAGGAATTAGATAAAAACTAGATTCCCGCCTGCGCGAGAATGACAAACCAAATCAAACTAAATGTCCTCCACAGTTGAAAAAATAAAAGAAAAATTAACCATAGAAGAGGTGGTAGGTTCTTATGTAACACTTGAAAAAGCAGGAACCTACCTAAAGGCGAGATGTCCATTCCATCAAGAAAAATCTCCATCTTTTTTTGTCTCACCAGAACGAAATACTTATTATTGTTTTGGTTGCGGACAAAAGGGCGATATTTTTTCTTTTGTTGAAGAGGTAGAAGCTTTAGATTTTTTGGGAGCCTTAAAAATTCTTGCCGATAGGGCCGGAGTTGAAATTGTAAAAGAAGACAAAAGAGAAAAAAGTGAAAGGGAAAAACTTTTTGAAATTATGGAGGATGCAACAAGTTTCTTTGAGAAAAATCTTCGTAATTCAAAAGAAGCTCTTATGTATTTAAAAGACAGAGGAGTTTCGATTGAATCTTTGAAACAATTTAGAGTGGGTTTCGCACCAGAAGAATGGCATTCTCTTATCGCCGAACTTGGAAAAAAATGGAGTGAATCTGATCTATTTACTGCTGGTCTTATAAAAAAAGGTCCAAAAGGAAATTACGATGCCTTTAGAGGTAGGGTTATGTTTCCAATTTTTGATGCTAGTGGTAGAACTGTAGCTTTTTCAGGAAGAATTCTTAAAAAAGAAAGTGAGGAAGCAAAATATATCAACAGTCCAGAAACTCCGATCTTTGAAAAAAGTAAAACTCTATACGGAATAAATTTTGCCAAAAATGCAATAAGAGAAAAAAAATGCGCAGTTCTTGTAGAGGGACAAATGGATCTGATAATGAGTTTACAGGCAGGAGTGATAAACACTGTTGCAACTAGTGGTACTAGTTTGACCTATGATCACCTCACTTATTTAAAAAGAATTACAGATACATTAGTTATTTCCTTTGATTCTGATCAAGCTGGAATAAATGCATCGTTCAGAGCAGCTTTAATGGGACTTGAAAAAAGTTTTATTGTGTTAGCTTCTGTAATAAACGGAGAAAAAGATCCAGCAGATATAGTAAAAACAGATCCAAAAGCTTGGCAAAAAATAGTTGATGAAGCTCCAAGTGTAATTGATTATTTTTTATCAATTGCTAAGAAAAAAATAAGCGATGGTTTAAATGTAGAAGCTGATACAATTCTCAAATCTCAAATTTTGCCATTAGCAAGAGCGATCGAAAGTTCGATTGATCAATCAAGAGTTTTAAATAAAGTAAGTCAAGAGTTTAATCTTCCTGAAAATGCACTGCGAGAAGAAATGAAAAAAATAACTATTGAACAAGTATCTGTTCAATCAAGTAATTCAGGTAAGACCGGGAAAAATAAAAGTTATTTGCGTAAAGCTCTTTCTGTTTTATTTATTTTACGAGAGTTAGATAAAGATAAGGCGGAAGAATTTAATAAGAAAATTTTAGATCTTACAGGTCTTGTAACATTACCTGAGGATGATAAAGAGGAAATTTATTTTGAAGGCAAGATGCATTACGGAGCGGAAAATTTAGATTATTATCAAAAGGAAGCACTTTTTATGTTAGAAGATGAGATCTTAAGAGATAGACTTGCAAGATCGATGGATAGGTTAAAAAAAGCTGAGGCAGTAAAAGATAAAGAAGAAGAGAGTCGGCTTCTTCAAGAGTTTCAGGAAATTTCCTCAAGCTTATCAAAACTTTCTAAAAAATATGAAATTACTAGATAGAATCTAATAAAGAATTAAAAATATGAAAAACAAGAAAACAACAAAAAAACAAACAAAGCACAAAGTCGTAAAATCTGTAAAAAAGGTAGCAAAAAAAGTAGCCAAAAAAGAGGTTAAAAAAGTTAAGAAAGTTGTTGTAAAAAATCCACCAAAGGTAAAAAAAGTGGCCCGCCCGTCATCGTCTGCAGGCTCAGCTAATGTCGGACGGGTTAAACTTTCTGCTGCAAAAAAGAATGAGGAAGCAGAAAAAAAAGCTATTCTGCTTATCGGTAAAGGAAAAGAAAGAGGTTTCATTACTTATGATGAGATATTGAAAAGTTTTCCTACAGTGGAAGATGATGTTGTTTTTCTTGATTCTTTATATGAAAGGCTTTCTTCTGCTGGCATTGATATTCTTGAAGGGGGAGGTTTTCTTGATATCAAAACAACTGAAGATGATTTCCTAAAAAAATATGGAAGTAAGAGAGAAAACTACGATTCAATTCAAATGTATCTAAAAGAGATCGGCCAATATCCTTTAATTCATGCTGCTGAAGAAAAAGATCTAGCAAAAAGAATTCAAGACGGAGATGAAGAAGCAAAAAATTTACTTGCAAAAGCAAACTTGCGTCTTGTGGTTTCTATCGCAAAAAAATATGTAGGACGTTCTCCTGACCTAACATTGCTTGACCTAATTCAAGAAGGGAACTTAGGTCTTTTCAAGGCAGTAGATAAATTTGACTGGACAAAGGGTTACAAATTTTCAACCTACGCAACTTGGTGGATCAGACAATCAATTACTCGAGCACTCGCTGACCAATCAAGAACTATCCGCGTGCCGGTTCACATGGTAGAAACTATCGCAAAATACAAACAAGTTGTTAGAAGACTTTCACAAGATCTTGGACGAGACCCGATGCCAGAAGAAATTGCCGTAGAAATGGGACTTGATGTAGATAAAATTTATCAGATCGAAAAGATCGACCAGACAACAGTTTCTCTTGATACTCCTGTTGGAGATGATGGAGATGAAAAAACAACTTATGGAGATTTTATTGCCGATGACAAAATTCCTTCTCCTGATCAAGATTCATCCCAAAGAATTTTAAAAGACCAAGTCGGACAAATTCTTGATGACCTTTCAGAAAAAGAAAGAAGAATTCTTGAAATGCGGCACGGACTTATTGATGGAATTCAACATACCCTTGAAGAAGTGGGAAAGACTTTTGCCGTTACTCGAGAAAGAATTCGACAGATCGAAGCAAAGGCGCTAGAAAAGATCCGTCTGCACGATAATGTAGGACGTTTAAAGAATTACTAAAAAAGTTTCTAAAAAAATAGAGGTGAGTCCTCCTCTTGAGAGGTCTCTCCTCAATTTTTTTAATTTATAAAAGTGGACATCAGATGTCCACTTTTTTGTTTTAATAATAAAAAAAACTGAAGTAATTCGTACTTCAGCATTTAAACTCGATCACATATTGATGGGCAAATTGGTCTTTATTTACCCAGACCTTCTGAAAGATTGTTTTGGTGTGAATCTCTCCACACTTACTACACTCCTTTTTAAAACCAATATGTTCGTGGGTACTGCCCTTAAAGGTCTCAACCCTTGTCATTTTCGATGAAAACCATCTTTTGCAACTTGGGCAGTAGGTCTTTTTGATTTTTTTGGTGATGTAGCTCTCGATGATAAAACCTGCGAGAACAATCAAGTAGATCGCCGTCAAAATATTAAGGATCATAATGTTCAATTTTTATCAGTTCATTAAGTCTTTGTCAATATCTCTTAGATTTTTTTAAAAAAAATGCAACCTTGCGGTTGCTAAGCGAAGCGTCCGAAATCTTCGGGTACTTCAACGAGAATGCATTGGACTCTTCCAATTTTATCCCCATCTTGGTAGGTACCTTCGTACCATCTTTTTTCGGGATTAAAATTAAGTCTGTGGGTGATAGGATTTCTGTTCTTATCTTGCAGGTAACTTTTAACAAAGGATAGTTCCATTTCTGGTTTGAAAGAAACGTTGTGTATGTCAGAGTCCCCGTAATGATCAAAGAGATCTCCTCCAGTTCCTGTTATTGTGCCGGTGATTTTGCATTTCGTTGTCTTGTTCTCGGTTCCATCTCCGTTAATGAGGGTAAAATACCCAATGATTTCGATTATTGATTTCATAGTTCAAGCTTTCTGTGGGATTGTAGCATACAAGTGATATAATTTGTTTATGAATGACGAGAAATTTCAAACCAAATACAAAACTCTAACTAAGCACCAAAAGGAAGCTGTGGACACTATAGAAGGGCCTGTAATGGTTATAGCGGGGCCTGGCACTGGTAAGACGACTATTCTTACTTTACGCATTGCAAACATCTTGCGTCTTACAGATACGCCTCCTTCAGGTATTTTGGCTATTACTTTTACCGACTCCGGCGTAAAGGCTATAAAAAAGAAACTGCGGGAAATCATTGGAAGCAGGGCAGATGAAGTTAGAATTCATACTTTTCATAGTTTTTCGGCATCATTGATATCGGAATACAGAGATCATTTTTTTCATCTTGATAAAGCAGAACAATTAACTGAAATAGAAAATGAAGAATTGATCAAAAAAATTCTTGAGAAAAAAGAATTTTCTACTCTTCGTCCTTTAGGAAAACCAGAATTTTATATTAGATCAATAATTCATAATATAAGCGAATCAAAGCGAGGTGCCTTAACGCCAGAAATGGTAGCAAGTTTTGCCAATGAAAAAAATAAAGAAATAAAAAAAGATGAGAATTCAATTTCGACTCGAGGAGAAAGCAAGGGAGGACTAAAGGCTGAAGCAAAAAAACTGATCGAAAAATGCGAAAAGACGATCTTGTTCTCTAAAGTTTATGAAGAATATGAAAAGTTAAAAAGAGAAAAAAACAAGATCGATTATGATGATCTGATCTTTGAACTTCTCAAAGCTTTAAAAAATGATGAACTTTTCTTGCAACTGATCCAAGAAAAATTTTTATATGTCTTAGTGGATGAACATCAAGATACGAACGATGCTCAAAATGAAATTATTTTTTCCATCGCCAATTTTTTCGATAACCCAAATGTTTTTATAGTGGGAGATGAAAAACAAGCGATCTATCGCTTCCAAGGCGCTTCTGTTTCAAACTTCCTTAAATTTAAAAATATATGGAAGGATATAAAAGTTATTGCATTAGAAGATAACTTTAGATCGCACCAGCATATTCTTGATGCAAGTTTTGAGATGATCGAGAAAAACTATTCAGAGAATGAACATCAAGACCTTAGAGTAAAGCTTAAGGGACACAGAGATATTTTTAAGCCGATTGACATAATTTCTGCTCCAGATATATTTTCTGCGGAAGAATATTTGAGCAAAGAAATTAAGGAAATTTTAAAGACAGAACCAGAAGCGACAATTGCCATCATAACTAGAAAAAATAAGGATCTAGAAAATATCATCAGAGCTTTGAATGATAGGGATATAAAAGTAACTTCAGAAAGAGAGATAAATATTTTCTCTCACCCAGTAGGTTTGATCTTCTTTTCTTTGATTGGATTTTTAAATGATCTTTCTCAAACCGAATTTTTAAGCAAGACGATAGCCTCAGGACTTTGGCACTTGGATTTTGAATCCGAGATCGAGGCTCTTAAAGCCTTAAGGACCAGTAATTTGGCATTAGTAGAAAAGATGATCCCAGCATTAAAGATCATTAAGAAAAATATTACAAATGATAATCCTATTAATTTTTTAACTGAGCTTGCAAGACTGTCTGGCTTTGAAGAAATTATTGCCCGTGACCCAAGTTTTGTTGAAGTTTGGAGAGGGATCATTTCTTTGTCTGAGCAGATCCTAGAGCAAGGAAAATTTAGCAGTTCAAAAGAGCTAATAGAAAATTTACTTGCTTATAAAAGTTCAGCCGAAGAAAAAAGCGTCAAAGTTTCGACTGGTGCGCCAGAAACAAGAGTTTTGGCAATGACCGCACACGGAAGCAAAGGATTGGAATTTGATTATGTTTTTATTCCATTTGCAACAGAGGAAGCATGGATCAGCCGAAAACATTCTGAATATTTTGTTTTGCCAGAGGCCACGAAAGAAGAAGTCCGCCTGTCATCGCCTGCAGGCTCAGAGCATGGCGGACAGGGAGAAGATATAAAAGATATTCGTAGATTATTTTATGTAGCCCTGACCAGAGCAAAAAAACATGTAACATTGCTTGTTCCAGAAAAAAATAGAGATGAAAAATTATTTACCCCGATCAGATTTATATCTGAATTAAATAATGACTCCGTAAAAGAACAGTCGATACCACAAACGCAAAATGACCTGCTTGCCACTGGCTTCGCCAGCAGGCGATGGCAGGCGGGTGAAAAGATCCTAGATTATGCAAAAAATATCTTGGTAGAAAAAGGTTTGTCTGTAACAGCCTTAAACCACTTTTTAAAGTGCCCGTGCGAATTTATTTGGAAAAGTATTTTGAAGGTTCCAGAAGGTCCAAATGCATCGTCCGAAAAAGGAAATGCTATGCATAAGGCTTTTGATCAAATATGGAAATCATCTAAAAAAGATGAAAAAACTATTGAGAAAATAATAAAAGAAACTGTTTCAGAATATATTAGTACTTCACTTTTACCAAAATTTGAAAAGGAATCAATTATTGAAGAATTGCATACAAATGCACCTAATATAGCTCATAGTCTATATCCTCATTTAAATACAGAAGGGGAAGTTCATGCAGAAGAATGGAGTGAAAATATTTTTGATGGAAAGTTCTTAAATAAGGAAATTCAAATTCCAATTCATGGAAGGCTTGATGTAATGATCATTAAAGATAAAGAAGTCCTAGTTTTTGACTATAAAACAAAAGGGAAGATGAGCGAAAATGAAATTAAAGGAAATACAAAAAGCTCAAATGGAGATTATTTTCGCCAGTTGGTTTTCTATAAGCTATTGTTACGAGGAGATAATTCAACCTGCCCGCCATGCTCTGAGCCAGCAGGCGATGGCAGGCGGGAGTACAAGAATAAAAATATTATTCCATCTTTGGTTTTTTTAACTCCTGATGAAAAAGGAAGATGTGCAATAGAAACCTTTGAAATTTTGGATTCAGATATTGAAAAAGTAAAAGAAAATATTCAATCCTTAATTGACTCAGTTTGGTCTGGAAAAATTTTAGAAAATAAATGTGAAGATGAGACTTGTGAATACTGTAAGTTAAGAGAAATCTGGAAATAATTTTTCTTCTTTCATTCCCGTTCAAACTGAAATAACAAAACCCCGCATTTGCTTTGCAAATGCGGGGTTTTGAACTTTTTACCTACAAACTATTTCTTACTGATTCTTGATTATGTTATCCAAAGCTGCTTTAACTTGTGCATAAGGCACCGCACCTGGAATAACTATGATTCCATTTTTACTGATTACGAATGCGTTAGGTGTTCCATTTACTTGAGATTTTAACCCTTCTTGATATAAAGATTCAACTTTTGCTGTGTATTTTCCGCTTGAAAGACATTTATCAAAAGCTGTTTTATCAATTCCTTCTGCTGTTGCGTATTTACTTAGATTTTCTAAACTTCCATTTGCTTGATCAGCAAAAACTTTTCCCATGTAATCCCAGAATTTATCATTACCTCCGAGTTCTGCTACACATTCAGCAGATTCAGCAGCCTTGCCTCCAAGTGGATGGAAAGTTGATCCATCGGGAAGTTTTCTAACTGACCAGAAACTTCTGTAGACCCAAGCAACTTTTCCTTCGTAATCTTTCATTACTTGTTCCATTGTTGCGTGAAATACTTGGCAATATGGACATTCTAGATCACTATATTCAACAATTTTTATTGGAGCATTTGGATCACCGATAATATGATCTGTTGAATCAATTGGTCTAACTTTAATGTCTTGCTGAGTAGTTCCTTGAGCATTTTTTGCTGTTGGTGAAGTTGGAGCTTTTCCTGAATAAAAAACTGCCAAAGCGACAATTCCTCCAGCTAAAACAATTGCCAATGGAATAGCCCAAGGGTTTTGTTTTGATGTTGAATGAGGGTGATGATGCTCGTGAGTAATATGTTCGTGTTGTGTTTCGCTTTCCATTTTTATTTATTTCTTAAAACTTATAATTAAACTTAAAACTTATCTCAAAAAAAGAGAGATCTATTCAGAACTGCATCTTTTTTTTCTCCCCAATCTTTGGTTTCAATTATAGCATCTTTTATTATTTCACCATCTTTGTATTTTAACTTTCCATTTTTAAGAGCGTATTCATAAACCTCCTTAGTTACTTTTACGTCGTCAATACAGTATTTTTTAATACTTTCTATATCTCCTTTTTTCCACCACTCAACCGCCTGAAGACCGTGACCGCTTTTTCCATATCCAAGCGTTGCCTCAGCAATATTTCCAAGGCCCACTCTTCTTCCGATAGATTTTCTGACTTCTTCGAGAAGATCTAGACTTTGAATGTTGTTCAAATCTCCGTGATAATATTTGTTCAATAAAGGAATATCAAAGTGATTGCTATTGAATCCAATCAGAATATCGGTTTCCTCTAAAATTTTCCAAAGTTTAGGAAGTTCCTCTACAAGATAACTTGAATATTCATCAGTAGAATAGTCGTAAATACAAACAACAGAAATGTCTAAAAGTGATGGATCAGCCTTACCAACATCCTCAAAAATATTTCTTGTTTCAATGTCAAATACTATTTTACGCATTTTTTTGTTTATATGATCCAGCTTTATAAATTTCTCCAAATATCACAGCTTCCTTTAATTGTTTTATAAATTTCTCAAGTTGTTTTTTGTCTTTTTCACTAAACCCTGTCTTTTCTTCATTTTTTTCTAATCTAGGAATTACTTTTTGTTTCAAAAAAACATTTATTTTTGCTAAATTATCTGGACTAAAATCGAAATACACTAAACCTTTATTATCGTGATGATTTTCTGATGCTCCGGCATATGTATCAATACTATTCAATACATCAAAATATTTCTGCACAAATTCCAAAATTTCATCTTTATTCCATACTTTTTTAGAATCAGTTAGATCCGCCATTTCTTGGATATTAACTAGAATAAATTCTTTTGCAGATTCGTTTATTTTTCTTACTAATTCTATTTCTTCATTTTCGTAACCCATAGCACTAAATATTTTTCCAGATTATATTTTTAATATCATTTAAGGTTATTTCTATTTCTTTTTTTGTAGAAAGCCTTTTCAGTTTAAATTTTTTTGTTCTCATTTCTTCTTCTCCAATTATCAGAATATATGGAATTTTTTCCTTATCGATTTTTGAAATTCTATCCCCGATCTTTTTATCACTAAAATCAATTACTACATTTATATTGTTTTTTCTAAATTCGCTAGCTATTATTTCTGCTTCATCATAAAAATCAGAAGACATAGGAAGGACTGCAACTTGAGTGGTTGATCTGTATTCGGGTAAAAGACCATAAGTTTCTAAAACATCTCTGATTGTTACGTCTCCCATTCCAAATCCCACTGTTGGAACTTTTTCTACATCAAAAATATCAAGTAGATTGTCGTATCTTCCTCCTCCAAAAAGGGCTCGAGGGTTTGCTGGATTTTTGTCATAAATTTCAAAAACAACTCCTGTGTAGTAATCAAAACCTCTTGCTAAGCTTGGGTCAAAAATTATTTGAATATTTTTTTCACTTAACTTTGCAATCAGTGAATCAATTTTTGTATTTGCGGAAAGAGTCAGATTGAATTCTTTTCCAGTTAGTTTTTTATATTGCTCGTCAAAATCTTTTAGTTTATTTTTTTTATCAATTAACCTGATTACATCAGTAATTTTTTCAGGATCAATTCCTTGTTTTGTTAAAGTTTCTGTAAGCAATGCTCTGCTATTTATTTTTATTTCAAACTGTTCGTCTTTTAGTCCAAAATTTTTCATTATCTGGTATGCAAGGGAAATCATTTCAACTTCCGCTTCAATTCCTTCTAAGCCAAAGATATCGCAGTTAAGTTGGAAGTGTTCGCGAAGGCGACCTCTTTGAGGTCTTTCGTATCTAAAAAGATTTGGAATAGAGTACCAATGAAGAGGAAATTTTAATTCACGTCTTTTTTGAGCAACCATTCGTGCTACTGTCGGAGTCATTTCTGGACGAAGAGTTACATCTCTATCGCCTCTATCTTTAAATGAATATGTTTGTTCGTTTACAATCTCGTCGCCAGATTTTGCTTTGTATAGTTCTGTTGGTTCTAAAATTGAAGCTCCATATTCTACATATCCAAAACTCTCCGCAGTTTTTCTCCAGATCTCAAAAATATATTTCTCGATTGCCATGTCTTCTGGGTAGAAGTCACTAACACCTTTATAACTTTCGGTTGATATTTTTTGCTTTTTTTCTGACATTATAATGATATTCTACTGTGGACGAGCGTTTTTTCAAAGCGCTTTAGCTTCAAAATATGACTAAAATACAATCTAAAATATTACTTATAAAGCCTACGGGTGAAACCCCTTTGGAGTGCTTAAAGCGTTTTAAAGCAGGTAATCCAGAGTATTCAGGCCTTCCAATGACTTATGCCGGAAGGCTTGATCCAATGGCAGAAGGCCTACTTTTGCTCCTTGTAGGAGAAGAATGCAAGAAGAAAGACGATTATTTATATTTATCGAAGGAATATGAGGTTGAGGTCCTTTTTGGTTTTGAAACTGATACTGGAGACTTGCTAGGTAAAGTTGTGCGAGGCTTAGCCTCCCACAAAAAAGGGAGGCTAAGCCTCGCACAAGATGATATTCAAAGTGTTTTAGAACAAATAAAATCTCTCCCTCAAAAATATCCAGCTTATTCTTCAAAAACTTTTGAAGGTAAACCTCTTTGGCAGTGGGCAAGGGAAGGCGAAGAAAAAGAAGTTGAATCAAATGCAAAAATTACAGACATTGTTTTTTTAGAACGAAGAGAAATAAGTGCTCAGGAATTATTACAAAATATTGAATTAAAGATCAGCAAAGTTACAGGAGATTTTCGTCAAGAAGAAATACTTCGACTTTGGCGAGAAAATCTTCAAGATAACAATTTTCAATTTTCAATTTTAAAACTAAAAGTTTCTTCAACTGGTGGAGCCTATATGAGAGTCTTGGCACAAGGGCTTGGAAAAATCATAGGAGTTCCTTCGCTAGCGTATTCAATAAAACGTACAAGAATAGGAGATTACACCCATTAATAAAAAAAATACCGCATCGCGGTATTTTTTTTATTTTGTAAATTATGAGTCCAATCCTCTAGCTTTTCTCATCGCCTTATCACGATCCGTTTTTGTTAAGTATCTCTTTCGTAGTCTTACAGACTTTGGAGTGATTTCAAGTAATTCATCATCGTGAATAATTTCAAGTCCTTTTTCAATATCAATTTCTTGATGAGGTGTAAGGTATGTTGTTCCGTCACTACCTGAGGCACGCATGTTTGTAAGTTGTTTTCCTTTTGTTGGGTTTACGTCGATGTCTTCACCTTTTGAAGTATCTCCGATAACTTGTCCTGCGTAGAGTTCAATTCCAGGACCGATGTAAAGAACACCTCTTTGTTGTAGGTTATCAAGTGCAAAGGCAAGAGCTTTTCCAGATTCCATAGAAACCATTGAACCGGATTCTCTTTTTTCGATAACTCCAACATATTCTTTAAATCCTATAAAACGAGAGCAAATAATTCCTTCTCCTTTTGTATCTACAACGAATTGGTTTTTGTAACCCAAAAGTCCACGAGTTGGAATCTCAAAAATAATTCTAACTTGAGAACCTTCTTGCTTCATGTCGTGCATAATACCTTTTCTTTTTCCAAGTTTTTCGATAACGGCTCCACTGAATTCTTCCGGTGTATCAATAGTAACTTCTTCGTAAGGTTCTACTTTTCTGCCGTTTTCCTCTTTAACAATTACGTGAGGTTGAGAAACAGAAAGTTCAAAACCTTCTCTCCTCATGTTTTCAAGTAGAATTGCAATGTGAAGTTCTCCTCTTCCATAGACACGGAATCTATCTGATCCTGTAAAATCAACTCTAAGTCCAATGTTTACTTCAAGTTCTTTTTCTAGTCTGTCTCTGATCTGACGAGTTGTAACAAATTTTCCTTCGCGACCTGCAAAAGGGGAATCGTTAACGAAAAAGTCTAGAGAAATTGTTGGTTCATCAACGTTGATGGCAGGAAGTGCAACCTGTGACGCATCGTGACAAATTGTGTCTCCGATATAAATATCTGGAATTCCAGCGATCATAACAATATCTCCAGAATGAGCCTGTTTTGCTTCTTTTTTTGCAATTCCTTCAAAGGTGAAAAGTTTTGTTAGTCTATAACTTTTTGATTCACCTGAAGCTTTTTTTACGATAACTGTTTCTCCGTCTGTAATAGTACCTTCGTAAATTCTGCAAACTGCCATACGTCCAAGAAAGTTATCGTATGCAAGGTTGAAAGGTTGTGCCATAAGAGGAACATCGTCTTTTGTATTTGCTGGTGGAACGTGTTCAAGAACAACATCCAAAATTGGATTTAGGTTATCACTTTCGTCTGATAGATTTTTCTTTGCGATTCCTTGTCTTCCAATTGCGTAAACAACAGGGAAGTTAAGTTGTTCGTCATTTGCCCCAAGATCGATGAAAAGTTCTAGAACTTCATCGTGAACTCTTGCTGGGTCTGATGCTGGTTTATCAATTTTATTGATAATTACAATTGGTTTAAGACCAAGTTCAAGAGATTTTTTTAGCACGAAACGTGTTTGTGGCATAGGACCTTCTTGAGCATCCACAACCAAAAGAACTGAGTCAATTGATCGAAGAACTCGTTCTACTTCACTACCGAAATCGGCGTGTCCTGGTGTATCAACAATATTGATCTTTGTATCTTTGTAAAAAATAGATGTGTTTTTGGCATAAATAGTAATACCGCGCTCCTTTTCTAGAGCGTTTGAGTCCATGGATACGTCAGTTGTGATCATTCCAGTCTGCTTCATTAGAGCATCTGTTAGAGTGGTCTTTCCGTGGTCCACGTGGGCGATTATGGCGATATTTCTTATGTCCATTGATTTTATTTGGTTAGTTCATTCCGAATGATTTCGGGATAAAGGGTCTAATATTATATACAAAAAAGCGGCTTCTGCCGCCTCACAATTAAAACATTTTTGGGAGATTATAGCAAGTCCCGTCACTATAAAATGGTCTTGATAATGATTACGCATCAAATAAAGCAGTTATACAAAGTGTATTTTTGCAAATCAATATAAAAGAAATGTTACTAAAAGTTGTCATTATTAAGTAATCAAGACCTTTTGAAAGTAGCGGGGCAAGCCCCGTCGCCTTACCCGCTTAAACGGATAGGGTGACGGGCGAGTTCATTTTAGTGCACAGTTTGCCGTGGTTATTTTACGTTGTTATTACTAGCTAAATTTGGTTTAGGGCGGTCTAAAACCTTTTAGACCGCCCTAAAAGGAAAGTGACCCGCCCTAAAGGGAAAAGTTCCTAAATAGAATTATTTTTTTCTACCTCTAATATATTCAATTAAACCAGGTGTTATAGAGACAAAAGCGATCAAAATAACGATAGGGATAATGTATTTATCTGGGTTTGGGACAAGTCTTCCAAAAAAATATCCAAGACAGGTCATAAAAATTACCCAACCTGCTCCGCCGATTATGTTGTAGGTTATGAATTGTCTGTATGGCATAGTACCAACACCGGCAATAATTGGAGTAAAAGTTCTAACTCCAGGTATGAATCTTGCTAAAATGATGGCTTTCTTTCCATACTTTTCAAAAAAAACTTTTGATTTGTCGATATATTTTTTGTTGAATAAAAAAGAATCTTCCTTTGTAAATAATTTAGGTCCAATTTTTTTGCCAAAAGCATAGCCAACACTATCTCCTAAAATTGCAGCGATACTTCCAAAAAGTAATAAATAAAAAATATTTAAATAATTTTGTGAGGCAAGTAAACCAGCTGTAAAAAGTAGGGAATCACCCGGAAGAAAAAAACCAAAAAATAATCCTGACTCAGCAAAAATTATCGAGAGGACTCCTACGAGTCCTAAAGTTTGAATTAAAAATAAGGGGTCAAGATATTGCATGTTTTATTTAAGTTTGTTTTTAATGATGCTTGAGTGGTATTTTTTTGGGTTTTTTGAAGAGATTTTTTTAATTAAAAATTTAAATCCTAATTTTTTCTTTGATTCTTTTAAAGCAATTTCTAATTCTTTTTGATCATAACCAATTGCAATAATATCTGGATCTATTTTTTTTATAACAGACCAGTTGCCTAAACTTTTGTCTCCTGTAATTACTTTTTCTGCGATTCCAATATTTACAATATTTTTTACTCTAGTCAAAGTGTTATTTAAAGGCTTATTTATTTTTCTTGAAGTGACACTTTCATCGCTCGCGATAGAAACTACAAGCTCTCCTAGTTTTTTTGCTTCATTAAGAAAATGGATATGGCCTAGGTGAATAATATCAAAAGTTCCAAAAACCAAGACTTTTTTTTGATTTTCCTTTTTTTTCATATCTTTATAGTATCAATTTCAGTTTGAATTGGTGTGGTGATAACAACTTTATTTTGCTCTGTTATATAGAAATCGATTTCAGTTCTCATCCCGTATTTTTCAAAATACATTCCAGGTTCAATCGTGTATCCAACATTTTTTAAAATAGGGGAATATTCCCTCCAATTTATTCCAGGTAGATCCCCATGAGGACTTTTAAATCCAAGAGAGTGTCCAATTGTATGTTGAATTGATTCTCCAAAACCAGCCTTTCCTATGACATCATGCGAGATTCTATCTATGTCTAAACCTCTAGGCCAACCAGTCATCGCCTGATGGCTCAGTCCATGGTTGGCAGGTAATTTATTTTGTGCGATCTCTTTTTCAATATATCCAATAGCTTCGTCTCTCGCTTGAGAAAGAATTTTCCATTTATTCTGAATTTCATCTGGAATTTCCCCTTGTCCCGACCTAGGGGAAAAGTAGAACATCCAAGTCATGTCAGCATATGGAGCGTTGGGTTTATCTAGACGTGCCCAAATATCAAGCAAAATTAAGTTGTTAGTTTTTAGTTTAGAGTTGCTAGTAGAAGAAGGAAAGTAATGAACTTCTTTTGTATTTTTTCCAAAAGCCACAATTCCAAATTCTTTTTTGCTGTCATTTATTAGTTCGTGTTTTTTGTAAGATCTTTTTATAAGATCAACAACATCTTTTTCGTAAATATTTTTATTTGATTTTATGAACAAAGCTACTTCGTCTTTTATTAGACCAAGTTTTTTTGCAGCCAAAATATGATTTTGGATTTGAATTTTAGACCAGGTTTTCATTATGTTGATTCCTAGAATTTAAAGAAATGTAAACATTCCATTTTTATATATCACCATTTCTGTTCCGTCTTGTAGGTAAGCTGTTACTGTTCTTGGAGTAGTTGAAACTATGTCAGTGTGAACTGAAGATGCATTAAAGCCTAATTCTTCCCAGTCTTCAGGGTTTAGAGTTGAAGGGTCGTCTGCAAGACAGTCATGATAGGCATTTCCAAGGGCTATATGAGTGTTTCCGTTTGGACCTCCAACATTCTCATCAAATAAAGTTTCCGCCATAAATTTTGTGATGCGAGAAAATCTTTTATCTGTTAGGGAAAATTCTCCAGCCTTATCAGCATTTTTTGTTGCGATCATTTGCTTAAGAACTTTTTCGTTCTTTTTTGCTTTGGCTTTTATGACTTTTCCATCCTTGAACCAAAGTTCAATTCCTGTGATCAAATTTCCATAACGGTAAAGTGGTTCAGAAAATCTTATCCAACCGTTTGTCCCTGGCCAATATGGGGAAGTAAATATTTCAAATGAAGGAATATTTCTTCCGCTTCCTCCCATCCATTTTCTTTTTTTACCTAAGTGAACCCAAAGATCTGCATCTGGTCCTACAACATGCATTTTATCGATCTTTAAGGAGTTTAATTTGTCTTGAGCTTTCTCTACCATTGCAAAAACTTTTTTCCACTCTTTGATAGGATCTTTTTTGTCTAGGAAACAAGCTTGAATTATTTCATCCCAATATTTCTTAAGTGACATACGAGCTTCCTTGGCCATTGCAGGCGTTCCGTAAAGTGCTAAAGTCCAAGTGAATTTCCCATTATTTTCTTTTTCATTTCTCCAATTCATATAAGGTTTGAAAGCCTCACCTCTCATCATTATTTTTTTTGGGTCAATTCCTTTAAGAATATGTTTGTTTGTATCAGACAATATATATATTGAATGATCTATTTCATCAACTAAACCTTTTAGATATTTACTTGGAAAATATTTTATCTGTTCTTCTTTACCTAGCTCATAAAAAAGTCTTGAAACATTTGCGTTTGATTTATCATAAGTTTCTTTATCATCTGGAATATAATTCTGGATTACATTTCCTCCAGCCTTAATAATTGCTTTATAAAGCTCTATATATAGAGGCTTGGCATATTCATTAACTGTAAGGTATACAGTCTCACCTTTTTGAACTCCTTTTCCTGAACCCAATGCAAAATTTACCAATATATCAGCATATCTTTCTAATATTTTTTTTGGTGGATGGTAACTCATTCCAGTCACTAGAATTTTAATTTATTAAATCTTTCGACTATTTTTACTAACATTATATTATAAAGTATTCTTTCCAATTTATCCTTTATTTAAACAGTATAAACTATTTTAAAGAAAGATTTAATTTCGATTATGTTCAAATTTTTTTCAATATTATTTTAAATAATATTGAAAAACCTTACTTTGATTAACTTCTGAAATTGTATCCGAACATAATCGAATTAAAATTTCAGTGCTGGATCATTATATTATTTTTTTTTGTTTAATTCGTTTGTAAAGTTGTTCCAATAATTCAAACGAAAGAAGGGAAGTTGAAAAGAAAAATATTCCGAAACAAAATCCTCCAATTACATCACTTGCCCAGTGGACTCCAAAATAAAGTCTTGAAAAACCAACTAGAAATATCAGAACGCCAGAAAATGCATAAAGCAAAATAAGCTGCCATTTCTTCATATAATTTTTGGCTTCATAGCAGATCAAAGCCAAAAAGATCGTTGCGAGGACCGCATGTCCGCTAGGAAAACTTGAACTGGTTTCTTTGAAAATAAAATGAAAAAGAGGTCTTGGTCTTGAAAAGAAAATTTTTAAAAGAATAACTGAAAGACTACTTAATAATAATGTAACCCCAAAAAAAGTGAGATCTTTATAGCGTTTTGATCTGTATAAGATAAAGGTCGGTATCAGTGCTATTAGGAAAAAAGTTTTTGGTCCAATAAAACCAAGCCACCACATTGTCCATAAGGCAATTGAGTTTCTAAACGAAGCTACAAATTCTGCAACTTGTTGGTCAATAATAGAAAAGGCGGAATGATCTGTTACGTTTTGAGCCACTATTGCAAAAGCGTAAATAGATATAATTGATGTCACAAAAAGCCATATTTGTTTGCTTGAAAATTTTAGACCCCTTTTTTTTGCTAGTTCTCCTATATATATAATAAAAATAGTTATTGCCGTAGCGATCACTAAAAATTTTCCCATAGCTGGCAGAATAATTTGAAATCCTTCTCCAAGTACAAATCCTAGTATTGAAAAAGTAAAAGACCAAACAATCCCAGAAATAAATGCTAGTCCAATAAATCTTAAAGCTTTAACATCTGAGACTCCTGCAAAAAAAGGTGAGAGAGATCTTGTTAAAGAGTTGAACCTACCGAAAAAAATTGCCTTACCTAAATGTCGTTCTGTAAGAGTTTGAGTTTTTTCTATTTTTTCCTTGCTTATAAATCTTGAAATTTGATGAAGTATAGGTTTTGAATATTTTTTTCCAAGCCAATAAGCAACTACATCTCCGATAAAGGAACCTATAGCAGCAATTACGAAGAGTTGCCAAAATGGAAATGTTCCAAGTCTGGCAAAAATACCAGCAAGAATGAGAATAGTTTGACCAGGAATTACAAAGCCTAAAATAGGAAGAGATTCACAAGCTACTGTAATAAACACAGTTAAAATACCAAATTGTTCGAAGAAAATTTGTTGCGACAATATAAAATCCATGATTATTTTTTCCAAATGCATATGAAGATATTGATTATAGCATTAAGTTTTTTTGATTAGTATAAACAAAGACTGTGCTGTAAAATATATAGATTATTTGATTAATAGATTAATGTATATGCATTTTATAGACGTAATTATTTTGGGAATTGTAGAGGGAGTCACTGAATTTCTACCTATTTCTTCTACAGGACATATGATATTGGCTTCAAGGATCTTGGGGCTTACTCAAAGTGATTTTTTGAAAAGTTTTGAAATAATAATTCAACTCGGGGCAATCCTTGCTGTTGTGGCTTTGTACTTTAGAAAATTTTTTGATATTGAAGTTCTGAAAAGAATTATTGTTGGTTTTATTCCAACAGCCATTATCGGTTTGATATTTTATAAACTCGTAAAAAATTTTCTTGGAAGCGAGAGTGTCGTGCTTTGGTCTTTGTTTTTAGGAGGAGTTGTTATTATTCTTTTTGAAATTTTGAAAAAAAATGAAACAGGTAAAGAAGAAAATGGAATTACAAAACTTACTTATAAAGATTGTACTAAAATTGGTCTTTTTCAATCTATCGCCATAATTCCTGGAGTTTCTAGATCAGCGGCAACAATTATCGGAGGATTATCAATAGGTATTGATAGAAAAACCATAACAGAATATTCTTTTTTAATAGCGGTTCCTACTATGGTTGCAGCCACAGGACTCGAATTAATTAAAGGAGGAGCAAATATAACTCCTGATCAGTTTGGATTACTTTTTGTTGGATTTTTAGTTTCTTTTGTTGTCGCATTTGTAGCAATAAAATCATTTATAAAATTCGTTCAGCATCATAAATTTACTGGATTCGGAATTTATCGAATTGTAGTAGCTGGAGTTTTCTTTTTTGTAGGAAAGTAATATGAAAGAAATAAATAAGGAACTTATCCTCGACGAGAACAGAAGTAGACTTTGCCCACATTGTGATGAAAATTAGAAAAGTATTTTTTAGCTAATAATATAAAAATGAATTACATTAAATTTTTTAAAGACCTAAACAAAAATGATGCAGAAATTGCAGGAGGTAAAGGTGCTTCCTTAGGTGAGATGACCAAGGCTAATATTCCAGTACCACCTGGTTTTGTTGTTCTTTCTGATGCCTTCGAATTTTTTATTCGAGAAACTGATCTAATTTCTGAAATTGAGGCTTCACTTGCAAAAGTTAATCATAAAGAAATGGAGTCTATTGAAAATGCTTCCGAAACAATTCAGGAGCTTATTCATAAAGCCAAGATGCCAGAAGTTTTGGAAAAAGAAATTACTGATTCTTTTAAAAAACTAGATACTGAATTTGTGGCTGTCAGGTCAAGTGCTACTGCAGAGGACGGAGCAGAAAATGCTTGGGCAGGACAGCTAGATAGTTTTTTAAACACAAAAGAGGAAAATATTTTAGAAAATGTTCAAAAATGTTTTGCTTCACTTTTTACGCCAAGAGCTATTTTTTATCGTTTTGAAAAAGGTCTACATAACACACATATTTCTGTTGCTGTAGTTATTCAAAAAATGGTAAATAGTGAAAAATCAGGAATTGCTTTTTCAGTGCATCCTGTAACTGAAGATAGAAATCAAATGATCATTGAAGCTTCTTGGGGTCTTGGAGAAGCGATTGTTTCTGGGCAGATAACTCCCGATAGTTATGTTGTAGAAAAAGAACCAAGAAATATTTTGGATGTAAATATTGCCGAAAAAGACCGAGGTCTTTTTCGGCTTGCATTTGGCGGAAACGAATGGAAAGATCTTCCATCAAAAAAAGCAAATGAACAGTGTCTCTCAGGAAAAGAAATCTTAGAATTTTCAGAACTCATTTTGAAAATCGAAAATCACTACGGTTTTCCTTGTGATATTGAATGGGCTTTTGAAGACGGAGAATTTTATATTACGCAAAGTAGACCGATTACTACATTAAAATAGGATATATTTGATATGAACAAGAATATTAATCAAATCCTAGACAAGTTATCAAATAAAGTATGGAGAAAAAGAGGGAAATGGCATCACTCGGTGCTTTTTGATGAAATTTTTGCTGAAGGAGAATCGACTTTATATGCTAAAAAACTCGGCTATTCTTTTGAGAGGAATTTTTGTGTGTGGTTGGAAAATGGTGATTATCTCGATTTACAAAGTGATTGGGATAGTATAAGAAAAACTATTGAAGAAGGATACAAAGAAGATGTGAGTTATATGAAAAAGTTTGCTGACAATTGTCTTCTTAAATCAGATGAATTAGTTGCCTATTTTCAAAAAATTAAAGATAAGAATTTTAGTAAATTATCAAATAAAGAGGTTTCTGATTCATTTTCAAAATTAGTTGAAGAACTTAAAAAGTTTATGCCTTTCATGATGAGTGTTCATTTATTTGATGAAATTCTTACGGAACATTTTAGTATTGAACTTTCCAAATTTGTTAAAGAAAAATCTTTTTCACAAAATGATTTTTTTGAATATCAAACAGCTCTAACTTTACCATTCAGAAAAATTCTTGTTCTCGAGGAACAAGACGACCTTGTAAAAATTGCTTTAAAGCTAAAAAAAGAAAATTTAAATATTTTCGACCCAGTAATTAAAAAGCTTTTAGAAATGCACACACAAAAATATTCTTGGATTAATGCATATCTTTTTGAAAATGTTCTATATTCATTTGAGGATTTTGAAAAACGTCTTGGAGAATTAATTAAGACTGATTTTGAAAAAGAATACTTACTTAAATTGGACGCCGAAAGTAAACTTAAAAAACAACAATTAGAATACATGGAAGTATTAGTTGGGTACCCTGAATTATTAGAACTTTCTAAAATAATTCAAGTTTTTGGATTTTTACGTTCCTATAGAGTTGATGTTTTGATGTACTCAATTGTAATGGCTTGGAATCTTATTGAGGAAATTGCAAAAAGAATAGAAATTTTTCCAATCGATTTAAAATATCTTGATTCTAAGGAGATTGATTTGGTTCTTAATGGGAGTGTTAATTTTGATTACCAAAAAATAATTCAAGATAGAAAAAATGGATTTATTTCAGTTTGTATTAATAGTGATAGATATGAACTCACAGGAGAGGAAGCAGAAAAAATAAATTCAGTAGTAAAATTACCTATAGAAAAGCTTGATGGTGTCATAAAAGGAACAGTAGCTTTTCCCGGTAAAATAACAGCTCGTTGCAAAGTCCTTTTTAGTCTTGACGATATGAAAAAAATTGAGGAGGGAGATGTGATGGTGATTGCTATGACAGATCCAAATTACATTCAAGCTATGAATAGAGCAAGTGCTTTTGTGACTGATCAAGGAGGTATTCTTTGTCATGCTGCGATTGTATCTCGCGAAATGAAGAAACCTTGCATAATTGGCACCAAAATCGCTACAAAAGTTTTGAAAGATGGAGATTTAGTTGAAGTGGATGCTGAAAAAGGGGTTGTAAGAATTTTAAAATAATTATGAAAAAAATTGAAACAATAATAAAAAGAGATAATTCACTTATTGATGTTAAGGCTTGGCATTTAGGTTACACTTCTGGTCTCAAGGAGTGGTTAGGTTGGTCATATTCAGATACTTTGTTTTATATACATGATGGATATACAGAAGTTATGAGGCCTCCACATGAACACACAATTGAGTTTAGAGAGTTTGTACTCAAAAAAATTGATACTGATCAAACTTGGTTAAAAAGTGAAACAAAAAAATTTGATGATCTTATATCTGAAATAAACATTTTTTATGGGTTATCTATAGAGAAAATTAATATAGGATCGAACAATAACGAAATTGCTTTAATATATGAAAAATATGTTGCTTATATATCTAAAGCTATGGGTCCTTATATAACTATGTTTTGGATTCCTAATTGGCTTGAGAACGACCCTGTTAGATTCAAGAAATATGAAAATGAAATTACTCTTGCGTTAGAATATAGAAAAAAAACAGAGTTCTTGTTTCCAAACGGGGCTAAATTAACTGATCTAATTCTTTCAAAAATTTCAAGTGATCTGAAAATTGATATTAAGCTTTTACGAGTGTTATCAACCGAAGAACTTCTTTCATATTTAGAACAAGGAATAAGGCCAAATGAAAAAGAATTGGAGAATAGGCTTACTGGCTTTGTGTATTCGAAAGAAGGTATTATTTTAACTGACAATACCGTAGAGAATCTTAAAGAAGTTTTTGCCAGTTTAGGTTATGAATATGAGCAAAAAATTGAATCTATTGTGAATGAGTTAAAAGGTCAAATTGCTTGCAAAGGAATAGTAAAAGGAAAAGTAAGAATTATTCTTAGTAAAATGGACATAATTCTTTTGGAAGAAGGAGAAATTCTTGTAACATCAATGACTACTCCGGAATATCTTCCTGCAATGAAAAAATCAAGTGCCTTCGTTACAGATGAAGGAGGTATAACTTGTCATGCCGCGATTATTGCTAGAGAGTTAGGTAAACCTTGTATCATTGGCACAAAAAATGCAACTTCAGTTTTTAAAACTGGTGATTTGGTTGAGGTAGATGCAGAGAAGGGAGTTGTTAGAATAATCAAAACATGATGAATAAAGAAATAATTCCTGAATTAGAAAAGTTCACTCTTACTTTTTCACGACCCCAATCAGTTTTGAGAGATGAAATTGCATATGTTTTATTTGAAAAATATGTAAATATTCCTCGTCTTCGGGTAATGACAATACCACTTGAAGGTATTAATAGAGCTATTTATGTAGACTCAATTTTTTTAAAACAGCTTTTTGATTTTTTATTAAATGAAATTGTAACTTTAGATGGTTGGGAACAACATCTAAAATGTTATATGGAACTTGTAGAGGAATTTAAATCGGTAGGACAAGAAATTATAGATAATACTAGTTTTGATAAAAAAGTACTTTTGACTCTATATAAAAAAGGGATTAAAACAATTAGAGATTTAGGAGATTATGCTTGGATGCCTCTTCCTGTTGAAAAAACTATTGTCCCTAAATTTATTGAGCTTTTGCAAGAAAAACATCCTGCTGATTGGAAAGAAATTAATGAAGCTATTTCATCCCCTGTTAAACTTTATGGTTATCAAAAGATGCGTCTTGATATTTGTGATGCTGTAATAAATAACAAAACTAATTCAGAAGAATATATTCAAAAATTAGTCGATTTACATAAATATCAAGGTGAGTATTCATATATTGAACCTTTGTGTGATACTCCTTATTTTAAGGAAGAATTTGCAAAATTAAACTTAGAAATTGCATTGCAAGAAAAGACAAGAATTAATGATGAGGTAAAACATAATCAATTAAATCTTAGTCAAGCAATGGCAAAGATTAAGGAGGAACAGCTTATTTTATGGGCGAATATAATTAATGAGTATACATTTTTGAGGACAGATAGAGTTGATTTGCTAAAAAAGATTCAAGTATCTGTTAGAAATATTCTTGATATGGTTGCTGAACACTTAACTAAGGATAATGGAAAAACGTGGACACGAGTAGAAGTGGCAAATTTACTTAACTCAGAAATAATTGATTATTTAGAATCTAAATTTATTCCTGATCTTGATTATGTTCTTAATAGAGGAAAAGCTGTGTACTACCGCACACCAGATGAGGTTAAGATAATTACAGATACGATTGAGGTTAAAAAAATTCAAGACACAATGAATGCCAATCTAGATAAAACAATTAAAGGGTCTGTTGCTTTTAAAGGAATTGTAAAAGGTGAAGTAAAAATGGTTTTTAGTAAAGCAGATCTCTATAAGGTTCTTAAGGGGGATATTTTGGTTGCTCGTACAACAATGCCAGATTATACTCCAGCTATGGAAATAGCAGGAGCTTTTGTTACCGAGGAGGGAGGAATCACTTCGCACGCGGCAATTATCGCTCGGGAATTAAAAAAACCTTGCATTGTTGGCACTAGAAATTGCACGAAAGTTTTGAAAGACGGTGATTTGGTGGAAGTGGATGCAGAGAAGGGGATCGTTAGAATAATTAATATTTAATTTAAATAAAATGGAAAGATTTGAAAACAAATTAGAGAGAAGAGAAAATGGGTTTGAGAAAATGCCAGAAGTGTTCAGAACGAAAGTTGTTTTGGATTTTTTTAGACATGATGAAAAGGATCCTAATAAAGTTGAACCTATAAAGCCAGATGAAGAAGTGGAATTAACTCCAAAAGGAAAATTAGATGCAAAAGGTCACGCAAAAATTGAGGACACTACTTTTGCGATAGCTACTGGTACAGACAGAAAACGCGCAAGACAAACTGCTATATATCATATGGCTGGAAAGAATGAGGCTGTAACAGGCGAAGAAACGTACGAAGAACTTGAGCAAGTTGTGAACAAAGGAAGAGAATATGGAAGTAAAATAGTTACAGATAATAGACTTAATTTTACTGTTGAAAAAAATACTCCATTTGGAAAAGTTGCGTTTGAAAGATTTTTTAAAGGTGAGTATTTAAAATTTTTAGTAGAGGAAAGTGATCAATTTTCTAAAGAGGTTGGTAATACAGAAGAATCTACTTACTCATCATTGGCTGGTAATGTAGCTGAACTTGTAAAAAAAAACATTGCTGTATCTAGAAATTTTGACCAGCTTTATCAATCAAAGTCTGAAGAGGAAAGAAAAACAAATGAGCTTCAAAGGTTTTTTGGATCACATCAAGGTGTAACTGAAAGTTTCTTAGCAAAACTAATAGAAAATATTAAAGGGGTAGAGGAAAGAGACAAATTTGTAAAGATCCTCAAAAATAGAGGTTTTGATTTTTCAGAAGGATTTGAAATAGATATTTTAAATAAAGATACAGAGGAAGAACCCAAAATAAAAATCTCATACAGAAAAGAGGTTGAAGGAGAAGAACCTTTTATTTTTGAAGAGGAAATTCCTTCAGAGCTTATAGATCAAATTATTTTAGAAGGAAAGTAGACAGAAATATTAGGATGGTTGCAATAACTTTTTTAAAAGAGTTAAACCAAAGTTTTTACATCTTTACATTATCCACAGTCAACAGCTGATGTTAGCAAAGCTATTGGTTTGATAACCCTTAAGGCTCAAATTGCATCCTACAATGAAGTATTTCTTCTAGCCTCGCCTCTGATGCTTGTGGGAGCCTTCACGGCCTTTATGATCAAGGTAGGGAAACAAGTTCCAAAAGAAGAGATCTTTATTGAGTAGGAAAATATTGAACAGATTAAGATCTTTGAGTTAGATCAAAACCTGCATCTGTCCATTTTTTAATAATTTTTTTTGCTTTCATGTTATTGTGCAGATCCATTCCTGTATAGGTATCTTCTAAATATTTATGTACATCAGGCAAATTTATTACGTATGATAGATCAAGACCTGCTCTCTTCCATTTTTTAACAAATCTTAAAAATGAATCTGGCGTATCGGTTAGAGGTTTTGTTATTTCGTATTTTGCAGAATCCTCTAATCGTTTTTTAATTTCAGGCAAATTTATTACATATGATAGATCAACACCTGCTCTCTTCCATTTTTCAACAAATCTTAAAAATTCATCAGGAGTATCTGTTAGAGGTTTAATTTTTTCATCCTTTATGTAATCTTCTAAGTGTTTTTTAATTTCAGGCAAATTTATTACGTAGGATAGATCAATACTTGCTTTCTTCCATTTTTCAACAAATCTTAAAAAAGAATCGGGAGTATCTGTTAAAGGTTTTATTATTTCGTATTTTGCAGAATCTTCTAGGTATTTTTTTGTTTGAGGCAAATTAAACAGATTTTCTAATTTTATTCCTACTTCATCCCATTTTTTTATATACCTTAAAATATTATCTGGACCGCTATCATGTCTAGAACGATTCATTAATTCATGTAAAAAATTTTCTTTAAGAATATCTTTAGCTTCCTCGGTTTGAAATAATTCATTGATTCGATCTTCTTTAAGATCATTTGTTTTGGCTTGCTTAAGCCAATTTCTAAATCCATAAGCGCCATCAACTCCTGTTCTTAATGCCTTAAATATATTTGATTCAAATTGAGAAAATTCTTCTTCTTTAGTCTCATTTTTTGGTTGATCATGAGATGTCTTGTGCTGTTTTGTTTTTTTGTGATGTTCTTGATCTGGTTTGGATTGAGATGAGTACGGATTATGTCGTTCTTGTTGTCCGGGTCTTGAGGTGTGACCTCCTAGGTTTCCTCCTTTTCCAGTAAGGATGTCGTAGGCCACGTTTATGTTTTGGGATTTTTCTGTTGCTTTAGGGTCACTGCTTGTATCGGGGTGGATATCCATTAAAAGGCTTTTCCAAGCTTTTTTTATTTCATCAGAAGTAGCCTCTTTTGCGACACCTAAAACTGTATATGGATCAGTACTGTAGAATTGGCTGTCTTTGTCTGCTGATTCAAATTTCATTTTCATAGGATATCAAATTTACTAGAAAAAATGATGGATAAAAACTAGAATGCCCATCATGAGTGCTCCAAAAGAAGAGATAAAAACAAAAGTAGCAGAAGTATCTTTAATTTTTTTAATAAGTGGATGTTGATCTGGTTCAACTTTATTGCAAAGGTCTTCAATTGCTGTATTTATTATTTCTGATGAAAGAACTAAGGTAATTGCAATTATACAAAAAACAAATTCTTCAAAAGAAAAATTAAAATAAAAAGCGAAAAATAAAACAAAAAGAGAGCAAAAGACCGCAATTCTGAAATTGTGCTCTTCGTTCCAAACTATCTTTAATCCGTTTGTAGCGTATCCAACAGATCTATAACTTTTTGTAATGGTTTTTTTCATTATTTTTAAGACAGGTTTTAATTTAGACTAGAAGCGCTGATATGAGGCGTTAAAAAAGTGATCACAGCAAAGGCAATAATTAATATTTCGACAAAAGAGGTGATCATTTTGGGATAAGTATTAATTATAAAATCCCATTGTGATCTTATAATTTTTGTTCCATGATCGGCAGTTTCTGGAATATCTCTTTTTAAAGCAAAAACTTTTTTTGATATTGGCCAAAGCCAAGGAATACCAAATTCGATTGAATCTAAAATAAAATGACTCCAAGAACCTATCCAAACAGCGAGCCCGACCATTTGCCAAAATTCAGTTCCTCCAAAGAAGTAAATTCCAAGTCCCAAAATAAGCCAAAGTATTGGGGCATGAGTTACATAAAATCTATGACTTTCGTTTTTATTTAATTTGCCTTTTTTCTTTCGTATAAAATAATAGACTAGATCTAGATCAGGTGCGACAGCAGAAAATATTCCAATAATTGTGATTACATTTACTTGGCTGATACTCAAATTAATATCAGTCATTTTTACTAAAGCGGTTGAGACGAGGTATCCTGCTGCGAAGTGTCCTGAAGGTAGCATTTAAATAAGATAATGATAATTAATAATTTACAGACCGAGACTTTGAGGATTTGTGTAAACACTCATGACTGAAGGTAATACAAACATCATTGCAATTAATGGCAATACAAACAAGGCAATAGTTATATAAAGGGTCCACTCAAAATACTTTCTTGTTTTTTCAACAGAAACGTATATTTGGTCGATCTTTTTTTCTTGTTCTTCTAGTTTTTGAATTACGTTTGGTTCCATATTTGAATTATAACATTTTTCTTGTTGTTATTCCCGAGCAGGTTGAAATTTGGGATGGGACCCAAATGAAAAACCTTTTGAGATATTTTTAGAACAAAGTGAATAAAAATATCCAAAAGGTGTACGACTTTATTTTCGGGAACAAAGTGACCTGAAAATAAGAAGTACTCTTGTGGTGCAGCGCCTGTAAGGCGGGAATCCAGAATTTAAAATAGTCCTTAGAGGAAAAACCTCTTTAGGAGAGGAATTACCTCTAAGAACACTAGATTCCCGTCTGCGCGGGAATGACAAATTATTGTTAATCGTTAAAATAAAAAAATTAATTTTTCCATTCGGTTACTGATCCTGCTTTTCGCTCTATTTTGTCTGCCTTTCTGATGAATTTCTTGTTTATTTTGGGGACAATAGGGAAGTGTGGAGAGTTGTCTAAGGCTTCAACAAGATGCCAAAGTTCTTTTTCATCTGTTAACCAACTCGTTCCAAATTTTTTTAAATTAAAAGGTTTTGAATAACTAATTAAAGTTTTTTTGCCATTTTTATTTAAAAAATATTCATGAAAATATGAAAGAGCTAATTCTCGAATGTTTTTGTAGATCGGATCACGAAAACGGAGAACTGCGTGGTTTGTTTTGCTAACCGCGCCCCAGTATCCATTTTTTTTATAAAGAGCAACAACATGGTCTTGATCGTCTGGTGTCGTTTTGAGGTCAAGAATTAAAGGTTCGGAGCCCTGAAGCCAAAGCGCTAGCGAGGCAAGAAGCGCTCCTTCAAAACAATGAGCCTTTTTTTGCATAAGAACTCTTCTAGGTGACATATAAGTTTCTCCTTTTTTTTCAAAATTGAAAGGAAGGGTATTTAAATAGTCTTGAATTTTTGAAGGACTTGAAAGTTTCTTTAAAAAACTTTGTTCTTTTTTTGAGAGTTTTTGCATTTCAAAAATTAAATAACAGAACGGATGCGGGTTATAGTTTCAGAAATTTCCTCTGGTGTAAGAATTACTCTACCTACTCCAACGTGATCAATATCGCCTAATCTTGTGTTTGGAATAATGTTGTAATGCAAATGGTCAACTGTTTTCATTGTGTTGTCTCCGTCTCTAATAAGCACAGAGATGTCTTTGTACCCTAATTTTTTGAGAATGATCAAGGCTTCTTTGTTCAATTCATAAATATCACAAACTTCTTCATCAGTTAGATCTAAGATTTCTGTTATGTGTCTTTTGGAGATCACTAATAAATGATCCTTATGATAAGGAGCTAATGCATAAGTTAAATAAGCACTTTTATTAGACTTTAAAATATCATTTTCTTTTGGCTTGCAAAAAGGGCAGGTTCTTGGAATCTTTAAAAAATCTTTTTCGTAATCCATCCGGTTAGTGAGAAAAGGCAAATGATGACTGCCAATTCTTTAGATTATTTCTTATTTCGACTGATGTGTAATTATTCATATTGATTAGCTTATTCTAATGTGTCATCAATTGGTATTTACCTTTTTCTACTACCGGATTCATCCTTAATTAATTATTGATGTGCAAAATGCACAGCGTTTCGCTTTTACAGGAATTTCACTCAAGCATTCCGGACATTTTTTTGTTTTGGGAATTGCAGGTTCTCCTTTTTTTACAATTGCGAGTAATTTGTTTATAGGTACTACTACAAAGAAGTAGATGACAGTTGCTACTATCAGAAATGAAATTAATGAATTCAAAAAATCTCCATACATAAATTTGCTTCCATTAATAACAAATGAAAGTCCAGAAAAGTCAGGAGATTTTACAATTGCTCCAATAAAAGGAGTGATCAGATCTTTCACTAGGGCAGTAATAACAGCACTAAAAGATGCTCCGACCATAACGCCGACAGCAAGGTCTACGACATTTCCTCTTAGGATAAATTCTTTAAAACCTTTTAACATAAAATAAATATGGTTAGATTAATACCTAAATTTTAACATATTTTACCTTTTGTTTTTTTGTTTTGCTTTTTCTGCTTTGTGAATTCTGTCTCGAAGCTCTGTTGTTGAGTATCCATGATCACGCTTATTATAAAAAATTTTGTGGGGGAGGTCGTGACCTGTGTATTTTTTTCCTTTCCAATCTTCTCCGATAAAGCGGATGTCATATTTTATTTTTTGAAGTTTATCGAAAAGATCTTCTTCTGAAGTATATGTGAAAATTTCATCAATATATTTAATTCCTTCAAGAACAATTTGCCTCTCCTTAAGGGACATAATAGGTTTATTTTTCTTTTTACCTCTATAATTTTTGTCTGTGATCGAAGGGTCTTCTTGAAGTCCTACTATAAGATGGTCGCAATTTTCTTTAGCTTCCTTGAATACTAAAAAATGACCTGCATGGCAAAGATCAAAAGCCCCTACTGTAATTCCTGTAATTTTTTTATTCATTACCACAAGATTGTTTAATTAGTTACTGAAATTAGTTTATTATCTTGAACTTGAAAATATTTTGATACTCCACGAGAAAGTTTTGCTGTCATAGGTTCGTTTGGCAGTCTTTCGGCAAAATTCACAACTATTTTTCCATCTTTAAATTCTGTAGTTTGCGGAGCAATTCGATCACCAAGAAGGATTGCATTAGTTCCCACGTAACCGTCTTTTGTATTGAGGGCTACGACTACATAATAAAATGTACCACTACCGCTACTGTTTTGAGTAAGTAAAAAAGCAACATCTTGGAGTCCATCTCCATCTAGATCAGTTTTTAGTTCATTGCCAAAATATTTAGTGGTTTTTTTTGATGCTGAACCAGGAAGGATCTCAGTTTCCGCAAGTCCATTTTGCAAAGTTACTACCTGTCCTTCGATTGAATAAGAAGTATTTTTAAAGTCATCATTAGAGATAAGAGTGTAATCTTTGGTAGATTCTTTTTTAGGGATTAAAACAATAAGAATAACAAAAAAAATTATTCCAATTATTATTATAATTTTTTTTCTTCTCGAACAAGTTTTGATCCTCATTAGTTTCTTTAACATTTTTTATTTATTTGATTAACGCTAAGTATTGATAGTCTATATATTTTAACAGAAAAAAAACCATCCGCGAGGCGGATGGTTTTTTTCTGTTAGTTTTGAAAGGAAAGTTAGGCTGTTTTAAGCTTAAGGGCAAGTACCATACATTTGATGCAAGTCTCTTGTCCTTTGCGAGTTTTGATATATTTGTTGCTACAAGCACAAACAAGCACCTCAGAAATACGAGGTTTTTCAACCCATTTCCCTTTGCTTTGAAATGTTCTTGGTGTTGTTGGTGGTACGACAGGTTTCATTTGTTTTGCAATAGTACAGAAAAAATATTAATTTGTCAAGGTCACCGTAATGGTTCAATACCTTTGCATCACCTCCCTGATGTAAAGTATGAACATGGCATATACAACAAATGAAAAGATCCCAAGATTACGTGCGTTAGCAGTACGTATGGTTAGAAGTGGTAAATCGACAAGAGAAGTATCCAGATACTACGGATACAATCAAAGTACTATCGCAAGATGGTGTCAGAAAGCACCTCGTGGTTTTATTGGTCGGATTGAAACAAGAAGTTCTGCTCCAAATCATTCACCAAAATTACTACCAGAAGAAACAGTTGCTCGGATCATTCATGCAAGAGTGAAAAGTAAAAGATGTGCTGAGGTTGTGTATGAAATACTCAAAACAGAAGGTGTGAAAGTTTCCCTTTCTTCAGTCAAAAGAAAACTTTCACGATACGGACTTTTGAAAAAACGTAGTCCGTGGAAGAAGACAAGAAGATATCCACCTAGACCTGAGGCAAAAAGCCCTGGAATGCTTGTACAAATCGATACAATTCACTTCTGTGACAAAGACGGCAAACGAATATATGTGTATACAGCTTTAGATGTATATTCACGATACGGGTTTGCAATACTCTCAAAAAGGATCGGTTGTAAAATGACTATTTCATTTCTAAAGAAATTACTAAAATATTTTCCTTTCAATATTCAAAATATACAGACTGATAATGGGCCAGAGTTTGCTTTTCATTTCACAGACTATGTAACAAGAAACAAGATGACTCACAGACATATTCATCCAAGGTCACCTAATGAAAATGGACACTTAGAGAGATTTAACAGAACAATACAAGAAGAAATCGGAAGACGTGGTCTTTGTATTTTCATACCAAAAGATATCGAGAAATATTTGACTCATTACAACTTCGAGAGAATGCATATGGGAATTAATTTCAAAACGCCGAGCCAATTAATTTAAAAGTGATGCAAAGGTGTTGACTTTAATACATCGGGTAGTGAATGTTGTCTTTTTTTGCTCGTTATTTATAAATATATGCAATTAAATTATCAAAATCTCTTCGTGAAAAACTTCATCTAAGGTATTAAACTAAAAGTTGACTCGCAAATAAAGGATGTTAATCCTTTGTTCCGTCTGCATTCGGATGTCATGAAATACTTCGTCTTATTCGTCTTTCGCGACATCTCTCATTTGACGGAATAAAGAGCAAAGCCAACATCTACTAACCCGGTCAATCCTTATATAATTTTTAAAAATTCCTTAATTATTTTTTCTACTTCTTTTGAATTTTCGGTTTGCATAAGTTTTTCGCGTAATTCCTTCATTTTCCGAAACTCATCCCGCCGGCCTTCGCCTGCTGGCTCAGAGCAAGGCGGGCAGGTAACATAAGCTTTGAAATGCTTTTTCATTACTGAAAAGTTTTTAAATCCAGTTAATTTTTTTTCAAAAATTTTTGTATGCTCAATTAAAATTTTTAGCTTCTTCTCAATATCTGGCTCTATTTTTTTACCCCTAAGTTCGGAGAAGAGCCAAGGTGTTCCAAATATTCCTCTTCCGATCATTATTCCGTCGCATCCCGTTTCTTTTATTCTTAAAATTCCCTCTTCAATATTTTTTACATCTCCATTTCCAATTATTAAAGTAGATTTTCCCAATTCATCTCTTATTTCCACAGCTCTTTTGACATAATCCCAATTTGCTGGAACTAAGGACATTTCTTTTCTTGTACGAGCATGCACTGTTAAGGCATCAATATCTTCCTCCAAAATTGCAGGGATCCAGGATTCTAGTTCTATTTTATTAAATCCAATTCTTGTTTTTACTGAAACTGGAATTTTATTTTTTCCGCTTGTTGCACCTCTCTTTGCAGCTTGAATAATTTCTTTAGCAAGCTTAGGATTTTTGATAAGTGATGCTCCTGCGCATTGTTTTTCAATTGTTTTGTCTGGACATCCCATATTTATATCAACTCCATCAAAACCAAGATCTGCAATTAGCCGACTAGCCTTTTCAATATTTTCTGGTTTTGATCCAAAAATTTGAGCAACGATCGGTTTTTCTTCTTTTGTGAATTCAAAACTTTTTAACAATTTTTCCCTTCCCAGTTTAGGAGCAAGGCAAAGTCCGTCTGCAGAAACGAATTCTGTCCACAAAACATCAGGCTTGCCGTATTTTGTAATAATTGCTCTAAATGCAGAATCAGTTACATCGGCCATTGGCGCTAGTGCAAAAAAAGGCTTTTTTAATTTTTTCCAAAAATTTATAGTTTTCATATTTGTTTTTTTGTCATTCCCGCGAAGGCGGGAACCTAGAACAATACCACAATAATACTGGATTCCCGCCTTCGCGGGAATGACAAAGTGTTTTTTTTCACTAGCCACTAATCACTAACAACTAGCAACTTCGTTTACTGATCTAGATTTCCTGATTCAGAATATCTCATATTATTTTGAATGAATCTCACTATTGTATCGGCATCATTTTTCCGGCTGGGACTTTTTAAAATAGTAAGCAAAATATTTCTTTTTACTTTTCCGATTTGAATATTAAAGAAGGTTAGAGTTGTCTCGCCAGCAACCTCTGTGTAGCCATTTTTACCCCCTAGGAAGGTTTTGATCTGCATCATGCGATTACCGTTCATCCAAATGTGTCCGCTTATCGCATACTGCTTAACTCGTGTAATATCCAAAATTTCTTTATGCTTTTTATAAATATAAGTCCCGAGCTTTAATAGATCATTTGCTGTTGTATTGTTGTTATGAGAAACACCGCTTGGTTCTACAAAAGAAGAATTGACCATACCAATAGATCTTGCTTTTTTATTTATTTTCTCAATGAAAGCACTTCTTCCCTCTACAAAATTTTGAGCAATGACTTCTGCAGCATCATTTGATGATTCCATCAATAATGGATACAAAATATCTGTAAGCAAAAGTTTTTGTCCCGCACTAAGTTCACCTTCAGTGTTTATTGGAGAAAGAGCTGATGCTTTAACAATAAGTTCTTGATGCAAACTAATATTTTCTTTTGCAACAGCCGATGTCAGAAGTTTTGTAACTGATGCTGGCTGTAAAATCATTTCAGGATTTTTACTAATTATAGTTTCTCCAGTATCAAGATCCGCTACTGCAAACGAAAGAGCCGAGACTCTAGGAGATGTATTTTTTTCACTCAAAAAATAATATTTTCCAGTTGAAGTAGAATTTTCTAATGCTGCGATCTCTCTATCATCAAGGGAGACATTATCTGAATCATTTGAACCTCCAAGAACTTGTGAATCCAGTGGTTCGGAGCTTAAAGCAAGAGCACTTTTATTGTTTTCATTTCCTACAATAAGTATTTTTGCCTGTGTTCCTAAATAAAAAATAGAATTCATAGAAGAAACACCTATAACAATCGCAGCTAAACCCCAAATTAAGGCTCTTTGCGTTGAAATTCCATGGTAAGGAGAATCAGAAACAACAACGATCCTTTCACCATGAGGACCTAGTTCAACCTTTTTTACATAGACATTACTCTGGTCTTTTAAATCTCTCTTAAAATCTTGATTATCCATATTTAACAAATTTAGATTTTAAGTTTAACAGAATCATTATCGGTTTCAAAACTCGCGGTCATTCCTGGTTTTAGGACACCTTGAATAATTCCAGAAGCAATTTTCTCTTCTACATCTTCTTCAATAGCCCTTCTCATTGGACGAGCTCCAAATTTTGGATCTGTTCCTTTTTTGATCAGAAAATCTAAAAGCTCAGGAGTAATCTCAAAA
>JBAYHV010000004.1:0-37240 GCA_041665985.1 Minisyncoccota bacterium
CTAAACAAAGCATTGAAAGTATATCTGCAATATTACAACAACAAGAGGTTACATTTAGGAATTAATTTGAAAACGCCAAGTCAATTATTAACAAAGTGATTCCAAGCTATTGACTAGAAAACGTCTAAAAGCAAGTAAAAAGACCTAAAACTTTTTGTTGTGATAAAATTACAGGATGAATCCCGTCACTGCAAAATGACATTAAAAACTTAAACTCACAGATGATTGCAAACATAGTTTTACAAGTCGAATTTAAAAGTAATTTTGAAATTGGCTACGCCTTCAAAAGCGATGTCTTTTTCTAGTGCGGGATGAAAATCATTTCTTGGAACGTAAACGGAATTCGAGCGGTACACAAAAAAGATCTTTTTTTACCGTTTGTTCGAAAATATGATCCGGACATCATTTGCCTGCAAGAAACAAAAGCCGAAAAACACCAATCTCAAATAGACCTTGTAAACTATAAGGAATTTTGGAATTCAGCCATCAAAAAAGGTTATAGCGGTACTGCGATTTTTTCAAAAATTGAGCCAGAAAATGTTCTTTTAGACTTTCCAACAGACATTGCAAAAAAATATAATTTTGGGAAAGACAAATATGGAGATCCAAATACCGAAGGAAGAATTATCGCAGCAGAATTTGAAAAATGTTTTGTTGTCTCTGTTTATACCCCAAATGCAAAAGATGATCTTAGTCGTCTTGACCTACGCCACAAAGTCTGGGATGTTGCTTTTCTTGAATATATGAAAAAACTCGAAAAAAGTAAGCCTGTGGTATTTGGAGGTGACCTAAATGTTGCTCATACCGAAGACGATCTTGCTCGACCAAAACAAAATGTCGGAAATAAAGGTTTCACAAAGGAGGAAAGAGAAGGAATTCAAAATATAGTTGATGCTGGATTTGTGGATACCTTTAGAATTTTTACAAAAGGAAACGGACATTATTCTTGGTGGAGTCATTTTGTACAATCTCGCGTAAGAAATGTTGGATGGAGAATTGATTATCTTTTTGTTTCAAAAATTCTAGCTAAGAAAGTTAAAAAAGCCGAAATACTAAGCGATGTAATGGGTTCTGACCACTGCCCTATTCTTCTTGAGGTTGATCTGTAATTAATAAATCTGGATGTCCTTTATCAAGGACAAAGTTATCCCCACCACTGTCCTTTACATGTCCTTTAAAAGGAATAGAATATTATCAGAAGCGAAATTAATCTATTTTTTCGTAATCGTTCCTTCAAATTTTTTGAAGTGAATTTTGTTTCGTTGGTTATGAAGTGAATTCTCAACATTTTTAATTTTTTGGATTCAAACTTCCAAATCTTCATACTCGATTTATCTTCAATAAACTCCTAGAACCCATCTCAAAGGTAATTTTAAAAAAAAATTATTTCCGAGATGGGTTCTAAAAAAGCCACCCTCTGGGTGGCTTTCGCTTTTTCAAAATATTTAATATTTTGTCATTCTCTTGAAAAAGTAATCTAGTTTTTCATTGTGATTCTCTGGATTCCCGCCTACGCGGGGACGACAATAAAAAAACTTTAAGTTTTTTTATTGTCGTTTTTTACTCTACGTGATGCCTTCCTCTCAATTTTTTTAATTCTTCCTCCTCCTCTCTTTCTTTTCTTTTCTTCGCTTTTATTCCTAATTCTTTTAATTCTTTGTCAGACAGTTTTGATAATTCAACTGCTTTTTCTTCTAAATATAATTTAGTATTTTTTTTTGGATCATCTAAGACTTCATCAAGTAGTATGAGCAAAATAAAACCGATTCTTGGTCCTGGTGCAGTATTTGTAATTTTAATTATATCTTCCCCTCCGATTTTTAATTGAGCTACAGAGACTGGGTCACGAAGAGCTTCATCAATCATCGCATGATACTTTCGAAGTCTGTAAGGGCTTTCTTTTGGCCTTCCTGTGCCTATTCTGTCGCATGTACGAACATTCATTAGTTCCCAAATTAATTCTGGTCCAACATTTCGGACCATTCTTCTCACTGCAGAAAGCGTAATTAATTCTGTATCAGAAAAAAACATATGCCATCGCACAAGTTTTGTAACTACCTCAATTGTTTTATTTGAAAATTTTAATCTCTCCAAAATTTTTTTTGCAATTCTTGCTCCAACAACATCGTGTCCATAAAAAGTAAAATCTTTTTTTTCATCAGAAAATCTTCGTGTTGGCGGTTTGCCAATGTCGTGAAGCAAAGCTGCAAGACGAACTTCTAAAGAGAATTTTTTCTTTGCTGAATGCTCAAGGGTTCTAAGTAAATGCTCAAAGACATCAAATGAATGCGCTTGATTTTGGGTTGCTCCTATTCCCTCTTCCAATTCTGGAAGAATGAAATGTAGCAAACCTAATTTTTTGCAGAGTAATATTCCCTTCATCGGCGTGTCTGAAGAAATAATTCTTACAAATTCATCTCTAATTCTTTCGGCAGAAATATTTTTTAATAAAGAAACATTTTCTAGTATTGCCTTTTCTGTTTCTGGATCGATCAAAAAACCAAGTTCTGTTGCTATTCTCACTGCCCTAAGTATTCGCAGTCCATCCTCGTTGAATCTTTCGTCTGGATCCCCTACTGTTTTCATTATTCCCTTTTGCAGATCTATCTTTCCTCCAAATAGATCAATAACTACAAACTCCCCTTCTTTTTTTCCAAGAGCAAGCGCATTTATTGTGAAGTCTCTTCTCTTTAGATCGTCGTCTAAATTTTTACTAAAATGAACTTCATCAGGTCTTCGATTGTCAGAATACTTCCCCTCAAGTCTGTATGGAGTTATTTCAATAACTTTTAATGTTGGGTCTTCGGTCTCTTCAAAAACAACACCAACTGTCCCAAAATTATTTTCATAAAATGTTTTTGGAAAACTTTCTATTATTTCTTCAGGTGTTGCGTTTGTTGTAACATCCCAATCTTTTGGTGTTCTTCCTAAAAAAAGATCTCTGACACATCCTCCAATTAGATATGCCTCAAATCCTTTTTTTTCTAAAACTTCAATTACTTCTAAGGCTTCTTTCGGTAGATCGAAAAAAGCATTATTTTTAGGAGTTTTTTCTTCTGTAGTTTTCATTGTTCATAATATCTTACCTCATTTTGTGCTTAAAGTTTAGGATCATACTTTTTGATTTTTACCCATACTAGAGTAAGATTTCAAGTGTTAGTGATTTGTAGATATGATATGCGCCCATAGTGAAATGGATATCATACCCGCCTTCGAAGCGGTTGTTGGGGGTTCGAATCCCTCTGGGCGCACCAAAAAATCTCCTCTGGGAGATTTTTTTGCGCCCAAGAAAGTGCTGGGTAGCACTTTCGCGAGGGATTCGAAAACCTTTTGAGCCTAAAATTTATCTGCTTTAGCAGATAAATTTTAGCCAAAAGGTGTACAGACTCTGTAAGAGTCGAAATTCCCTCTGGGCGCATGCAGGAGAATTCGAAAACCTTTTGCATCTATTTTGTGAGCAAAGCGAAACAAAATAGCCAAAAGGTGTACTGACCCTGTAAGGGTCGAAATTCCCTCTGGTTTTGTATAAAATCGGTCACAACTCTTTTGCTACGCAAAAGGTCGCGACCCCGCCTCATAGTCGCTCTGCGACATATTCCGGCTTTCGATTCTCGGACGAAAGCAAATAAATTTGCTTTCTTACCCGCACAAAAAAACGCCTTTCGGCGTTTTTCCTAGTGCGGGTACCGAGAATCGAACTCGGATCTAATCCTTGGCAAGGACTCATTTTACCACTAAACTATACCCGCAAATTAACTGAAACATTCTATCAGAAAATATAGATTTTAAAAATGGATAGAATGTAATTGAGAAACCTTCTAGATTAATATTAATTGTTGAACCTCCTACTTTTCTTTTAATATAATCCTTCCCCTTCCAAAAGGACCTATTCAATATTCAACCCCCCCCTTTAAAATTTCTGTTTCGACAGATGAATATTTAAATCGTCACTTTTCTGTCCTTTTGACCTTTAGAAGTCCTTTTATCCCCTGAATAGGCCTAAAACTGTGGATAACTCTGTTAACATGTGTAAAAGACAGTAAAAAAGACATTGCTAAGTTGTGTCTTAAATATCATAATTATGTTGTTAAATAAGGCTTTTACCAGGAAACAGCCTAAAAGTGTTTCTTAAGAAACGTTTTACATATGTTACACGTGAAAATAGCAAATATTCTCTATTTATCAACCAAAAAGTTGCTTCCAATAAGATTTTTAAACGATCCTTTTTTGCTTAGATTACAAGCACGAAGAAAGAAATGTTGCACGTGTAACATTAGCTTAGCTGTGTTTTCATTATAAAGTTTGAAACTAAATTTATCTTGGTTAAGAGTGATTTGGTTAATTTTCATGTTACACGTGAAAGCTCTTGTGAACTCTTTATTATTTATCCGAACAACTTAGGCGATATTAGCGATAATAGATGGCCTTTTTAGTATATGCCAGTTAATCCAGTCAAAATGCAAGAATTGCTATGTTCAATAGGGAGGTTGAAGTTAATTCTAAAGGACAAAGACAGATGTCCTTTAGAGGGAAAAGTGTATAATATTAATGCCAATACAGATTGTAAGTAAAAATATGTATCCCGTTAGAGACCCTTTAGTTAAATATTATGAATAAAGTAACAAATTTTAGTAAAAATGAATATAATGATTTAGTAACTAAGCACAACGACAATGTAAACATTGTCTGTCTCTAACGGGATGTATTTGAACAAGATCGGAAAACTCGGAGAGGATATTGCCGTTAGGTTTCTCAAAAAACGGGGTTTTAGTGTTTTGAGTAGGAATTACCTTAAAAAACAAGGTGAAATAGACATTGTGGCTACAAAAGCAGGTATTTATCACTTTATTGAGGTTAAAGCTGTTTCACGTGAAATAATCAATAATAGGCCCATAAAAGGGGATTTTGTTGAGCCTGAGGAGAATATGCATAGAAATAAAATAAGAAGGTTAAGGAACTCAATTGAGATCTATTTGCAGAGTAATCATGTTTCGCCACAAGGGCACTTCTTATTTTCTAAGTCGCAAGACTCCAAAGAAAATAAAGTCGCACTTACAACCTATATTAACGGTTATAAGTTTGATCTTTGTGTGATTTACATAGATGAAAGTAAGAAAAAGGCCTGTGTAAAGTTTTTGGAGGATTTGCCGTTGTCGGTAGAGAGGTTTTAGGAGATGTTTTACGTGAAACATACGGCACAAAGGTAGAAGAATGCTAGGAATTTGAATCTTACAGGGTCGGTGTTTTTCTAGTGAAATAACCAGGATTTGGTCACGAATATTTCACCTGTTGAGACAGGTGAAATTTCTCGACCCCAGCTCACGGTTTTTGTCTGCTGACAAAAACAACGCTCCGCCTTTCAAATCCCTAAACAAGCAAAAAGCCGGGAGTTTTGAATCTTACAGATTCGGCACCACAAGGGCACTTCTTGTTTTCTAATTCCTTTTCACCACAAGAGTATTTCCAATTTCTACACGAGCAGAGCTCATAAGAAATTTAGGTCAGTCATAAGAAAACAAAGTCGTACACCTTTTGGATATTTTGTTTCGCTTTGCTCACAAAATATGCTCAAAAGGTCTTCAAATCCCGTCGAAAGTAACTGGAGTTACTTTCTCACTCGCTCACTGCGTGTCGGAGTGCCGGGATTTGAACCCGGACCGAATGCTCCCAAAGCATTAATGCTACCGTTACACTACACTCCGATGTAGAAAAAAAGTTTAGCATAAAGACGGCTTAAATGCGAAATTTATCTTTTTTCTCCAACTTGGGTGTCTGACACCCAAGTTGGAGAAAAAAGATAATTAAGAAAAAGAAACATACTTATGCTACAATCTCGAATAAATGACAAAGAAAGACACATCTTGGCAAGGGGTTTCTGGTTGGTATGACGAGCTTCTTTCAAAGGAAGATACATACCAAAGTAAGGTAATTTTGCCAAATCTACTTAGAATTATTAATCCAAAAAAAGGGGAGAGTATTTTGGATGTGGCTTGTGGGCAAGGTTTTTTCTCTCATGAAATTTCAAAACTTGATGCAAGAGTAGTAGGAATTGATTCTTCGAAAGATCTGATAAAAATTGCTACAGAAAATAAAATAGGGAATGAGAAGTTTTTTATAACAAACGCAGAACAAATTGCCTTAAATGAAAAATTCGATAAGGCTTTTTGCGTTCTTGCAATCCAAAATATTAAAAGTATAGATAAAGTTTTTTCTGGAGTTTCTAAGATCTTAAAACCAAACGGAACATTTGTGATGGTAATTAATCATCCTGCTTTTAGAGTTCCACAGTTCTCTGATTGGGGATTTGATGAAGTGAAAAAAACTCAATATAGATCAGTCTATAAATATATGTCAGAAGTGAGCGTGGATATTGAAATGAATCCAGGTAAAAAAGAAAAAAGTAAAAAGACTCAAAGTTTTCATCGACCTCTACAATATTATTTTAAAATGCTGGCCAAAGAAGGATTTGCTGTTAAACGATTGGAAGAATGGATCTCTCATAAAGAAAGTATGATCGGACCTAAAAAAATCGCAGAGGATAATGCTAGAAAGGAAATCCCACTCTTTATGATGATTGAGGCTGTGAAATTGTAGAAAAACTAGAAATTTAATTATCTTTTTAGTAAAAGAAACTTAGAAAAGGTAATTTGACTTTTGTCTATATTCATGCTATCATTCTTGTGTAAATTTGGTCCTTGAAAAATGTGCATGCGGGTGAGATTTTAGGAAGCAAAATTTGTTTTTTGAAATCTCATCAGCATGCCTAGATGCTGATAAATAAACAAAGCAGAAAAAAGAAACAGTGTACCTAGGCAAACCTGTGAAATCGTACATATTATGAAAAGAACGGAAAACCTGACTGCGAAGTCAGTGGAAAAAAAATCGCAAAACAACGGGATCGACTTCCTCGGACTCGCAACGGTGCGGGTTCTGAAAGAGGTCGGTCATCTTCAGTCCATTTATTTGCCATTCGTGGCAGATGGTGGAGATAGCGCTTATCTCGGACAGCAGACCGAAGGGAATTACTCTCTGGAGCTGTGGTTCGAGGAAAGTGTCCTTGCGGAAGCCGGGCTTGATGTTGTGGTCTTGCAAAAGACCTTCTACAATAACAAGAATGGGCAGCCTCAACCCTCATCCAAAGGTGATCTCCGGAAAACCGGCGGTGAGTTCGAAAAGAAGGATTGGTGGAAGGAGACTGTGGACGGCAAGAGTTTCCATGTTTTCGTCCAACGATTCGCGGTGGCGCCTAAAGGAAAGGTTTCGGGACGTCTTGTGACTGTGGAGAACGACAACAACTTGTATGTCGTCCTCGCCTCAGTTGCAGGAATCCAAACCTATGCCATCTCGGCATACTTCGACCAGAAGCAGGATAACGGCCTTTACCTAACGGTGGAGCCAGTATGGATGGGATCTGTCGGGAAAGTGGTGGGGAAGTTTTCTTGCCATGTGCTCGAGCGGAAACGCGGAGGTTCGCCTGCGCTTTTCCAAATCATCAAGGAGCATTACGCTCCGAAGATGAAAGATCTCTCCGAGATTGCTGAGGTCGTTGGTCTTGAGAAGGAAGAAATCTTGAATGTCTCGGGCCTTCGGGCTTGGGGGCAGGATGGAAATCTTTTGGTTTCGGGTGCCTCGCCGATGGAAGCGAAAGAGATCGAAGTTTTTTGCTACATGGTCTCCGGACCACGTCACTTGAGCTTTGGTCGCGATCGCTGGGGTCGGCAAGTTTACTTGAACTGGAACAACGTTGTTTTTTCTCCGCAAATTCGTCGTGTCCAAAACGGCGCGATGGTCCGGTGCAAACCGAACATTGAGCAACACAGCAATTTCAACCGTCAAAAAGTTGACCTTGTTCGTGGGTTGGAGATTCAGATTCTGCCTGAAAAAGAAACTCAGTCACGAATCAACGAGCTCGCAAAGCTCGGTGGACAGTGGGTGGAGTGGCAGGATTGGTTCAAGGAAGAAAAAGTGGAAGATCATGCGGAGGTCAAAATCCGCGCGAAAAATCCGTCACGGCCTGCAGAACGTCCGCTCAAAAAGCGGAACTACTGGCAGAAGCCATTGGTTGGCGTGAGTGAAGCATTTTCCCTCGCCAAAAAATAACAGTATCTAAACATTTAACCTCTCGGAACGGTTTTCGCAAGAAAACCGTTCCGAGAACTTTTTTATATTTTAAAATTATTTTTTTTGTATAGTGTAAAATTAAATCAATCGATGAATGAATCAATAAAAATTTCAAAAATAATTATTCCAACAAAATTGCAAAACGATTCTATTGCAGCAATTTTTTTGTTGAAACATTATGGAGAAATTAATTTTCCTGGAATAAAAAAAGCACCAATAGAAATTGTTTCTCAACTTAACGAAAGTTCAGAGGAGTTAGAAAAAAAAGGAATACTTTTAATTGATATAGGTGAAGGAAAGTTTGATCACCATAAGTTTCAGGAAAAGAAAACAACAACAAGTCTTATTGCGGAATATTTAGGTATTAAAGAAAATAAAGAATTTCAAATGTGGTTTTCTTTTGTAGAACGTTGTGAATTTTTTGGTAAAGCTGTAATTTCAAATGACCCGTTAGATAAGGCTTTTGGGTTGGCTGGTCTTTTAGTTAATTTGAATAATTTTTATGAAAATGATCCCAATAAAGTTTATGGAGCTATTGAGCCAATTTTGGAAGCGCATGTAAAAGAGCAATACATTAGAACAGTAGAGATACCAAAAATTTTTCAGGAAAAAACTGACAAAGGGGAAGTCCTTTTTTTTGATGTTAATCAACATGGAAAAAAAATAAATGTAGTAATGATTGAATCTGACAATGTAAGTATTTCTGGATATCTCCGTTCAAAAAATGGAGGAAATTATAATGTAGTCGTACTTCGTCTACCAAGTGGCCATGTAAACATAATTACAAAAAATATTGAAAAGATTGATCTGTCAGCATTGGCTGCGGTGCTCCGAAAAAGTGAGGCTTTAGTTTCTGGAAAAGAAGTTACAAGTGATTTTAAAATACTTTCACAACATGGCAGAATGGTTGAAATTCCGGAATGGTATTATGACCCTGCAACAAATTCAATCCAGAATGGAGGAATTAATCCAAGTGGAACTAATCCAACAAAAATTTCTTGGACTGATATGAAAAGAATTGTTGAGGCTGGATTATCTCAACACCTTTAATTTTTTAAAGGACACAGTCAAATGAAGTAATGTCTTTTATATATAAGACAAGAAGATTTAAAATAAATATAAAAAAAATTAATATGTCATTAAAATTTAAAAGAACAGTAGAGGATTTTGTTTGCGAGCATTGCGGTAATGAGGTTAAAGGAACAGGTTTCACAAACCACTGCCCTAAGTGTTTGTGGAGCAAACATGTTGATATATTCCCTGGAGATCGTTTAGAAGTCTGTGGTGGCATGATGGAACCTATTGGAGTGGAGAGAAAAGGAGATACTTACATCCTTATACAAAGATGTGTAACTTGTGGCTCAGAATTTAGAATAAAGGTTTCACAGAAAGATGACTTCGATGAAGTTGTTAAAATTGCAAAGAAATCTGTTGATAGGATCTTGAACAAGAAAGAGTAAATTAAAGAAAGCGAGGCTAAACCTTTTTAAATCTCTAAGGTTTAGCCTCGCTTTTTTTGTTCTAAATTTCGCAGTGATAAACAAAAACATTTTGAGGAAAAACCTCCGCAGGAGGAATTACCTCAAAATGTTTTTGTTTCACTGATTACTGATCAAAGTTTGTGAGAGACTTGGAGCATAATTTAAAATAAAATTTTTTGATTCAGTATTGGCGTTCATAATAATATTTTCAAAAGTTTTTCCAGTGTCCTTTAGAATGTCGTTTTTAATATAATTTATTCCAACGATTCGTTCAGATGGAAGTTCTCCTGGAATGTTGTTTATGGCTGCATCCATTATTCCAAAAAGATTTCCTTGTTCATCAAAAGCTCCTCCACCAGAACTTCCAATTTGAGCAAGTTTTGTTGAATCACTGTCGAAGAGGGCATTATGTTCTCCACTCAGATCAAATGAATTTAGTATTTTTGAATTATTTGTTAGCAGATACAAAGCGGAAGTAATTATTGATTTATCAAAAACGGGGTACCCAGAAAGAATTATGTTTTGTCCGTTTATAGGTAAATTGGAAACTATTCTAGCGCTCCATTCAAGTGGAAAATCTGATGAACTTAAATTTGGATTTGGAGATCCTCTTTTTATTAAGGCATAATCTTTTTCTCCTGTACCCGTTAGATCAATTCCAATTTGGTAAGCATTGGTATGCGAGTAGACCCAAGCAGACGGAATATAAATAGATTTGGCTTCGTAGATTTTTTTGGCTGGGCTACCTTCTCTGATGTAGCAAGAAATTGTACCTGCGGGTTGTGTGTCAGAAAGCATGACATAAATTGCAACGTGAGCATTTGTGAGATACACACCAGATGGATCGATCATTACAGCACTTCCTGTTATTGTTTCAATTTTTGAACCTCGAATGGCTTGGCAATAAATATTTACAACTGAAGCAGAAATTTTTTCATTTACTGAAGCAATTTCGTAAAGCTGATGACTAGAAGTTTGTTGCGTTTTATTTTGATCAATTATTATAGATTGAGAGTTAGAAGTCGTAGAAGAAATTGTTGGAATATTTATATTAGTTGTAGAACTTGTTTGAATTGGAGAAATTATTTTTTCTGAATCAGATTTTGTTTTGACTGCATTAGAAGTAATTGATATTTTTTTAGCTTCAATTTTTAACTCGGATGCAGGCTGAGTGCTTACTGAAACTTTTTTTGTAGAAGTTGCCGTTTCTTTTATTACAGGATTAGAAACATTTTGTTCGACAGCTATTTTTATTGAAGGAGGCAACAGGTAAGAATACTCCTTCGGAGTATATCCCAAAAAAGACATTACAAAAATAATTGATATTGCAAAAAATTTTGTTATCACACTGTTATTATAGCAACACAGATGTCAGATAGGCAGGTGGTTGTAAGATGTCCAACTTTTTGATATATTCTTAGCACCTCGAGGAGGTAATCGCGGGATTAGTTTATTGGTAAAACAACAGTTTTCCAAACTGTGGAGGGGAGTTCGATTCTCCCATCCCGCACAAAAAAAACGCCGAAAGGCGTTTTTTTCTTGTGCGGGATGAGAAAGCAAATTTATTTGCTTTCGTGGAGAATCGAAAGCCGGAATATGTCGCATAGTGACTATGAGGCGGGGTCGCGAAATTTTGCGAAGCAAAATATTTGTGACCGATTCCCATCCCGCACTTATTATCATAAAAGATTTAGTAACTTGTGACCGATTCTCTTCCTCCTTTTTTGCTTTAGTAACTCATACCCAATTCTCTTTTCTAAATTTTTCTTGTTTGATCTTCTTTTCTTTCTTTTTCTCTCTCGTGAATTATGTTAAAATACTTATATGAGCGAAAAATTTCCACAAAACAATTCAGAAATTTCAGAAGAACAGGAACAAACTCCTGCTCATTTTGATCAACAACCTCCAGTAGAAGAGGGTATTCCTAATGTAGAAAGAGCAGGAAGATTGAGTCCTGAGGAAGAAGAAGAATTACGGGATATTCTCAAACAATACAAAAAATAGTTAACATAAAAAAAACTTGCTAAAAATCCCGCTTAAGCGGGATTTTTAGCAAGTGATACAAGAGAATTATTGCAATAATTCCTTTATTATTTCTTTACAGCGTCCTTAAGAGCTTTTGCTGCTCTAAACTTTGGAACTTTTGTTGCTGCAACTTTTACAGTTTCTCCTGTTCTTGGGTTTCTAGCGTTTCTAGCAGCTCTAGCTTTTACTGAGAAAATACCTAGTCCTGCGATTGAAACTTCATCTCCTTTCTTTAGACTTGAAACAATAGTTTCTAGTACAGTATCAACAACTGATTCTGCTTGCACCTTTGTGCCTCCTAGTACTCCGTGAACTGCTTCTACGATTCCTTGTTTGTTCATATGTTTGAAATATTAATCCTATTAATTCGATCGACCCTTATATTATAAGCTTAATTATAAAGGGTATTCATTCTAGAGCAAGCCCTTAAAATTAAGTCAATTTTGGGTTAAAAACATTTAACCCTTTGTCACAACTTTGCTCGTACATCATAAACAAAAGTATTTGTTTGCGATGTATCTCGCTTGTTGTGATAGTTTATAGGTTTTTTGGGCAAATAGGTAAAAAAGTTCTAAGTTCATAAAGTTATAAAGTTTGTAAAGTAAAAAAAAATATAAAAAAACAAAAGTCGCGCCCGAAGGGCGCGACTTAACTTGATACTTTATGAACTTTAAAAACTTTTAACTAAACCTACCTCGCTATCTCTACAACTTTATTTTCTCTAATGACAGTAACTCTGATTTCTCCAGGATATTTTAATTCAGCCTCGATTTTTTTAGCAATATTTTTTGCTAGTTCGAATGCTTGAAGATCATTTACTTCTGTTGGTTTTACAAACACTCTGATCTCTCTTCCTGCTTGTAAGGCATATGTTTTTTCAATGCCTCCGAAACTGTTTGCAATTGCTTCCAAGTCGCCAAGTCGTTTTAGATAATTCTCAACACTATCTCGTCTTGCTCCTGGTCGTCCTCCTGAAATTGCATCTGCGGTCTGAACAATTCTTGATTCGAGTGTTTCATAAGGATATTCCTCATGGTGAGCTTCCATTGATTTGATGATCTCTTCACTTGCTCCAAATTTTTGAAGAATTCTTCTTCCAATTTCAACGTGAGTTCCTTGAACTTCGTGGTCAACAGCTTTTCCAATATCGTGAAGAAGTGCTCCGGCTTTTGTAACTGCAACATTTGCTCCAAGTTCTTCTGCGATCATTCCTGCAATATGGGTCATTTCGATTGAGTGTTGCAGAACATTTTGTCCGTAACTTGTTCTGAAATAAAGTCTTCCTAAGATAGAAATAATTCTTGGATCAAGATTAAATACTCCGCATTCAAAGGCTGCTTGTTCTCCTTTTTCTTTGATGATCTTGTTTATTTCTCCCTTAGCTTTTTCAACTTCTTTTTCAATTTTGATCGGTTGAATTCTTCCATCAATGATCAAGTTCTCAAGCGCAACCTTTGCAACAGCTCGTCTTACAGGATCAAAACATGAAATTGTGATCGCTCCAGGAGTATCATCAACAATCACTTCAACGCCAGTTTCTCTTTCAAAAGCTTTTATGTTTCTTCCTTCTTTTCCTATAATTTTACCTTTTAGTTCATCTGAAGGAATATTTACTGAAGTTACAAAAATATCTGGACTAACAGAGTTTGCTAAACGCTGAATCGAAGTTGTAAGAATTGCTTTTGCTTTATTCTCCAATCTTTCTTCTCCGTTTTGTTCGATCTTTCTTATTCTTGAAAGAATTGCTTCTTCTTGTTCTATTTCAGTTTCCTTAACGATTTTTTCAAAAGCTTCATCGTGAGTCATCTTGGCAATTTTTTCTAGTTCTTGCCTCTTTGACGCTTCCATTGTGTCGATCTTGTCTTTCTTTTCTCTAAGTTCTCCGATCCTAATTTTCATTTCCTCAACTTCTTTTTCGATATCCGATTGTCTTTTATCAAGAAGGCTTTCTTTTGCGATCAAACGATCTTCAGTTTTTTTTACTTTCTCATCTTTTTCTCTTAATTCTTCGCGAACAGATTTCAAGGTCTTTGCAGCTTCTTCTTCTGCTCCCAAAGTTATTTTTTTAGCTTCTTCTTTAGCATTCAACATCAATTGTTTGATGTCGCTTTCAATTGTGCCTTTTTTACTCAAGGCTAAGAGCACTCGGAAAAAATATCCAAGTACAATACCTACAGCTCCCGCAAGAGCGACAAGTAAGAATACAAGTTTTAATGACATAAGCGTTTAGTTCGCTTCCAGTTGATCTTTGTCGTTTTTTATAAGTTTTTTCAAAATATAGGTCATCTTTTTTCTCAGAAAACGTCTCGGAAATTCCAGTCGCGAAATATAAATTAACATAATAATGTATATATACTATACATAAATAACCAAATTTTGTCCACCGGGACAGTAGGTTTTGACATCGCAAGTCATTTGCGAGCCGAATGAAGGTTATTATCGAGATGATAGTTTTTCATGAAGGGCTTTTCGGCAGATAAATACCTAAAAAATGCCTTGCGAGTAAATAATGCCAAAATTCACTGCCCGGTCCATTAGGAAGGAGTTATGAGATTTGAGGTAAGAGGTTTGACAAAAAGTCGCGCCCGAAGGGCGCGACTTTTTGTTTTTCTCAATTTTCTTGGCTCTAAACTCAACCCTCTATCTAAATTACCTTATCTATAATTCCGTATTTTTTGGATTCTTCTGAAGACATGAAAAAGTCTCTATCTGCATCTTTTTCCACCTTTGATAGGGTTTGACCGGTGTTTTTTGCAAGGATCTTGTTCAAAACCTCGCGGTTTTTCACTATTCTTTTGGCGCTTATCTCAATATCTGAGGCTTGTCCTTCTGCTCCACCGCTAGGCTGATGGATCATAACTTCAGAATTTTCTAAAGCAAACCTTTTGCCTTTTTTTCCAGCTGAAAGAATTACGGCTCCCATAGAAGCAGCCATTCCTACGCAAATCGTCGAAACGTCATTTTTGATATGGTTCATTGTGTCGATAATAGCAAGTCCTGAAGTAATTACTCCTCCTGGTGAGTTTATATATAGAGTGATGTCTTTTTTTGGATCTTCAGACTGAAGAAAAAGAAGCTGTGCAATAACTGTACTTGCGACAGCATCATCAATTGGACCCCCAAGAAAAACGATGTTTTCTTTAAGAAGCCTTGAATAAATATCGTAAGCTCTTTCTCCTGCGCTAGTTTTTTCGATTACTGTTGGGATGAGGTATGACATATTGTTTGAATTTAAGATTTATAAAGGATATTACCTTTGTTGCAACATCTCTCTTGTTGCAATAAGTTCAGGTAGATTATATCAGATTCACAAGAGGGTCAACTTAAACTCTTGGACTAAACTTCTTAAGAGGAGAGTCTAGCTACTCCCTCAAGTTTTCTGGTACAATTTTAAGATGCCTAAAACACTTAAGGTTCTAGAAATTGGAGACAAAAGACTTTGGGAAAAAACAAAGCCTGTGAAAAATCCTGAATCAAAGGAGGTTTTAGATTTGGCTAAAGGTTTAATTAATATTTGTAAAAAAACAGGAGGTGTTGGAATTGCTTCCAACCAAGTTGGAAAAAATATTGACTTGTTCATTGTTTGGAGCAAACCGAATAAAAATTATCCTAAAGCTCCAAAGTTTGGACCAGAAGTTGTGATCAATCCAAAAATTTTAAGTAAATCAAAAAAAGAAGTCAAAGAATTTGAAGGCTGTCTCTCGGTTCCTGGTATTAGAGCAAAAATATTAAGATCTAAAAATATTGAGGTTTCATACACAAATCTTGGAGGAATTATAGTTAAACAAAAATTTTCTGATTTTGTTGCAAGAATTTTTCAACATGAGTTTGACCACCTCCAAGGAACTCTTATTTTAGACAAAGCAAATCCAAAAGAAATTTTCTCGACTAAGGAGTTTAAGAAGTTATCGAAAAAGAAGTAAAATCTGTATGTTGACAATGTAGTTACATTGTATATACTGCACTTATTATGGCATCAACAACAATACAAATAAGAATAGATGAGAAGGAAAAGAAAATTACAAAAAAAGTTTTTGAAGATCTTGGATTAGATATTTCTTCTGCTACAAAATTGTTTTATAAAAAGGCAGTAGCTACAAGATCTATTCCTTTTGAAGTTAGAACTGAGAATGGATTTACTCCTGCTCAAGAAACGGAAATGTTAAAAGATTTGGCCTGGGCAAAAAAGCACGGAAAGAAATTTGATAATATGAAAGATTTTATGAAAGATTTAAATTCTTAATTAATGAAAAAGATCGGAAAAACTAGTCGTTTCAAAAAAGACTGGAAAAAGTACAAATCGGGAGGTCATTTTGATGGAAATATATTTACAGAAGTTGTAAGTAATCTTGCTAGTGGTTATCAACTCGATCCTAAATATAAAGATCATTCTTTATCTGGAAATATGAATAGTTGTAGAGAGTGTCATCTTAAACCAGATTTGCTATTAATTTATGAAATCAAGTCTACAGAGATAACTTTGATGAGAATAGGTAACCATTCAGAGTTATTTTAATAAAGTTCCCCGCAGCAAGCAGACAGAGGTATTAAATACCAGAACTCGCTTTGCTCGTACTTAATCCGCTCCAAGAGGCGGGGTATTTACCCTTTGTTCCGACTTCGCTCGGACGCCATGAAAAGTTTCGCTTCGTTCATCTTTCACGCCGTCTCTCACTCGTCGGAATAAAACTTATGAAGACAAAAAAGAATATAAAAATTATTTCTCAACGGCTTAAAAGGAATTGTGCTGTTTGTTGTAGGTGTATTAACGCAATTATTTATAGTGATAAAACTTATCGCGGAGGTTGGTACTATTTTAAGGTACCAATTTCAACAAAAAAAGAATGGAAAAGAGTAATGGATTTGGGGACTAAAAAAGAAAGGATGTGTAATATGGTTGTGAATGTATTAAAAGAAGATCCAAAACCTTATAAAGAAGTAGAGTATTGGGAATGTTCAAAATGTCACTATTAAAATAGTTTAAAGATGATTATTCTAGTTGTGCAAAGAAATTCTCATTACATGATTTACTGGGCTTGCAATTCTGGAATAATTTTTGTACTCTAAAAATATATGAAGTTCCTTACCAATCCAAGTATCATTATCGCTGGTTTCGTTTTTCTCGCGTCCGTCGTCCCACTTCTCTTTTTTCTTCTGTTGCCAACCCTTCGGGCTCTGGTTTTCAAAAAGAAAATTGCCGAATTGATTCGTTGGTCTGGAGAGAACCCAAACTCTTATTCAACAGAATCTAAACCGTTACAAATTATTACCTCGCTCGATAATCTTCGCAAGAAGTTAAAAGGCGATTGGCCAAGACTTGTCAAAAGACCCGTTATGGTCATTAATCTGTTGCGTTATTTAGAAGCTTATCCAAATTCCCAAATTGTTGTTTCAGGGCGTGCTCTGAAAAAAATTCTTTCGGGAAAGGAGATCTCTGAATATATACACGAGAAAGTGATTCTTCGTGTGCCTCCTTCGAACGAGGTTGTCACAAGCCCTTAAGTAAAAAAGGGCTATTTTTATACATAATATGCTAAGATTTCCTTATGCGACTTCACCGATTTTATACAAAAGAAAAAATTAATTTAAATGAGGAATTAACTCTTTTAGACAAAGATCTAATAAATCAGATCAGGAATGTTTTTAGAATGCAAAAAGGCGATGGGGCCATTTTTTTTGATGGAAATGGATTTGATTATGTTTCAGAAATTTCTATGTTGGAAAAAATGAAAATGATCATAATGCCAAAAGAGAAGAAGGAGTCTGTTATGCCTAAAAAAGAAATAACATTGTTTCAAGCTTTGATAAAGAAGGACAATTTTGAAATGATCGCTGAAAAATGTACTGAGGTAGGAGTAACTAGTTTTGTACCAGTACTTTGCGAGCGTAGTGAAAAGAAAAATTTAAATATTGAAAGAGTTGAGAAAATTTTGAAGGAGGCCTCAGAACAATCCGGTAGAGGAGATATTCCAAAAGTTTTTCCTATAATGGAACTTTTTGATCTGCCTTTTGGAGAAATGCCTATATTTGTTGCTGATTTTGGAGGAGAAGAAATTAAGAAAATTATTTTTCCTGATAAGTGTGGAATTTTAATTGGTCCTGAAGGAGGATTTTCTGAGGAAGAAAGAAATTTTTTGAAAGATCTAGCAGAACAAAAAGAAGGCGGAGTAAAAATATTTTCTTTGGGAGACACGGTGTTGCGAGCAGAAACTGCGGCGATTGTGGCAAGCGATTTTGCTTTAAATCGATAAAAGTATTGTTTTATCCTCCTTGAGAAGATGAGGATCCAAGAAAATAAAAAAGGCACAGTCAAAAAACCCCTCACTATGTGAGGGGTTTTTCTATTACTGGATTCCCGCCTGCGCGGGAATGACAAAAGAAAATTAAAATTATTCTCCTTTTTCTAGAAATTTAAATACGGCTTCTTTTGTAAGCAGATCTTCGATGAATGCATGCATACGAGCTTCATCTGCTTCTGGGTAATGTTTTTTTAAGGTTTCGATTTCTTTGTGGATCTCGTCGTGGTCGGCTTTGATGTTTTCTTTTTTGGCAATTTCGATAAGTAGAATTTCACCTCTTACTCTTTTTTCTGCTTTTTCTCTCCAATCGTTTCTAACTTCCTCCTCTGTTTTTTTAGATTCTTTTTTGTATTGTTCAAACGTAAAACCTTGTCTTGATAGAGTACTTGAAAATTCGTTTGTCATTTTATCTAATTCTTCTTCAACAAGAATTTCTGGAATTTCAAGTTTGCTGTCTTTGATTATTGCATCAAGAATCTTTACTCTTTTATCTTCTTTAGCTTTCAGTTCTTTTTCTTTTCCTAAATTTTCTTTTAGTTTTGCTGTGAAGTCGGCAACATCTTTGAAGTCTCCTAGTTTTTTTACAAATTCTTCTGTAAGTTCAGCTTTTTCTACACCCTCTGTTTTTTCTCTGTATTTTTTTAGTTCATCAATCGCATCAGTTACTTCTTTTTCTGTAACTTCAGTCTCTTCTTTTTCTTTTGCGATCTTAGGAGTAATTTTTTTGTAATCCGCTAATTCAATTTCTGGATAAACATCGGTTTTGATGATTACTTGCGCTGTTTTTCCTTTCTCTAAAGAGGTAACTGCGATCTTTGGTCTGCCTAGGGTAAAAATTTTTTTTTCTTCAATTACCTTTGGATAAAATTCTCTTAATACCTCTTCAAGGGCTTCTTCAAGAATTGTGGCTTCGCCTAGTTTTGCAACAATGACATCCTCAGGAACTTTTCCTGGTCTGAAGCCGTCCATTTTTATATCTTGGCTAAGTGATCTCAAAACAGAAGGTCTTTTTGCTTCGATCTCTGAACTTTCGATCTCGAGTTTGATCTCGACTTCTGACTTTGGCAACTTTGTGATTGAAACAATTTTTGACATAAATTTTGGTGGTAAATTACTTTTTAAAATGAGTTTTTAGATACTACATTATTTTGAGGGAGGAAACAACTTTTCTTAAAGCACTAAATACTAAATACTAAATCCGAAATACTAAACAAATTAAGGATGTTTTTAGAATTTAGATATTAGGATTTCAAAAAATAAGGAATTTCCTTGTTTTTTTGTCGATTATTTTGCTAAAGCATTGTCTATTGAGTCTAAGTTTCCTTGGATATCGGTACTTGAAGCAGAATTTAGATCTTTTAAGACACTCGCAAGAAATGGATCTGTTGCTGTCGCACTTGCTGCCATTTGAGTTTTTTTGATCGAGAGAAGTCTTTGATTATAGAAATAAACTGCACCAGCAAGTAAGACTAGAATTATTATTGCAATTCCTATGATCCCCCCAAGACCTTCTTTTGGAGTTTCTATTTCTTTTTTTTCGTTTTCTTGCATATGAGTTTAATTTACTCGCCTAATTTTTTTTATAAAAGAAGCTATTTAAATTAATTTTTAGGTTCGCTAGATGTTGCCTCTGTAGAAGTACTACTTATATCTTCTTGATTTTGGTTCACTGTTGAACTTGATACTGTCTCGGCATTGTCTATTTGAATTGATGAGGTCGCTTCAATTTGGCTTGATGTAGTTGCACTGTCATTTATTGGAGAATCAGTTGGTGCAGTGATCTCTGGCAGTTTTGGAATTGAGTCTAGAGTAATTTTGTAAGCCGTAACTGCGTCTAGAATTTTTTGATTTGCATCAGTAACGCTAGTTCTGATGGCTTCTTTGGAAATTCCATCAGAAGAGGCTATTGCATTATTTATTTGTGATCTGACCTCTGATACAGATGATTTTGCGATTGCTAATTTTTGTTCTGCATTTAAAAGTAGATTTGCTGTACTTGATGCGTCAACATTTGAAGCAATTAAGAGAGAAATTTTTTGAGTAATTTTTAGATCGGCAGATTCTAATTTTGCAATTTTTTGATCTAGAGTTTTGAAAAGTCCTTTGTTTAAGACATTTTTTACATTAAGCTGTTTTGATCTTGAAAGTTTTCCTTCTATCGATCTAAATTTTGATAAATTTGATCTTATATCAAGTTTGAATGAACCGATTTCGTTTGAGACCTTTGGATAATTTTCTTTATCTTTTAAAATATTTTCTAATCTTGATTGCAATTTGTCTGCGCCATAATTTAAAAGATCTTTAAATATTTTAATGTTTTCTGGATTGGCAGAAACAGCAAGAGCTTTTTGTTGGTCTTCATTTTTTGCAGTGAGAAAAGATTGTTCAGTATTATCTTGAGCCAAAGACAAAAGAGGAATAGAAGCTAATAATATAATTGAAGTTGATTTGAATATTTTTTTCATTTGTGCCATATATTTTTTTTCGATCTTTTAATGCAAGTATTATATCAATTTTTTACTTTAATATACAAAAAAAAGCCGGTCCGCTAAAGCGGACCGGCTTTTTTAAAAAAGACTAATTATTTTTCCTCAACAACTTCTTCTGTGTTTTCTTCGCCTTCTGCTCCTTTAGCTGATTTGATATCAATTCTGAAACCAGTTAGTTTTGCTGCAAGACGAACATTTTGTCCTCCTTTTCCAATAGCTAGTGATTGTTGATCCTCAGCTACTTCTACTGTGGCAGTGTTTGTTTCTAGGTTTACTTCAACACTTTCTACTCTTGCTGGTGAAAGGGAATCTGCAACAAATAATTTTGCATCATCTGACCATTCGATAATATCGATCTTTTCACCTCCGAGTTCACTCATAACTGTAGAAACTCTTACTCCTCGTTGTCCTACCATCGAACCAACTGGGTCAATATGAGCGTCTTTTGAAAAGACCGCAACTTTTGATCTTGAGCCAGCTTCTCTTGCGATAGCTCTGATCTCAACTGCGCCTGCAACAATTTCTGGTACTTCTTGCTCAAAAAGTTTTTCTAGAAAAGTTGGATGAGCTCTTGAAAGTTTAAGAAATACACCACGAGGGTTCTCTTCTACTTTCGTAAGTAAAGCTCTGATCTTTTCTCCTTGTCTGTAACGTTCTCCTGGGATCTGTTCTTCATAAGGAATAAGACCAGAAGCTCTTCCCATATCAAGATGAACATTTCCTCTTTCAATTCTTTGAACTGTTCCTGTGATAATAGTATTTTCCTTTACTCCGAATTCACCAAAGACAGAAACTTTTTCTGCTTCTCTGATCTTTTGAATAATAACTTGTTTGGCTGTTTGAGCTGCAATTCTTCCGAAATCATCTTTTGCTTCAAGAGGAAAGATGATTTCTTCATCAACTACAACATCTTTTTTAATTTTTTTAGCATCTTCAATGATCATGTGGTGTTCAGGATTGAAACGAACTTTTGTTTCACCCTCTTCCTCAACATCGTCTTCCATGATCACATCAGCTGGATCAACAACAATTTTTACTTGGTAGAAATCTGTTTTTCCTGTGTTTATGTCAAAATCGGCTCGGATGATCTGGCCTCTTTTTCCGTATTCTTTTTTGTAGGCAGTAGCAAGAGCGACTGAAATAGCCTCCATTACTTTTTCGCGAGGTATCCCTCTCTCTTCTTCTAGTTGTCCTAGTACTGAGTTTATTACTTTGATATCTATCATGATTATTTGTTTGAGCTTGCGAATTTCAAATAATCACCTTAAAAACTTTTTGCTCTTGGCTTTGCCATGTCCGAAAGCTTTCGGACGAGAGCAAAAAGTTTAAAGGGTAAGTAATTTATACTCGCTTCACTCGTTAAATTTCTAAAAAATAAAGCCCGCCGGTGGGCGAACTTGATACAAAAAGTATAGTGTATTTTAGGGAAAAAGTCAACCGGGATAGTAGATTTTGGCATCGCAATTCATTTACGAGCTGAATAAATGGTGATTTAAATAAAAATAGCTTTCATAAAAAAATTATTTGTAAAATAAAATATTAAAAAATGTCTTGCGAGAAAATAATGCCAAAATTCACTACCCGGTCAACCGGGTGAAAAAGTTGCTAGTTGTTAGGTGTTAGGTGCTATTAGAGTCGCGCCTACGGCGCGACTCATTGTGTTTTTGTATCTCCTAAAACCTAGCAACTAAAAACTAATAACTTTTCTTTCTATCCACTTTTTGTTTCAACTTTATCAGGATATAATTAAAAGTAAGTTTTAAAATTATGATAATAAATGTTGAACAACTAGAAAAGTTCGTTATTGATTCGGGTCTTATATCAAAGACTGATTTTGTTATTGCTAAAAAAGAGTCAGAAGAAAAAAAAGAAAGTATTGGAAAAATTTTAATAAGTGAAGGAAAGATAAATGAAGACGATTTTAGTCGTATTAGTGCATATATTTTGGGAATTCCTTTTGTTGATCTTAGTGATAAAAAATTGGATATAAATACGCTTTCCTTGATTCCTGAACCAATTGCACGAAAGCACAATCTAATTGCTTTTAAAAAAACTGATTCAGAGTTGGAAGTGGCAATGCTTGATACGGATGATCTTTCTGAAATAGATTTCATCAATAAAAAAACAGGACTCCGAATTTTGCCAAGACTGACAAATGTCGCTTCAATAAAATCAGGTATTCTTCAATATCAAAAAAGTCTCAAGGCAGATTTTGGAGATATTATTAAAACTGAATCTGATTCTATGCCGACTCACAATGGAAACGGATCAGATCAGAGTGCTGAAGATCTCAAAAAAATAGCAGAAGATATTCCTGTTGTCCGTATTGTTGATACTTTGCTTAAACACGCTATTTTGCAATCAGCATCAGATATCCACATAGAACCATATGAAAATGAAGTTGTTATTCGTTATCGAGTAGATGGAATACTTCATGATGCGATGATCTTGCCCAAAAATGCCGGCTCAGGAATTACAGCCAGAATTAAAGTTCTTTCAAGTCTTAAGCTAGATGAAAAAAGACTTCCTCAAGACGGTAGATTTAAAATTGATCTTGGGGGAGAAAAAGTTTCTTTTAGAGTTTCGATGTTGCCAACTTATTATGGCGAAAAAACTGTAATGCGATTGCTTCGTGAAGGTTCATCTGGATTTACTCTTGAAGGTCTAGGTTTTTATGGAGATGGCCTCGAAAAGATCCATGAAGCTATGAGATACACAACTGGAATGTTTCTGACAACGGGACCTACTGGAAGCGGAAAGACCACGACCCTTTATACTTTGCTTGAACTTTTAAATACGCCAAATGTAAATATTTCAACAATTGAAGATCCTATTGAATATCAAATGCAGAGAATTAATCAGACTCAGGTAAAGCCTGATATTGGTTTTTCTTTTTCCACAGGATTAAGGTCTCTTGTTAGACAAGACCCAGATATTATTATGGTGGGTGAAATTCGAGATACAGAAACAGCTTCTCTTGCTATTAATGCTGCCCTTACTGGTCACTTGGTACTTTCAACTCTCCACACAAATTCCGCAGCCGGAGCCATTCCTAGACTTATTGACATGAAATGCGAGCCTTTTCTTTTGGTCTCGACCATTAAAATTGTTATTGGACAAAGACTAGTAAGAAGATTAGAAAAACCTAAAGATAAATATAAACTTTCAACCGCTGAATTAAAAAATTTAATTTCAAAAATAAATTCTGCACGAGTTCTTGAGGTGCTTAAAGCCGAAAAAATAATTAAACCAGAAACAGATTGGAAAGATGTTGAATTTTGGAAACAAAATCCTACAAAAGAATATCCAGACGGCTATCACTCTCGAATAGGCATTTATGAAATTCTTAGAGTTACTCCAACTATTAGAGAAATGATCATGAAAAATTCATCATCAGATGAGATCGATATTCAAGCAAAAAAAGAAGGAATGCTTTCTATTGTAGAAGATGGAATTGTTAAAGCTGTCAAAGGTTTGACCACTATTGAAGAGGTTCTTAGGGTTATTTCAGAGTAGCTCATTACTTTGTCATTCCCGTGGAAACGGGAATCCAGTTGACTAGAAAATAATGAATTTATGAATATATTTTCTGTCATTCCCGCTTTCGCGGGAATGACAAATAAATATCCGATCTTCATAATAATTTTATTTATTTAAGTGCTTAATAAAGTCTTCAACATTATCAAACATAGGGGAAATATTTTTTCCTTGTTCCATTTCCTTGAGTGCTGTCATAATTTGTTTGTGAGTTTTTTTGTTAAATTTTTCTTTAGGGACTAGCTCCATATCTAATTTTCCTTGAACAAATGCTTTTGTGGCAAATTTAAGTACAGAGGAGAAGGGAATTCCTTCGCTCTGAGCTTTTTTCATCGCTTTTGCTTTTAATGTTTTATCTAAGTTGAATATTACTTGTGTTGTCATTTTTGTTTTATATTTAATAATTATATATATCTTATATATATAAGATATATATGTCAAATAAGATGATTCTAATTATTTAGGTCACATATACGCTCATTTCTTGATTTGAGAGAAAACCGCCATATGTATGGGCATATTACCGAGGGGTATTGCTTTTTCTAATAATGTGTGATAAAATACTAAAATCAAGTTCTTTGATATGACTTGCGAACAAAACAGTCGTCATAGCCAAAAGGTGCTTATTTATATATAGGCTTTTCTTGGCTATGACGATAAGGTAGTCCTCTAGCGCTTCAGATAAACCAAAGCCCCTTCCAAAAGGAGACGGCATTCAGAACTGTAAACACATGAAAACAACAATCGTTAGTGGACAATTGTCCAAAATCCTCGAACTCCTGGATCAAAAAGGTGTCACACCCGAAATGATTCAGGCCCGTCTTGAATCTGGTGTCCTTGCCGACATCTTCGAAACCTCCGCCGAATTTGGTCGCGACAACCGCGATTCATGGCGTAAAGCCTTCGGCCTCAACCCTCTCGTTCCCGAACCGATCATCCTCACCATCGACTACACCAAGTCGCTTGAGGAGATGGTTGTCGCCGGACTCTACGACTGGAAAAACGACAACCTTGATGCGAAACGGTTTCCGGTGAAAGGCACAGGCACAACTGAAGTCGAAGCCAAAATCTTCCACTTCAACCGTAACATTTCCTCGGAGGACGCCAAGCGTTTGATTGAGGAAGCAGGCTATGAAGTGGCGAAGACGGAACATCTCCTGGCTTTCGGGGCCAAATACCCCGACGAGCAGAGGAAGTTCCCAATCGTCGCCCTTGGCTCCGCTCACGAGGTCGTTGGCGACCGCCGCGTCCCGTGTTTGGACGGGGATGTTTCGAGGCGTGGCCTCTACCTCCATTGGTGGGACTTTGGCTGGAACTCCGACTGTCGCTTCCTTGCCGTTCGCAAAGTCACTCGGGAATAGGTTTCTCGATCCCTCGGGCTTGCCCTTGGAATCTTGGACACTTGGTCCCTTCCGCACCCTGTGCTGTCTCACGACGGCACAGGGTGTTCTTTTTTGATATAATATTTTCGACAAATGAAAAATCTAAGGTTACGGCTTTGGGTAATTTGTCCGCAACATCCATAATGAGAATTAGAAAGGTTAAGATTTTTCTAAGAGAGTTGTGGAGTAAACTTAAAAAACGAAAGATAGTTGGTATGGGAAACTAAGTGATAGATTAATGTCACGAATTCGATACAGCTTTTAAAGAAATTTGGGAGCAGTGAAATAGGTGGTTTCTCATACAAGGCTCCGCTCACAAGGTCAATGGCAACCGCAACGTCCCGTATTTGAACAAGGATGATTCGAAGCGTAACCTCAACCTCAATTGGTGGGACAATGACTGGAACTCCAACTATCGCTTCCTTGCCGTTCGCCACTATCGCAGTTTCTCTCGAGATATTTCCTCGGGAGTTTTGTTTAAGAGTTGTCGTTTCCAACCACCTAGCATTTTACCAATTTCTGAAAACTTCTCTGATAAGTGAACATATTTCTTATTATCTAACGCTTTTATTTCCCAAGATAAAAGAAGTAATAGTTTTACAAGGTCAACCTTAGAAATACTTTTATTCAGTAGTATCTTTTTTTCTTCGGAATGAGTGTAACTTGCTAGAAAAGTATATTCAATTGCTTCAAGAAAAAGAATATCTATTTTGGATCCAATAGTAAAACGATTTGCTTTAGGAAAATGAGTTAGATAGTTTTGCCAAATCCCATATGCCTCTTTGAGCTTTAAAACTACTGGAATAAGTTTTGTTGGGGGGGGGGTAGATTTATAGGTCTTGAATTTAACATATGTACGATAATATCATTTCTATCGAAAACCTGCTTCATGCTTGGAAAGAATTCCTAAAAGGGAAGAGAAAAAAAGACGATGTCCAAAGATTTTATTACCAGCTTTTTGATAATATTCTACTTTTGCATAATGATCTAAAAAATCAGACTTATAAGCATGGCGGATATTATGCTTTTAATATTTCAGATCCAAAACCTAGGAATATTCATAAGGCGACGGTTAGAGATAGACTACTACATCACGCAATTTATAGAGTTTTATATCTATTTTTTGATAATAAGTTTATTTATGATTCGTATTCTTGTAGAAAGTTTAAAGGAACACATAGAGCAATAGAAAGATTTAGAAAGTTTACATATAAAGCAAGTCTAAATAATACTAAGACTTTGTGGATTCTTAAATGTGATATTAAAAAGTTTTTTGCTTCCATTGATCATGTTGTCTTACTGAATATAGTTCAGAAATATATAAAGGATGAGAAGGTGATAGATTTAATTAATAGGGTAGTTACAAGTTTTGAAAGTACATCATTAGGCAAAGGTCTCCCTCTTGGGAATCTAACTTCTCAAATATTGGTAAATATTTATATGAATGAATTCGATCAGTGGATGAAACACGAGATGAAGATAAAATATTATATTCGATATGCCGATGACTTTGTGGTGTTGTATACAGACAAAAGATTTCTTGAAGATTTGATTCCAAAAATATCAGAGTTTCTAGATACAAGATTAAAATTATCTATGCATCCAAATAAAATGTTTATAAAAACTCTTGCTTCTGGTGTGGATTTTCTTGGTTGGGTGCATTTCCCAGAGCATAGGGTTTTGAGGACAGCAACAAAAAAGAGAATGTTTAGAAATTTAACTGAAAAAAATTTATCTTCATATGTTGGATTATGCAAACACGGAAACGCTTATAAAAGTATTAATGATCTGGATTCCCGCCTGCGCGGGAATGACAGAATATAAGAAGTGACAAAATAGAGAGAATGATAAACAGATATGTGATAAAATTTAAGCGTAATGAAATTTAAAGTTACATATAAAAACGGCGATAATGTTGGTGAAGGGGTATTTGAAGCGCAAGATAAATTTGCTCTTTTCAGTGAATTAAAAAAAGAAGGACTTTCTTTAATAAAATTTTCTGAAGTAAATAAATTTAATTTAAATATAAATCTTCCTTTTTTGGGGGTAAACAAACTAAAATTTCACGACAGAATTATTTTTGCTAGAAACTTAGGTTCAATGCTCAAGGCGGGCCTTTCACTTTCAAGAGCTCTTCAAGTTATTGAAAAACAATCTAAGGCGCCAAAAATGAAGAGCGTACTTAATGATCTGATAAAAAATGTTGCCGAAGGAAAAACCCTTCATCATGCTCTAGGATTATACCCAGATAATTTTAATTCTTTGTTTACTTCTATGGTCAAAGCGGGAGAAGAGAGTGGTTCACTTTCAGATTCCTTGAAATTAGTGGCCGATCAAATGGAAAAAAATTATAATTTAATAAAAAAAGTTAAAGGAGCAATGATCTATCCAGCTATTATTCTTTGTGTGATGACTGCTGTTGGAGTTTTAATGCTTTTGTTCGTAGTTCCTGGTTTGACTTCGACTTTTACAGAACTTCATGCTGAATTGCCTCTCTCAACTCAAATAGTTTTAAGTCTCAGTAGTCTTATCAGAGATCATTATGTTCTTTTTGTCGTCGGTATAATTTCAATAATTTTTATTTTTATTTCAATCATTCGAACAAAACAAGGTAAATATTTTTTTGATAAATTACTTATTGGAATGCCTGTCGTTGGAGAAATAGTTAAGCAAACGAATGCCGCAAGGACCACTAGAACAATGTCTTCTCTTTTGGCCTCTGGGGTTGAGGTTGTAAAGAGCGCTCAAATCACTAGAGATGTTCTCCAGAATTCTCAATACAAAAATATAATGGAAAAAGTTTCTGTTGCAATCCAAAAAGGAGAGCCTATCTCAAAAGTTTTTGAGAAGTATGAAAATCTTTATCCTTCTTTCGTTTCCGAAATGACAAGTGTTGGCGAAGAAACAGGTAAGCTTTCTGAGATGCTAAAGCAAACGGCTGAATACTATGAAAGTGAAGTTGAACAAAAGACTAAAGACATGTCACAAATCGTAGAGCCTGTTTTGATGGTTGTGATCGGAATAGCTGTAGGTTTTTTTGCGGTATCAATGATCACCCCAATGTATACTGTACTCAATAATATTTAATTATTTTTTTATTTTTGTTTTTGCGGTAAATCAAAAAGAAAGTTTTTGAATAAAACAATTATGATATTTAAATTTAAAAAACAAAATTACAAAAAAACAGGGGTTGGTTTTACAACTCTTGAATTGATCATGGTTGTAGCTGTTCTTTTTATTTTGGGAGTGATCTCGATTTCTGGTATGTCTAGCATTTCAAATAAAAGTTATTTAAGTTCAGACGTAGAAGTGGTCAAGTCTGCACTTTTAAAAGCAAGAACAATGTCAATTAATGGAATTGGAGGAACTGAACACGGAATTTATTTAGCTTCAACCTCAGTTACTATTTTTCAAGGAACTAATGTTGTCGGAGCTACGACTGATTCAGTATATAATCTAAGTCATGGGGTTATATCTTCTGTTTCTCTTTCAAATGCAACTACCAGTTTTTACTTTAGTAAAATAACTGGCAATCCAAGTGCATTTGGAAATTTAGTTTTGAGTGAAAAAAATGCTTCAACTACGATCACAGTTTATGCATCTGGCCTTTCTGAGTAATTAAAAATAATTAAAATTTAAAATCAAATCTGAATTTAAATGGCCCAAAACCCAAAAAACAAAAATCAGGATTCTGGCTTTACCCGAGCACTAAGTCTATCTTCGTCTTGTTTTTTCAATTTAACAAATAGGGTTAATTCAAAATTTAATTAGTATTCATTATTTTTATGTCAAAATCACAACAAGACCTAAAAACAAAGATAGACTTAGTGCGCGGGTTTAGCCTCATTGAAATAATTATTGCCTCATCAGTTATTCTTATTGTGTGGATCGTTGTTTTTTATACTTTTTCAGTTCTGACTCAATTTTCTAGCAGAAGCAATTCTTCTATTAAAGCTTCAATGATTCTTGAAGAAGGAGGTGAGGCACTACGCTCCCTTAAAGATTCTTCTTGGACAAACAATATTGCCCCTTCTTCTACTTGTACAGATTCTTATCCTTGTCGATTGTCATACAATACAATAAGTAATTTATGGACATCAACCACATCACTTATAATGATAGATAATAAATTTGATAGAATTTTTTTTCTATCAGCTGTGAATCGAGATTCAAATTTTAATGTTGTAACTTCTGGAGGAACAATTGATCAAAATAGCAAAAAAGCTACCGTTATTGTTTCTTGGTATCAAGGAAATGCCACAACAAGCCAAAGTTTAGAAACTTATTTATTCAATGATCTCAACAATTAAAAATAAATATTCTAGTAGAGGATTTTCTTTAGTGGAGGTCATTGTTTATATTGCCTTACTTTCTATTTTAATTGGGGCTATAACATGGAGTCTTGGAAGTGTTCTTCATTCATACAATAAAATGAAGGATGAAAGAGCTTTGGAAAGTTCAGCAATTATCTCAATGGACAGAATGATCAAAGAAATTAGAAATTCAAAATCAGTTGATCTGGCGCATAGTGCTACTTCTACTTCAGATGGATATTTAACTTTGAACGGTTATGATTCAAATGGCAGTTCGACAGTAATAAAATTTTATCGATCCAATAATAGAATTTATATTGATCAAGGTGGTGTTCAGTTAGGGCCTCTTACTCTGGAAAATATTGAGGTACCTTCCCTGGTCTTTAGATATTTTACAAATGCCAGTTCTACAGGAGTTAAGATAGAACTTGGCTTGCAGTCTTCTTCATCTACTTTGATAAATTATTTTTATGATTCAGCAATTTTAAGAAATTCATATCAAAACTAATTTTAAAAAATGAAATTATTTTTTAATTCCAAAAACAAAAAAAGAGATAACTTGCAAGGCGAGCCTGCCCGCCATTGGCTGAGCCGGCAGGCGATGGCAGGCGGGCAGGCTGTTATTGGGTCAGTGATCTTTTTTGTAATTATTTCACTTGCCTTGATCTCAGGAGGAACTCTTCCAATATCAAACCAAATTAAAAATTCAAGTGATTTTTTAAGATCTAGACAAAGTTACGCTGCTGCTGATTCTGTTAGTGATAATGCTTTTTATACGATGAACAAGGGTTACAATATTTCTACTGGATTGACTCTGCCTTTTTCTACTGCTGGAGTGACTGCTTCATCAACAATTACGGATCTTACAAATAAAAAACAAATTATCACAACAGGAAATTCTTCTTCGGCTGTTAGGGTTTCTAAAATGGTTATTTCACAAAATTTTGGAGCAAATTTTAATTATGCCGCTCAAATTGGAATTGGCGGATTAGATATGAATAGCGCACAAGTTAATGGAGATGTTTATTCGAATGGCGATATTACCGATGGAAGTTCCGTAATTACAGGATCTACAACAGTTGCTTATACAAGTACCTCAAGCGTAGGAAAAATACTTGGTAGTAGTTCTACTCCTTTTATAATTACTGGAAATGCTTGGGCCCATGAAATCGATAACGCTAAAGTTTCAGGAACAGGTTTCTGCCAAGTGGGTAATCCTTTATTGAATTCATCAGGAAATCCAATAAGTTGTGATACTTCAAAAGGCTCTGATCCGGCAGTTCTTGCTTTTCCAATTACTGCTACAAATATAAATAATTGGAAGACCGCTGTAACAAATCAAACAGACACTGTTTCTGAAACTTATACTTATACTGGAAATCTAACAATTCCTTCTACTGGCACAAGTTCTTCTATAAAAAAAATTGTTGGCAATCTAACCTTAGATTGTGGTAGTAGTTCTCCTGCAAATTTTGGAAATTTATATGTAACAGAAAATGTAAATTTGAACGGACAATGCGATTTTTATGTCGGAGCTTTGCATGTTGGAGGAAGTCTCTCTCTTGAATCAAGCAATGTTATGAATTTAAGCGGGATGAGTTGGATAGAAGGTAATATAGCTATGACTGGTGGAGGAAAATTACAACTTAATAGTTCTCTTGGTGCAAACAGCGGTTATATTATTTCTGATGGAAATCTCAATATTGGAGGAAGTGGAGTCTTAGCTGGTTCTGGTACATCTGGAAGTTATCTTATGTTGATCACAACAAGTTCAAGTTTTGATGCGATTTCAGTCTCAGGAGGAGGTTCTGCAGCGTTGCTCGTAGCCCCTTATGGCAGAGTGTCTTTTTCAAATGGAACGATCAATGGAATTGTTGCGAATACTGTACATATAAGTAATGGAATCTTAAATTATCAGACTGGTCTTGCCGATATTGGTTTTGGAGGTCAGGCTGCGGGTACTTGGAATATCTTAAATTGGAGAGAAGTTTCTAATTAATTTAAAACTGCTGGTCTAGAGCTTGTTCTGGGGTTAATACCTTTTTTTTGTTAGAATAGACCTATGAATAAAAAAATCATAGTTGCCAATTGGAAGATGAATCCTAAGTCTTTAACTCTAGCAAAAACTATTTTAGATTGGTTTAGAAACTTTCCAGATTTCATCAAACTGAACTTTTATTAAGCTCGCAAAATCTTTACTGTGAACTACAAAACCGAATCCCTCTTTTTCTGAAGAAAGAAAAATAACTCTGTCCTCATACATCCAATAACCCATATCCCAAGTCATTCCTTTTGGAGCAATTCTTAAATCTCTTAAATGTTCTTCTCCTGATCCAAGGTAAGGATATTTTTTTGTATCTAAGACTTTGTCTTTTGGCCAGATAACACGAAGATGAATATTCCTTTGAACCCTTTTTATATTAAGTTCTTTTAAATATTCATCACCAAGGACTTTCATCATCTCGCTCATTGGCCACATAAGAATAGTCTCTATATTTCTGTTTAACATTATGTGATTAATAACTTGTTTAACTCCTTCTTTTCCAGAATAAAATTTTATTTGAGGTTCGATGAAACTTGTCTTTTTCATCAAAGAGGGGAGAGAAAGTTTGAATTGTTCTTTTTCAGTCTGGAGACTTTTTATTTTATCGTTCAAAAGCTCCTCGATATTTAAAACATTATCAATTGAAAAAACTTTTTTACCTTCTTCGCTTCTTTCCATTACCAAACCTTTTTCTATAAGTATTTTTAGGTGATCATATACAGATGGACGGGGAATAGCTACTCGGTCGGCTAATTGTCTTGCTGTTGAAGGGCCTTTTTCAACAAGATTATTAAAAACTCTTTCAGTTATTCCGGACAAACCCAATTCTTTAAATATTTTTGTAAGCATACTTTTATATGTTCTATTATAAGCTATTTTGCTTTATTTGTCGAGATTCGACGACGACTTTACATAATTGACAAATCGGAATATTATATGTGCAGTAAATCAGAGTCGCAGGTTTTCTAACGAATTCCCTCTGGTTTAATTAGTTACTTGAAAGGAAATCATGAGTGTATTAAATCACTTAAATTGGTTCGATTGGATCTGTTTTATTCCCAACATAGTTACATTGGTTCCGTTTATCGGTCCGTTGTATATGGTTATATCAATCTTGGCATGGGTTATCCTATTCCAGATTTTTATAAAGGGTTTATGTGTTGGGAAATGGGACATGGATCAGATAAAAGAGGTTGTCGAAATGCCTGGAGGAATCATCGGACTAATTCCAGGTTTTGGATTCATCTATTTCATGATTCGTATCCTATATTTGTCTATTTTCAGTTAAATACCAATTATCGAGTGCTGGGAATGGTCACATTGGACAATCATAATATGGATCATTGTGTTCATTATAATTGCAAAGTTCTTGGTCAAGCACTGTGATGACTAATGATTTAGTTTAGGGCGGTTTGTGAAAGCAAACCGCCTATTTTTTTGTTAGAATAATGATATGAATAAAAAAATCATTGTTGCCAATTGGAAGATGAATCCTAGGTCTTTAACTCTAGCAAAAACTATTTTAGATCCAATCAAAAAGACTTTTCAAAGAGCAAATTTTAAAGGAAAAAAAACAATTGTTATATGCCCGCCGAATTCTTTTTTGGGAATTTTTGATAAGCCTATAAAAAATATTTCTTTAGGAGCTCAAGACCTATCCATTTATTCCTCAGGAGCTTTAACTGGAGAAGTTGGAGGAAGCATGCTTAAGTCAGTTGGAGTGAATTATGTGATCATCGGACATTCAGAAAGAAGGGCGATGGGAGAAACTCCAGAGATAATTTCAAAAAAAATATTAAGAGCGCTTGAAAATAAAATTACGCCAATTATTTGCATGGGTGAAAATAAACGCGATACTGAAGGTCAGTTTTTTATTGAGTTGCGCTCAATTATTGAATCAACTCTTGCAAAAGTTTCAAAAACTACTGCTTCAAAAATTATTCTTGCATATGAACCATTATGGGCAATTTCAACTGAAGGGAATGGAGCTATCACTCCTGAGCTTTTGCGTGAAACTTCTATTTTCATTAGAAGGACTTTGTCAGAATTGTATGGAAATAAAATTGGTACAAAAATTTCAATTCTTTATGGAGGTTCAGTGAATACAAAAAATGCAAAAGAAATTGTTTCTCTTGGAGAAGTTGACGGATTACTTATTGGAAAAGAAAGTTTAAATTCAAAAGATTTTATTCAAATAGTTTCTTCTATATAAAATGATGATGGGAATACCTTTAATTAAAGATGTTAAAGACTTAAAAGGGAATACTGTAATACTTCGTATTGATTTAAATGTACCAGTTAAAGATGGAAAGGTGACTGATCCTTTTAGAATTGAGAGATCTCTTGAAACTATAAAATTTTTATCTGCAAATGGGGCAAAAACAATTTTAATATCTCATCTTGAAGATGACAAAGGTACTTTGGAGCCAGTCGCAAGATACTTGGTGGCAACTTTTCCTACAATGGTTTTTGTAAAAGATATTTTTAACCCAGATACAAAAAGAACTGTTTCAAGTATGCGAGATGGAGGAGTTGTACTATTTGAAAACTTGCGCAATTGGCCAGGAGAAAAACAAAATGACCAAAATTTTGCAAAACATTTAGCCAGCTTTGCTGATATTTATGTTAATGATGCTTTTTCTGTTTCACATCGAAATCATGCATCAATTGTACTGCTCCCTAAACTTCTACCTTCTTTTATTGGTTTCGAATTTGAAAAAGAAATTAAAGAACTAAGTCTGGCGTTTTATCCAGAGCACCCTTTTACTTTGATCATAGGTGGTGCAAAGTTTGATACTAAGCTTCCATTAATAAAGAAATTTTTTAATATTGCCGATAAAATATTTATCGGAGGAGCAATTGCTAATAGTTTTTTTAAACATCAAGGACTTTTTGTGGGAGACTCTGTTGCTTTTGAATCTCCAGAAATGGAAAATTTTGACGAGGCAGTTAAATCTGGAAAAATTGTTTTACCGATCGATCTACGAGTTCAAAGCAAAGGTTTTATAAACGTTAAAAAACTGACCCAAGTTTCCGTTGGTGAGAAAATTTGGGACATAGGGCCAGAAACTGAAAAAGAATTAAAAAAGATCATCGAAGATTCAAAATTTATTGTTTGGAATGGTCCTATGGGATATTTTGAAGAAGGAGCGGTGCTTGGAAACGATGCGTGTGCCAAAGCAATTGGAGAATCAAAAGCTACTTCTATCGTAGGAGGGGGAGATACAATTGCTTCAATCCAAAAACTCGGAATAATGAACAAAATTTATTTTGTTTCTACTGGAGGAGGGGCTATGCTCGATTTTTTAGCAAATGGAACTTTGCCAGGAATTGATGTAATTAAAGAAAACATAAAAACAGAAGAAAGTTCTTCGTGGTTTAGAAAGATCTTTAAATAATTTTCCCCTAGGTCGGGACAAGGGGAAGTTTGATGTTGACTAATATCAATTTGTTTATTAGTCTAAGTTTTGTGAAAGTCAAAATTGTTCTATTACTAGTTGTTGGAGGATTATTTCTCTGGTTCATTTATTTTCGTTGTGAGAAATCAAGGAAAGCATTCGCCATGAGGGAGGCACAATCCGAACGGGTCATGATCAAACGGTTTGGGAAGGGGAATTATTTCCACGACTCAGGCTATTCAATTGCATTTATTGGGCGTCGTAAAGATGGCACAGTAGTTAGGGTCGTCTTTCCGTCGAATAACGATTCCAAAGAAAAAGTAATCATCCCAGCACAACAGTAGCTTCATAAGAAATTATGAAGCAATTTTTTTTGTTCGCGTACTAAGTTAATACGTTTTCTAGTCAATAGCTTGGAATCATTTTAATTGGTGAAGTGATTCCAAGCTATTGAACCATTACGTAAATGTTGACAAGGTAATTTTTTAGTAGTATTTTACATTTGAATTGATATGCACACGCCACTGGGACGCAAGCAATAAAAATGCTTGGAGAATCTAATGGAATAACGTGAGAATCTGTTCATTCAACAAAAAAAATCGTTCGAAAGTTATGAAAAGAAAAATCATTGTCGGTGTTTTGTTTGTTTTGGCTATCCTGTCCGCGTCACTGTGGCTTGGAATAGCCTCAGACGGTGTATTCCAAAAACCCCTTTTTGGTGCAAAACTTATACTTTTGCTGATTTTGCTGATGGTCTCGGGGAGTTGTCTCATCCTTTGTTCAGAGATTGGAGGATCGGGAAAACCGATTTGCGCAATCTTTGTATTGTGCAAGTATGATATTTTTTACCTCGACGCCATTGTGAATGCCAATTGTAGTAATGACCAGGCAGATCTACAGGTTAAAATAGGATGCGATCATGTGTTTGTGAGGTTTTCTTATTCTGACTACTCAATCCATATGAAAGAAGGGTTCTGGTATCGGTACCTCGGCTCCGGAAAATTCGAGCCACTCGAGATTGGCAAAAAAGCCAGGTAAAAATCTCAAACGCCCAGCAAATTAAAAAATGCTGGGCAATTTTTTTATAAAAAAATTAATCTTTTAGAGCTTCTCTAATTTTTTCTAAAGTGTCACTTAATTCTCCTTCTTGGTATTTTCTTTGGGGCCAGAGTTTTAGTCCATCTGTTTCAAGACGTGGAACAATATGAAAATGAGTGTGAAAAATTACTTGTCCTCCAGCAGGTTCGTTGTTCATACTTATTGTTACTCCGTCTGCTCCCATTCCATTTTTTATCGCAACGGCTACTTTTTTTACCACAAGCGAAAGACGAGCTAATGTTTCATCAGGTGTTGTATAAATATTTTCAAAATGGTCTTTAGGAACTACAAGAGCATGACCGGCATTTACTGGGTTGATATCTAAAAAAGCTAAAGACCACTCGTCTTCATAAATTTTTTCTGATGGAATTTCTCCTTTAATTATTTTGCAAAATATACAGTCTTTTTCTGTCATCCTAGTTAAAGATTTGAAACACTTTGTTTTACACAAGTATTTCAAATCATAATTAATTTATAATTTTTTTTAGGTTGATTATTTTCTGTCTTGTTTTCGTTTCATCTCTAACGGGACAAGTATAAATATTATAAGCCTATTTTTTTGATTGTCATTCCTATGAAAATGGGAATCTAGAAGAGTTTAAAAAAAACTTAGGAAAACGACCTCTCAAGGGGATGTCATTTCCCTAAGTCCACTGGATTCTCGTTTTCACGGGAATGACACAGGTCTCAGAAGTGTAAAACGTTTTCGTGTTAAAATTGGCGAATGCCCAAAGAATATTCAATAAGAAGGGAATTAACCAACGAAGAAGCTTTAGATTTTAAGGGTTTTTCTAACCTTTTAGCTCATTTGATGTTTCATAGAGGGATTAAGCCAAATGAAGCAGGTTTATTTTTGGAACCTTCTTTTTTGGAAGGAATAAATGATCCATTTTTGTTGCATGATATGGAAAAGGTTGTGGAAAGGATCATTAAAGCGATCAAAGCTAATGAAAAAATTTGTATATATTCTGATTATGATGCTGACGGACTTTCTGGTGCGACGGTTTTTTATGATCTTTTTAAAAAAATAAATTTCAATAATTTTATTAATCA
>JBAYHV010000005.1:0-32985 GCA_041665985.1 Minisyncoccota bacterium
GATAAGGTTTCATTAGATATAGTGTCTGGTTCTTCTTTAACACCAATTGGATTTAATGAGGCTCTTGCAAAAATAAAAGTTCAAGCGAAAGTATAATTTTATGAGTTCCAAATTTTCTTTTGATGGTATTGGAACAAAATGGATCATTAATATCAATGAAGATATTTCCAAAGAAAAGGAATTATTGTTGCTTGAATTAATTAAAAAAAGAATTGAACTTTTTGATTCAACCTATTCAAGGTTCAGAAATGATTCTTGGGTGAGTGAACTGTCGAGAAAAGAAGGAAAATATCAATTACCTCCTGACGCAGAAGAACTTTTCTCCTTGTATCAAGATCTATATAAAATTAGCGATGGGTTAGTTACTCCTTTAATTGGAGAGACTCTTGTGGGTGCGGGGTATGATGCAGAATATTCTTTCAAACAATCAAATTCATTAAAAACTCCTCCTTTATGGGATGAGATTTTGGATTATGCTCCTCCGTTTTTGACTATAAAAAAACCAACTTTGCTTGATCTTGGAGCCGTTGGAAAAGGTTATCTCGTTGATCTTGTTGGAAAACTTCTTGAAGAAAATTCTATTTACTCATATGTCATTAATGCCGGCGGAGATATTTTGTATAAAGATAATTTAGGAAAAAATATTCGCATCGGACTTGAACACCCAGAGGATTTTAAAAAAGTAATTGGAGTGGTTGAAATAAAAAATCAAAGTATTGCCGGCTCGGCAGGGAATAGAAGAAAGTGGGGAGAATTTAATCATATTATTAATCCAAAAACTCTTTCTTCTCCCAAAGATATCTTATCTGTTTGGGTGGTAGCAAAAAAAACAATTCTGGCGGACGGATTAGCAACAGCTTTGTTTTTTGTTCCAGCCGAAATTCTTTTGAAAAAATTTGAATTTGAATATATTATTTTTAAGGCTGATCATTCTATTGAAAGATCTAGCTTTAAAAACTATATGTTAGAATTGTATTAATAATTAATATTTAGCCAATGGATACCAAATTAAAACAAATTGCTCCTATATTATTAAGAATCACTATGAGTCTTATTGTTCTTTGGTTTGGATACGCTCAGGTGACAAATCCAAGCACTTGGCTAGGATTTCTTCCTTCTTGGACCAAAAGTTTGCCAATTACCCAGTTGGATCTAATTTATTTTAATGGTGTTTTTGAAATAGTTTTTGGAATTTTTCTACTTATGGGGTTTTATACTCGATTTGTAGCACTTGCTCTTGCGCTTCATTTGTTTGATATTGCTTATACTGTTGGATACGGTGCTCTTGGCGTTAGAGATATTGGTTTGGCGGTTAGTACATTAGTGGTCTGTTTTAACGGGATAGATTCTGCTTGTCTTGATAAGATTTTTGTTAATAAGGTATAATTTAAGGAGTGAATACCGTTAGAAGCCGAGTTTGCAGTTTGAATAAAAGTAAAATATATAAGGAAATTAGTAAAGAAATTTATCAAATAATCATAGGTAAGGTTGCTCTAGTCGCAATCTACTTCTAAACGGAATGAAAGAAAAAAAACTAGAGATATATTTATTTTTTATTTTACTGGCAATTGCCTTGTATCTTACTTTCTCTATATTAGCTCCATATTTGCAGGTACTGTCATTGGCCCTTGTTTTTGCTGTTATTTTTGAACCTTTATATAAAAAAATTCAAAAAATAATGGGCGGTTGGAATTCTGTCGCAGCAATGATCACTGTGACTTTAATTATAATTGTAGTTTTGATCCCTATTATTCTTTACGGTATGGCTCTTTCAGGGGAAATAAGAAATCTTTATACTTCATTTTTCACATCAAATAATTCTACAGATCTGATCTCGACATTTACTACAAATGCAAATATTTTTATTCAAAAACACAGTCCTTTTGCTTACCAAGCACCTGTTTTTGATGTATCTCAAACACAAGAATATATCTTTTCTGTTTTTGCGTGGGTGAGAGGACATTTTGGAGATATTTTTTCTGGTCTTACAACCTTCTTCATTGATCTTTTGCTTCTTATTGTTTCATTTTATTTCCTTTTGAGAGATGGAGAAATTCTTAAAAAATTTGTTGTTAATATAAGTCCATTTAACGATCAGAGAGATGAAGAAATTCTTGGTAGATTAAAGAAGGCAATTATGTCTGTGGTAAAAGGATCTCTTCTTATTGCTCTTGTTCAAGGGTTTCTTACAGGGTTGGGATTTTATATGTTTGGTATTCCTTCAGCCTTGCTTTGGGGAGGAGTAGCTGCAATTGCTTCACTTGTGCCAAGTGTTGGAACATCGCTTGTGATCGTTCCTGGAATTATTTATCTTTTTGCTACTGGTCAAACGGCGGGTTGGATCGGTCTTTTAATTTGGAGCATTATGTCCGTATCATTTATTGATAATATTTTGGCATCATATCTCGTAGGCAGAGGAGCTAGAGTTCATCCACTTTTGGTTCTTCTTTCTGCTCTTGGAGGTATTAGTTATTTTGGACCTTTAGGATTTATTTTTGGACCAGTAATCGTCAGTTTTCTTTTTGCACTTTTTGATATATACAAAACGATCCTCATTAAAGACGCCGTTTCTAAATAATTTTTTGACTAAATGATAAACGTAATTGAGACTAAAAATCTTGTAAAAAAATTTGGTGACTTTTGCGCAGTTGATGATCTTTCTTTGAATATTGAAGAAGGAAAAATTACGGCGTTACTTGGTCCAAATGGCGCGGGAAAAACAACCACTATTCAAATGATGCTTGATATTATCACTCCTACCTCCGGTGAAATAAGGATCTTTGGAAAACCAATGCATGAAAATAGGGAAGAGATACTCTCTCAATTAAATTTTTCTTCGCCATATGTACAACTTCCTGGTAATTTAACTGTAATGGAAAATTTAAAAACTTTTGCCCGTCTTTATGGAGTAAAAGATATAAAGAAAAGGATCGAAGAGCTAGCAGATTATTTTGAGATCAGAAATCTTCTTAAAAAGATGACTTCTTCACTTTCTACTGGACAACTTACTCGAGTAAATCTAACTAAAGCATTTTTAAATGAGCCGAAGCTTTTGCTTTTGGATGAGGCAACAGCTTCTCTTGATCCTGATATTGCTGATAAAACAAGAAAAGTTTTAAAAAAAATACAGAAAGAAAGAAATGTTTCTATTCTTTATACTTCGCACAATATGATAGAAATTGAGGAGCTTTGCGATAAAGTGATATTTATTAATAATGGAAAACTGAGAGAAGAAGGTACGCCAGAAGAATTAATAAAAAGATTTGGCCATAAAGATCTGAACGAGGTATTTTTAGAAATTGCCCGCGAAGACGACAAATAAAATGAATTTTGGAAGAATAAATGCATTAGTGATAAGACATCTATACCTTTATCAAAGGAGTGTTCCTCGTTTGATGGATCTTTTTTTCTGGCCAGTTGTGGATATTTTAACCTGGGGTTTTTTGACTGTTTATCTTCAAAAGGTAAGTCTTAATGGTTTGAATATTGCTTCAACTCTTTTGGGGGCAATTACTTTTTGGCTTATCATTCAGATGTTTCAAAATGCTGCGGCTGTTACTTTTCTTGAAGATGTTTGGGAAAAAAACTTTTTAAATATTTTTGTGGCACCTGTTAAGGTCAGTGAATTTTTAACGGCTACTGCAATTTTAGCTTTGATCAGAATATTTTTAGTGATGATAGTTATAAGTATTGTAAGTATGTTTTTGTATCGCTATAGTATTTTTTCTGTGGGAATATATTTTGCGCCGTTTATTGCAATTTTGATGCTTTTTGCTTTTTCAATTGCACTATTTAATATGTCTATAATTTTGCGTTATGGAACTTCGGCCCAGACTTTGGCTTTTGGATTGATCTTTATTTTCCAGCCATTTTCAGCTGTTTTTTATCCTGTTTCAGCACTACCAGCTATCGTTCATCCAATTTCCTATCTTTTGCCTTCGACCTATGTATTTGAAGGAATGAGACAACTTATAAATTTTGGAACAGTAACAAGTTCGGATATTTACTATGGATTAATCCTGTCTCTATGCTATGTTGTCTTAATGATCATCTTTTTCTCTAGAATGTTCGCTAGAGTAAGAATTGAAGGGAGATTGTTAAAGATGGATAGTTAAACCACCAAAAAAATTAATATTCATACTTCAAAAAATTAAATAAAAAAATGTTCAAAAAAAATAAAAAAATAGTAGCTCACAATGGAAGTTTTCATGCGGATGATGTTTTTGCTGTGGCAACAATAATGCTTGCAAATCCTAAAGAAAAATTTGAGGTTGTTAGAACTCGTGATGAAGCAAGGATAAATAACGGAGACTTCGTTGTAGATGTTGGAAGAATTTATGATGAAAATATAATGCGTTTTGACCATCACCAAGAGGGCGGAGCAGGGAAGCGAGAGAGTGGAATTCCTTATGCATCATTCGGCTTAGTTTGGAAAAAATTCGGAGAAAAAATTTGCGGAGCTTACCAAGCAAAAATAATTGATAAAGGTTTAGTTTCTTTTATTGATGCGGGAGATAACGGGGTAGATCTTGTAGAAGAAAAAAAAGGAGTGAGTAATTTTTCCATTTCTACATTAGTCGCAATTTTTAATTCAACAAGCTTAGAAAAAGATACTAATGATAAAACTTTTTTGGATCTTGTTGAGTTGGCAAAAAAAATAATTAAAAGAGAGATTGCTTTAGCTGAAGAATATATTTTCGGAGAAAAAGAAATTATTGAAGCTTATAAAAGAGCTGAAGATAAAAGATTTATTGTTTTGGATAAACAAATAGATAAAGTAATTATAAACGATACTTTGCAGGAATTTCCTGAAGTTTTATTTGTTATTCATCCTTATCACAAAATTGGCTCAGCCCTGAGAACCGTGAGAAAAAATCCTTCAAGCTTTGAAAGTAGAAAAAATCTTCCTAAAGCTTGGGCAGGAAAAATTAATGAGGAATTTCAAAAAATAACTGGAGTAAAAGACGCTCTTTTTTGCCACAACGCTTGCTTTGTTGCAAATGCTAAAAGTAAAGAAGGTGCAATAGCACTTGCAAAATTAGCATTAGAAGATTCTTCCAACTGAAAATTTTAACCATTGACAAACTACGCCATGGCGTAGTTTGTCAATGGTTTGTAATAAGAAATTATATAAATTATAATTTTGTTGTGTCGATCGGATCTGAAATTTTAAAAGAACTTTGGAATGCTGAACTTAACTATAAAGGAGTTAGGGTGAATTTTTTTGGTATTCCAAAATTTATGTTGTATAAGCCAAATTCAGTTAGGTCAAATCTGAGTCGATTGAAGAAGAAAGGGTATATTGAATTCGGTGATAATTATAGAATTACATCTTTAGGAAAAAAATATTATGAGACGCGCGTAGTAAATTTTAGACATTTTTCCTCGAATTTTAATAAAAAAGCACAAAAAAATCTGCTTTTTATATTTGATATACCTTATGACAAAAAAAGATATAGAGATTGGCTAAGAAGGCAATTGGTTTTCTTTGGATATGTGATGGTCCAAAAAAGTGTCTGGATCGGACCGTCTCCTTTACCTAAGAAATTTCTTGATTATCTTAAAGAATTGCAAATACAGGCTAATGTAAAAATGTTCAAGTTATCTTTGGATTGACAAAGTCAGCCATGGTGGAGTTTGTCTTTTGTGGTGTTTTTCGTGTTTATAAGTTAAGATTTCTTCATGGCACTTATTGATGAACTAAAAATAAATATAAAAGCGGGAAAAGGAGGAGACGGAGTGGAAAGATGGAGACATGAAAAAAGTCTTGAATTTGGCGGGCCTTCTGGAGGAAACGGCGGAAAGGGAGGAGACGTTTATATTGAAGCTGTGGGAGATATTTCTATTCTTTCAAATTATAAATCTCAAAAAAAATTTGCAGCAGAAAACGGCGAGGATGGATTTAGGGGTTCAGAACATGGCAAAAGAGGGGATGATTATGTTTTGATCTTGCCTATAGGAAGTGTTGTAAAAAATCTTTACACTGGAGAAACTTTTAACCTTTCGAAAATTGGTGAAAAAAGAAAAATTCTTTCTGGTGGAAAAGGGGGATTTGGAAATGAACATTTTAAATCTTCAAGAAATGTTAGTCCTACCGAAACAACAAAAGGAGAGCCAGGAGAAGAAGCTGAATTTTTTATTGAACTAGAACTTGTTGCTGACATAGGACTTATTGGTTTGCCAAACGCTGGAAAATCTTCACTTCTAAATACAATTACAAACGCTACAGCAAAAGTTGGAAGCTATGCTTTTACAACAATTGAGCCAAATCTTGGAGCATTGCATGAATTTATTCTTGCAGACATTCCAGGGCTTATTGAAGGTGCAGCAGAAGGAAAAGGGTTGGGAGATAAATTTCTTCGACACATTAGACGAACAAAAATTTTGGTTCATCTTATTTCTTCTGAAAATGAAGATATAAAAGGAACATACAAAACTATCAGAGATGAACTAAAAAAATTTGATCCAGAACTTTTGAAGAAAGATGAAATTTTGGTTTTGAGTAAAACTGATCTATTTAACGAAAAAGAAATCGCTAAAAAATTGAAAGAAATTGCTAAGCTAAAGAAACCTTATTTCGCGCTTTCTGTTATCGATGATGAGAGTACTAAAAAGTTTAGAGATGAATTGGTAAAAATACTAAGAGTTCAGAAATAGTTCTAAATTAACATTATTTTTTCATATTTGTTCTTTGTGATAACATATTGAAATATGTCGCAAAAGACTTATTACCCGCCTGCCATCGCCTGCAGGCTCAGGCCAATGGCGGGCAGGCACAACTTAAAATCATGACAAAATATATTCCCACAATAGGTTTAGAAATTCATGCGGAGGTAAATACGAATACCAAGATGTTTTGTGCTTGCAAGAATGATCCTGATGAGGAAAGACCAAACGTAAATATTTGCCCAGTTTGCATGGGTCATCCAGGAACTTTGCCAAGACCAAACAAAGAGGCGGTTAAACAAGTTTTGAGAGTAGGGACGGCTGTCGGAGGAAAATTAGCTTTAGATTTTACAGAATTTGACCGAAAAAATTATTTTTATCCTGATATTCCAAAAGGATATCAATTGTCACAATATAAATATCCGCTCGTTAGTGGAGGAAATTTGAATGGGGTAGAATTGACTCGCGTTCATATAGAGGAAGACACAGGAACTTCTTTGCATGAGGAAGGCAAAGGAGATGATCAGTATTCTTTATTGAATTATAATCGCGCGGGTGTGCCTCTAATGGAACTTGTAACAGAACCTGTGATCAAGTCGGCTAAACAGGCGAGCGATTTTGCGAAAGAATTTCAGTTGCTTTTAAGAACTTTGGGTGCAAGTCAAGCAAATTTAGAAAAAGGAGAAATGAGAGTGGAAGCCAACATTTCTATTTCTGAAGATCCAAATGTTTTTGGTACAAAGGTTGAAGTAAAAAACCTGAACTCTTTTAAAGCAGTTGAGAAGGCAATTGAATATGAATTAAAAAGACACGAGGCACTTTTAGAAAAAGGAGAAAAATTAATTCAGGAAACCAGAGGATGGGATGAAAACAAAGGAAGTACTTTTTCTCAAAGAAAAAAAGAAGAAGCTCATGATTACCGCTATTTTCCAGACCCAGATATTCCAAAACTTAAACTTGGAGAAATTGCTGGATTTAATGAAGAGGAATTAAAAAATTCTTTGCCAGAACTTCCTTGGAAAAAAAGAGAAAGATTTCTTGATCTTAAAATTAAAGAAGAACAAATTGAGACATTGCTTTCAAGACCTGAAATTGAAAAAGTATTTGATGAAGTTGTTTCAAAATTTCCACAAAACAATAATGCAATAATTATTACTGCGAATTATTTAACAACAGATGTTGTTGCATTAAAAGAAAAAGGTGGAAAAATTCCTAGTGCTGAAAATTTAGCAAAATTAATGTTAATGACAGCAGAGAATAAACTTTCATCTCGCGGAACAAAAGATATTTTGGCAATTATGATGAATGAAGGAGGAGATCCTGAGAAGATCGCAGAAGAAAAGAAATTACTGCAGGTGAGTGATACAGGAGCCATCAAAGAAATTGCATTAAAAATAATTGAGAACAATCCTGTTGCTGTAGCAGAATATAAAGCTGGCAAGGTTACATCAATTCAATTTTTAATTGGACAAGCTATGAAAGAAACAAAAGGCGCAGCTAATCCTAAAATGCTTCAGGAGATATTTGTAGAGTGTTTGAAGTAAAATTATTTAAATATTAGTTTGTCATTCCCGCTTTCGCGGGAATGACAACAAGTGGTATAATTATTGCATTATGATGAACAACAATTTTGGGTATTACGGCCATTATGCGTCGTTTGGGTTTAATCCTTGGAGTGGAATAGGATTCTCATTATTAGGTATTTTAATTTCTTTTTTTGTTGTAGCTCTCTTGGCTTTGAAAGGTTATTCATTATGGGTTTCAGCTAGAAGAGGTGAAAAATGGTGGTTTATTGCACTTCTTTTTATTAACACTCTTGGGTTACTAGAACTAGCTTATTTGATCTTCTTCGCAAAAACTTTGTTCAATAAGCATTGTTGTGAGGGTACTTGTGAGGAAAAAAAAGGTGAATCACACGAACACCATCACCATACTCATACGCACGAATAAGGGGTTTTTAACTTTATTTTTTAAAACACAACCCAACAGATGCTCTATTGGGTTGTGTTTGTTATAATAGACACATGTCAAAAATAAAAATAGCAATTAACGGAGCAGGGAGAATAGGAAGAGCTTTTTATAAATTAGCTTCAAAAAACGACGATCTTGAAATTGTTGCAATTAATGACCTAGCTGATATTGGAAACATTGCATATCTTTTAAAATACGATAGTGCTTATGGAAAGAGTGATCTAGATGTGAAGGTGGGAGATGATCAAAAAACTCTTGTTATAAATAATAAAAAAACATTTTATTTTAGTGAAAAAGATCCAGCCCTTTTGCCATGGAAAGATCTAGAAATTGATATTGTTTTAGAATCAACAGGATTTTTTACGAGCAGAGAAAAAGCCAGCTCTCACATTAGAGCTGGAGCAAAAAGAGTTGTAATTTCTGCTCCTTCAAAAGATGTTGCTGGTGCACCTCAAGCCGCAACAATATTAATGGGAATTAATGACGATAAATTTAAGACTTGTCCAGTAACTTCAAATGCATCTTGCACAACAAATGCAGCAAGTCCTTTGATGGCAATTTTGGATGAGGCAATTGGAATTGAAAAAGCAGTTTTAAGTACAGTTCATGGATACACTGCGAGCCAAAGTTTAGTTGATGCTCCAAGTAAAAAAGATTGGAAAGAAGGAAGAGCGGCTGCACATAATATTGTGCCAACTTCTACTGGGGCAGCTATTGCTGTTACTTTGGCTTTACCAAATTTCAAAGATAAATTTGACGGCATCTCGCTTCGAGTGCCTGTGATCGCTGGATCAATTGTCGATGTAACTTTCATTGCCAAGAAAAATACTTCAGTTCAAGAAATAAACGAAGCATTAATAAAAGCTTCAAAAGATCCTCGTTGGCAAAAAGTTTTTTCTGTCACAGAGGAACTTTTGGTTTCTTCAGATATAGTTGGTTCTGCTTTTGGCTCTATTGCAGATCTGAATTTAACAAGAGTAATAGATGGAAATTTGGTAAAAGTTCTTGCGTGGTATGACAACGAAATAGGATATACGCATGCGCTTTTGGAACACGTTCTTTCCGCTGCTAATACTCCAGTTGAAGAAAAATTAAGTACGCCAACATATGCATAGATAAGTAGAAGGTTTGTAAAGTCTATAAAGTTCATAAAGTAAAAAAAGAAAAGAAAAATAAATATATGAAAATATTAATTGCTACTGATCACGCGGGGTTTGAACTCAAAGGAAAACTTGTGGTTTTTTTGGAGTCTTTAGGCTACGAGGTTAAGGATTTTGGTGCATATTCATATAATGGAAACGATGATTATCCTGATTTTGTAATTCCTCTTGCAAAAGAGATCTCAGAAAATCCGGATCTTAAGGGAATTATTATTGGTGGATCAGGCCAAGGAGAGGCTATTGCTGCCAACAGATTCAAAGGAGTAAGATGTGCGGTTTATTACGGCGGAGATATGAGGATCATTAATTTTTCTCGTGAGCATAATGATTCAAATATATTATCTCTCGGAGCAAGATTTCTTAAAGAGGAAGAATCTGAGAGGGCTATAAAAATTTGGCTTGAAACGGAGTTTTCAAATGAAATTAGACATATTAATAGAAATGAAAAAATAGATAATATTTAAATTAATTCCTATGTTAGAAATAATTCCAGCAATTTTACCAAAAAGTTTTGAAGATCTGAAAACTAGTCTTGAAAGAGTTTTGAATTTAACTGGGTCAGTACAAATTGATATTGTAGACGGAAAATATGCAGGAAAGCCAACTTGGCCGTTTGTAGGCGACAATGGAGAATTCAAAGCAATGCAAAGAGAAGAATTAGGTTTTCCTTTTTGGGAAGAATTCGATTTTGAGATCGATCTAATGTGTGAAGACCCATTTTCTTATGTAAAAGATTGGATCACTGCTGGAGCTCAAAGAATTGTTTTTCACGTCGAGACCTTAGATTTTGATAATGATAGATTGGCACTTGAGCAACTTAGATCAGAAGGATTAATTGAGATTGGAATGGCAATAAGTATTGATACAGAAAATGAAAAGTTGGATGAATTAATTCCTTATGCAGATTTTATTCAGATCATGGGAATTAATGAAGTTGGTTTTCAAAAGAAACCTTTTGATAAGCATTGTGTAGATAAAGTTCGTTTTTTTAGAGATCATTACCCAGAACTTTCTATTTCGGTTGATGGAGGAATGAACCCAGACACAGCAAGACTTGTAATAGATGCCGGAGCAAATAGAATTATTGCGGGATCATATATTTTTGGAAGTTCTGATCCGCAGGAGTCAATAGAGAACCTTAAGGATCTAGTTTAAAAAAAATAAACAAACCCTAAAAAATTTTAATCACAAATTTTGAGGATTATTTAGAGAATAGTGGTTAAAAACAAGGAATAATGAGAAAATGATTGAAGTTAATAATTAAAACTTTAAAGGGCACGTGGAAAAACTTACAGAACAAAAAATAAAATTTTTAGAAGGAACAGCTAATGCTATTCGCCAGTCAATAATTGAGATGCTGGTTGAAGCAAAAAGTGGCCATACAGCAGGCCCTCTTGGAATGGCAGATGTTTTTACTGCTTTATTTTTTCATGCGCTCAAACATGATCCAAAAAATCCTTTTTGGGAGGAAAGAGATAAGGTAATACTTTCAAATGGCCATATTTGTCCTGTTTATTATGCGACGCTCGCTCATGCTGGATATTTGCCAATAGAAGAATTAATGACCCTTCGAAAATTTGGTTCACGATTGCAAGGACATCCCCATAGAGAATTTTTACCTATACTTGAGAGTAGTTCTGGTCCGCTTGGTTGTGGTCTTTCTCAGGCTGTTGGAATGACGCTTGCAGATAGAATAATAAATGGCAAAAATTCAACAAAACAATTTTATGCGCTTTTAAGCGATGGGGAACATGATGAAGGAAATACTTGGGAAGCATATATGCTTGCTGGAAAAGAGAAATTGCAAAATCTTACAATAATAATTGACCGAAATAATATTCAGATAGATGGCTTTACTGAAAATATTTTACCGCTTGAGCCATTCAGACAAAAACTTGAAGCTTTTAATTTGGATGTTCAATCAATCGATGGAAATGATTTCAAGCAAATCATTGAAGCCATTGAAAAAGCTCAAGGTGTAACGGATAAGACATCAGTTATCATTGCAAATACCATTCCTGGAAAAGGTGTCAAAGAATTTGAAAATAGATATGAATGGCATGGCAAACCGCCAACAAAGGAAGAAGGGGAAATGGCTTTAAAAGAATTACGAGAAAGAAGTTAAAAGTTCATCCGCCAAAATTTTTTATAAAATTTAATCGGGTAAATAATAAAGTAAAAAAAATGCAAAAAAAGAAATCAAAAGAAAATAAAGACGAAAGAATAACCGATTTTCTTTTCGAAGTGGGAACAATGAGAAAACTTCTTCGTATGCACAGACAAGTTCTTTTTACTGAAGACACGACAGATTCTATTGCTACTCATTCGTATAGGGTTGCAATTATTGCTTGGATGATCGCAAAAATTGAGGGAGCTGATCCGTATAAGACCGTCATGATGGCGCTTTTTCATGACATTGGAGAAATTAGATCAGGAGATCATAACTGGATCCATAAAAAATATGTGAAGATCTTTGAGGATGAAATTATTGAAGAACAATTAGGTACTCTTCCATTTAATGACCTTTTTGATTTTTTGAAAGAATACGAAATTCGTGAAAGTAAGGAATCGATCATTGCCAAAGATGCAGATATTATTGATCAAATACTTTTGCTTCGTGAATATGAGTGGCAAGGAAACAAAGAAGCCCATACTTGGCTTGATGGAAAAAGAGGTCCTGCAAGTAAAATTGTAAATAGATTAGTTTTAGCTTCATCAAAAAAACTGGCTGAGACAATTACAAAAAGAGATCCATCAAAATGGTGGGTCAATATTTATACAGGTAAAAATAGATAAATTGGACAATGGCATGGAAATTTATTTTATTCATAAAGATATAAAAAAATTCTTAGATGACCATTTGGATCAAGGGGCTAAATCAAAATATGCAAAGGTTATCGAATTGTTGATCGTTGAGGAATACAAGTTGAGTATGCCTTATAGTAAAAAATCGAACAGGATTTATATGAATTAAGGATAAAAAGTACACAGAATATAAGGATATTTTATACTTTTCAAAATGATTCGATTATTTTTTTACACGCAATTTTAAAGAAAACACAGAAGCTTAACAAAAGAGATATTGAGGTTGCTAGACAAAGAATTAGGTGGTTGAAGTAATATAACATATATGTTATATTAAACACTATGAAAAAGCCAAAAATTAAACTTATACCATTCAAAAATATTAAGACCGAGTGGATGAAGGATCCAGCTTTTAAAAAAGCTTATGATGATTTAGATTTTGAGTTTCAACTTATCGAAGCTTTGATAAAAGCTCGTGCTCGAAAAAATCTTACTCAGAAAGAGCTTGCAGAGAAAATTGGAATAGCTCAGTCTGCGCTTGCAAGATTTGAGTCAGGGGGAGCAAATCCAACTTTATCTTTTTTGAAAAAAGTGACTGAAGGTCTTGGTATGAAGTTAATTGCAAAGTAAGTTGAAAGTTTATAAGGTTCATAAAGTTTGTAAAGTAAAATGTATAAATTAGTCACACATGTTCCACTATCACATTCAGACAAGGTTCGCGAAGCGATGGCTAATGCTGGGGCGGGAAATTTTTCTCATTATTCCTTTTGTTCTTTTACCACAAAAGGAATAGGTAGATTTAAAGGTGATGAGAATTCAAATCCTGCTGTTGGTGAAAAAGAAAAATTAATGGAGGTTGAAGAAGAAAAAATTGAGGTTATTCTTGAGGAAGATAAAATTAAGGATGTAATCAAAGCAATAAAAGAAGTCCATCCTTATGAAGAAATACCGATTGAAGTTTGTGAACTTGAAGATATAGAAAAATATAAATAATAAATAAAAAAGATGGCAATTAAACCTAAATGTGATTTTTGTAAAGAGGAACTCAATGAATTCGGTGGAATTCTTTTAAGTCCGCCAGATAAGAAAAGTATGGTCAAGAAATATCATATCTGTAAAAAATGTTTTAAAAATATAATAAAATAAATGTTAAATAAAAATCTAAACAAAAAAATATTTGATAAGGATGTAGCACAAGTACCAATTAGAAAAGGTTGGAATGCGAATACATGGAGCATTACAAGGCCGGAGCTCTTCAGAGCGAGGCGGGGTCGCGGAATTTTTCATCAGAAAAATATCTGTGACTTGGTGAAGGTTTCCTTCTACAAAACTATATGATTAATCCAAAATTAAAACTAAATATTAAAATTTTTGACAAGGAAGTTGAACAGATTCCAATTCGTAAGGGTTTTGGAGAAGGCTTATTAATTGCAGGAGAGAAAGACCAAAAAATAGTAGCACTTTGTGCTGACCTTACTGAGTCTACCCAGATGATTTTTTTCAAAGAAAAATTTCCTGAAAGATTTATTGAAATTGGGGTAGCGGAACAAAATATGGCAGCTGTAGCCTCAGGAATTGCTGCTGGAGGATTATTGCCTGTAATTTCTTCTTACGCTATGTTTTCTCCGGGAAGAAACTGGGAACAGATACGAACTACAATTTGTTACAATGATAGAAAAGTTGTTATTGCGGGAAATCATTCTGGTGTTTCTGTCGGTCCTGATGGAGGAACCCACCAAGGGATAGAAGATATTGCTATTACTCGAGTCATTCCAAACATTACCGTTATTTCTCCTTGCGATGCTATTGAGGCAAGGAAAGCGACAATCGAAGCTTTGAATGGAAAAATTTCTACACCAGTTTATATTCGTTTAGCACGAGAAAAAACTCCAGTCATTACGACAGAAGAAACTCCTTTTGAGATAGGAAAAGCAAGTGTTTTTTATGAATCCAGCAGTAGAAATCTTTTGCCTGAAGTAACAATCATTGCAACGGGAGCCTTAGTTCAACGAGCTCTACTTGCTGCAAAAGAACTAGAAGAAGACGGCGTTGGAACAATTGTAATAAATCTTTCAACTATAAAACCAATAGATAAAAAAACAATAATTGAAGCTGTCCAAAAAACTAAAGCTGTTGTAACCGTTGAAGAACATCAAGTAAACGGAGGAATGGGATCTGCTGTTGCAGAAGTATTGGCAGAAAATTTTCCAGCCCCAATAGAATTTATTGGAGTAAAAAATAAATTTGGCCAATCTGGAAAAATGGATGAATTGATCGAGCATTATGGAATGGGAGTAAGTTCCATAAAAGAAGCCACCCTAAAAGTAATTTCTAGAAAATGATAAACAAAGTAGTTGTTGGTGGAATATATAGTCACTACAAAAATCCCAGTAATACATATAAAGTAATTGACATTGCCAAAAATTCTACTGATCTTTCTGATATGGTTATATACGAAGCACAGTACGAAAATACTTTGGCTAAGTTGTGGGTAAGACCTATTGAGGAATTTTGTGGAGAGGTTATTGTTGAAGGAAAAAAAGTGAAAAGGTTTGAAAAGATTGATTAATAATATTTGTCATTCCCGCGCAGGCGGGAATCCAGTCTATTAATATTCAAGTAAATTATCAGATAAATCTTTCCATTCTGGATTTTCTTTTTCAATAAGTTTCATCTTCCATTTTCTGTTCCATTTTTTAATAGCTTTTTCTCTTTGAATTGCAGATTCTGGGTCAGTAGTATACTCATAATAAACAAGCATATTTACATTGTATTTTTTGGTAAATCCTTCTATTGATTTTGACTTATGTTGCTCAACTCTTTGTAAGAGGTTGCTCGTAATACCAATATACAATGTTCCATTCTTTTTACTTGCCATTATGTAGACGTAGTAATTTTTCATTTGGTTCAATTAAACTGGATTCCCGCCTGCGCGGGAATGACAGAAAATATATTCATAAATTCATTATTTTCTAGTCAACTGGATTCCCGCCTGCGCGGGAATGACAAACTGAGAAGTTTGCTTAAATTAGATTTTTCTGGATCTGATTTCTTCGGACAATAATTCTATTGCCCTATTTCTTGTCATTGCTCCAAGGGTTCCTGCTCTTCCTTCAAGTGTAACTGTATTTTCTTCAACTTCTTTTTTTCCAATAACTGCTAGGTAAGGAATTTTTGCAATTTTTGCATCTTTAATTTTTTTACCAAGACTTTCTGCTTCTTCTACAATCTCAAATCTTATATTAGATTCCTCGAGTAGTTTTCCAAATTCTTTAGCGTTTTCAATTTCGTCATCACTAATTGGAAGAATTTTTACTTGAACAGGGGAAAGCCAAAGAGGAAAATGCCCTGCAAAATGTTCTATCATTACTCCCATAAATCTCTCGAGTGATCCTGAGATAGCTCTGTGAATTACGACAGGCCTTTCTTTCTCACTTTTTTCATTGATGAATGAGAGGTCAAATCGCTCTGGAAGGTTAAAATCGCTCTGGATCGTAGCCAACTGCCATTGTCGCCCTATTGCATCTTTGAACATAAAATCGAGCTTTGGGCCGTAAAAAGCCGCTTCGCCTTCAACTCTTTTGTAGTTAAGTTCGTTTACTTTTGCTGCTTTTTCGAGTGAATTTTCTGCAATGTTCCAAGCTTCATCTGTTCCTAAATATTTACTTTTGTCATCTCCTCGGACAGAAAGCGATACCCAGTATCCTTCCATCATTCCCATTGTTGTGTAGAATTTTTTGATGATGCTTACAATTGTAGAAACTTCTTGTTCTATTTGTTCGATACGGCAAAATAGGTGTCCATCGTCTTGTGTAATTGCACGCACTCGAGTTAGTCCTCCAAGCTGGCCAGATTTTTCATCTCTGTAAACTGTGGCAGGCTCAAAATATCTTACGGGCATATCTCTGTAAGAAAATTGGTTGTCTGCAAAAATTTGCATATGGTGAGGACAGTTCATCGGCTTCATAATAAATTTATCTTCTTTGCCTTGAACTCGAAAAAGTTCATCACCAAATTTTGCGGCGTGGCCGGAGGTTACGTAAAGAGCTTCTTTGGCAATGTGAGGTGTCCACACGCGAGAATATCCTTTGTTTTTGTGAAGTTCCCAAAGATAATCTTCAATTTCTTTTCTAATGACCATTCCTTTTGGTTGCATTAGAGGAAGTCCTGCTCCAATTAATTCTGAAACTGTAAAAAGTTTTAATTCTTTTCCAAGTTTTCTATGATCTCTTTTTTCTGCCTCAGCCATCATTTTTTCATATGCTTCTAGCTCTTCTTTTGTATTAAAAGCTAAACCATAAATACGAGTAAGCATTTTATTTTTTTCATCTCCTCTCCAATATGCTCCTGCTAGGCGAGAAAGTTTAAATGAATCTGCTGTAATTTCTTTTGTTGGTTCTTCAAGATGTCCTCCACGACAAAGGTCTGTAAAATCTGCACAAGTATAAAGTGTAATTTTTTCACCCTTAGAAACGATCTCATCAATTAATTCTAGTTTGTATTGATTGCCTTTAAAATATTCTTTGGCTTCTTTTTCGCTTACTTCTTTATGAGAAAATTTTTCCCATTTCGAAAGACTCTTTCGCATTTCTCTTTGGATGTCTTTTAGAGAGGTTTCTGTGATCGGAGTAGAAAATTCAAAGTCATAATAAAAACCATTATCGATCGCAGGACCAATAGTATTTTTTGCATCTGGATAAAGCTTTAAGACCGCACTTGCTAGTAAGTGAGCTAGAGTGTGGCGCTTATGTTCTAGGTGATTATTTGTTTGCATATGAATAGATTAACATAAAAATTGGCACAAAAAAATTGCACCGTGAGATGGTGCAAACTCTCAATTAAGAGATGAATAGTTGACCTTCAGGGACAACATTTAGGATTCTGAATGGTCCATCAATTCTTTCTCCCAGACAGATATTTGTCAGGATTAATCGGATTGAGGCACACTCAGCAACTCCGGCGCACTTTTCGTTGTCGAACATGATCTTGGCTTCGTGACAAATTGCCTTGGCTGTATCTTCATCGATTCCTTGTGGAAAGTCGATGGTTGATGTCGGACCATGATTTTTGTCGACTCCGAAGTACACTAAAAGCGAAGTGATAGGTTTCATAGGTTCATTTGTTCCTCTTTATCTAATCACCAGAACACATAAAAAACAAGAGGAGGTTTCCAAAATTTAGACTGATCTAATTTTGTCCGCCACAATACTTTGAGTTCCGTTTCGCATAGAAATTTTTCCTTCAATTGCCAAACATTTTTCTGGAGTTATTTTTCCTTTAATTCCTTCATAAATTGTACTAAAGACTACAACTTCCATTGAAGATGTATAATCAGAAACTTTCATAAATGCCATAAGGTCGCCTTTTTTTGTTCTTACTTCTTTTATTTCTGCTGGGATTCCAATGATCAAAACTTTTGTTCCATCTTTGGCCGATTTAGTTTTTTCAATTGAGATTTCTTTTTGAATTAATTTTTCTCTAATTCTATCGAGAGGGTGACCAGAAATAAATAAGCCGAGCAAGTCTTTTTCCCAGGCAAGTTTTTCTGTTGCTGTTGCGATTTCACAATCCACCATTTGAATTGTTCCATCATTTGATCCAAAAAGAGAAACTTGGTTTTTTATTTGGCCGTGAGATTCTTTGTAAAAAGCTAAAATATTTTCAAGATTTCCAAGAAGGTAGCCTCTCTCCCCGAATTCTTCAAGTGAACCACTTTTAATTAGGGCTTCTAAAGATTTTTTATTTAGATTTCTATCACCAACTCGAAGTAAAATATCCTCAAGAGATTTAAATTTTCCTCCTTTTTCTCTTTCTTCTATAATCACTCCAGAAATTCCTTCACCAAAGTTTTTGATCGAATTAAGTCCGAAACGAATTTCTTCTATTCCTTCAGGATCTTTCACAACTGTAAACATTTCAAAACTTTCGTTAATACTTGGTGCCAAAACTTTTATATTCATTCTTTTGCATTCATTAACTGATTCAGAAACTTTATCCACATCTCCTGATTCATGAGTAAGAACAGCACTCATATATTCTGCAGGGAAGTTCGCTTTCAAATATGCGGTAATATAGGCAACTCGTCCATAAGAAACGGAGTGAGCTTTGTTGAATCCATAAGCAGCAAAAGGCTCGATCCAAGCCCAAAGTTCGGTGGCTTTTTTTTGACTCCATCCAGAATGCTTTACAGCACCTTCAATAAAATGTTTTTTTTGTTTTGCCATTTCTGCTGGAATTTTTTTACCAACAGCTTTTCTAAATTTATCCACTTCATCCCAGGTGTATCCAGAAATATTGTGAGCGATCATCAAAAGGTCATCTTGATAAACAAGAACCCCGTATGTTTTTTTAAGAATTTCTTCAAGTGCAGGATCAAGATAAGTGATAAGGCTCGGATTGTGTTTTCGTTCAATATAAAGAGGAATAAACTGCATCGGTCCTGGTCGATATAAAGCAACCATAGCGTTAATATCGTGAATACTTGTTGGTTTTAGTTCAACCAAAAATCTTGTCATTCCTTCACCGTTTAATTGGAAAGTGTCTGAGGTTTCTCCACGAGCCAACATTTCATATGTTTTTTTATCATCAATTGGAATATTTTCGTAATCTATTTTTATCCCTTTTAATTTTTCTACTAATTTTATTGTGTCGGCAATAATTGAAAGGTTTTTTAATCCAAGAAAGTCGAACTTCAAAAGACCAGCTTCTTCGATTGAATACATATCGTATTGAGTAATAATTTTACTTTCTCCTTTTGTATCAAACTGAAGAGGAGTAAAATCTGTCAAATTTGTTGGAGCCATCACCACTCCTGCGGCGTGAACAGAAATATGTCTGGCACAACCTTCAATTTTTTGCGCCATGTCAATTATTTTTTTTGTGTCTTCTTCTTTGTCATACATTTCTTTAAGCTCTTTTGTTTCCACAAGAGCTCTTTCAATTGTCATTGGAAATCCCTGACTTCCCATTGGAATTGTTTTTGAGATTCTGTCTCCTATTGCAACTGGGTATCCAAGAGCACGCGCAATATCACGAACTGAACCGCGAGCAGCCATAGTACCGAAAGTTCCGATTTGGGCTACTTTTTCTGCTCCGTATTTTCTTTTAGCATAGGCAACAACTTCATCTCTTCTGTTGTCGGCGTAGTCCATATCAATATCGGGAGGGGAAGGACGATCAGGGTTTAGAAATCGTTCGAATGGAATTTCATATTCCAAAGGATTGATGTTTGTGATCCCTGAAAGAAAAGTTACAAGAGAACCAGAAACCGAACCTCTAATGTTTGAAAGAATATTATTTTCCTTTGCAAAACGAAGAAGGTCGGCCACTACAAGAAAGTACGGTCCATATCCTTTGTTGCGAATAATTCCAAGTTCATATTCAGCTCTTGTTACTGTTTCTGTGTTTTGTTCTACATTTCTTTTTGCAAAACCCTCGTACACAAGACGTTTTAATTCATCGTCTGCTGCTAATCCTGAAACGATTTTAATATCAGGAAACACCCATTTTCCTAATTCGATTTCGATGTTACATTTTTCTACGATCTCTTCATTATTTTTAAGTGCCTCCGGCATATCTTTAAAAAGTTTTTCTGCCTGTGCCGAAGAGATAAAAGAAAAATCTCCATCGTCATCCTCCGCACTTCTTCCTCCAAAGGTACGTTGAACCTGCATTAATGTATTGCGGGCTTGTTTATCTTCTGGTTCAATATAATAAACATCGGCTGATGCAACTATTTTAATATTTTTATTTTTTGCAAAATTTTCTAATCTTTTCATTACCTCATCATGATCTTCAATTTCTGGGTGTTTTGTAATTTCTAAATAAAAATCATCTTTGAAAGTTTTTGCTAAAAAATCCGCCCAGTCTTCTGCTTTTTCTTCGTTTGAATTTCGGAGCGCTGTACTAATGTCTCCGCCCCAAGCAGGAGAAATAGCAACAAGACCCTCAGAATATTTTTCAATTAGTTCACGATCGAGACGGGGTTTGTAATAAAAACCTTCTAGGTTTGAAAGAGTTACAAGTTGAATTAAGTTTTGATAGCCGACTGCATTTTTTACAAGTAAAACTAAACGAGTTCTTTTGTTGTCTATTCTTGGTTCGCGGTCAGTTCGTGTTCGTGCTGCAACATAAAAATCCACGCCAATAATTGGTTTAATATTAAAATTTTTGCACTCTTTATAAAATTCAATTGCGCCATACAAGTTTCCTGCGTCTGTTAGGGCAAGGGCTGACATATTATCTTCTTTGGCTTTGTTCACTAGGTCAGAAATTTTTGGAAGCGCCTGAAGTAACGAGTAATGGCTGTGGACATGTAGGTGGGTAAATTTGGACATATTCCAATTCTAACATAGACGTATATTTATGCAGTGATTAATGGATAGAGGTGAGTAAAAAACCAACTTGGGAGTCCGACTCCCAAGTTGGTGAATTTTGCTAAAAAAAATGACAATCAGGTGTTAGTTGATTGTCGTTTGAATTTGCCCCTTTCGGAATACCAAAAAGGTTTTTCGTTATTTTCATGGCTCAAAGTCATACTGATCACTAATTTATCAGTGCTTTTCTGGTCTGTATACCAACGATTTTTGAGTTCTCTTGCGAGAAAGATTGCTTCGATTGGACAAGTAGCCTCAATGACTTTTTGCCATTCTTCAATAACACAGCCGGGATTAGCTGATCTTACGGAATGGTGAAAACAAAAGTTCATGGTTTATGCAATACTATTCTTACCAAAATTTATGTCAAATACTGAATATGAATTTACCCAGCACTAAAATACAAATATTTTTGAGATGAAGATGAAAATAAATAAAAAAATAAAATATTCAGCAAAATGCATCAATTCAATTAGCGCTGGGTATATTGTGGGAATTGATGAAGCAGGAAGGGGACCGATCGCTGGTCCTGTTTCGGTTGGGGTATTTGTGACCACGAAAAATTTTTCTTTAAAATTAAGAAAAATTTTTCGTGGATTAGACGACAGTAAAAAACTTTCTGAAATTCAACGAGAAAAGATCTTTTCATTGATCGAAAAATCTGTAGAAAAAGATGAAGTAAATTTTTCTGTAATTTTAGTATCAGCAAAAATTATTGATAGGAAGGGAATTACTTACGCAGTCCAAGCTGGTATTGATAAAGGAATTAAAAAACTTAATTTAAATCATAAAGAGACTTTTGTATATTTAGATGGTCTTCTTAAAGCTCCAAAAGAATTTTCGCAAGAAACTGTAATAAAAGGGGATGTAAAGATTGCCGTAATTTCAGCTGCTTCAATTTGTGCAAAAGTGATTCGGGATAGACATATGAAAAAATTAGCTAAAAAATATCCAGATTACGGCTTTGAAAAACATAAAGGATATGGCACAAAAGAGCATTATAGATCATTGCTAAAACATGGTGCATCTTCTGAACATAGAAAAAGTTATCTCTAGTATTTGTTTTCCACTTGATTAAGTTTTTTAAACTGAGATAATTTAGGTATGAAAAAAAACCTCAATATTTTTATCTTTGCAATTTTATTTTTGGTAACATCTTCTGTTTTTTTGATTCCAGATTATCTTTTTGCCCAACAGATTCCAATTTCAGCGAGCTCGTCTCCGCAAAATAGTAATTTTGTGTTTTCTCCACGAGAAATACCTCCGCCAGATAAATCGAGTACAGATTTGAAATATCAATCGTTTACACCACAGGTGCCTTTGTTATATATAACAAACATAATCCTAGAAAAAGATCATGTTAATGCTGGGGAAATTCTTGCTGGTACGACTACAGTCTTCAACAATAGTAATTTTGATGCCCCTTCTGTAAAATTGGTTCTTTCTATAGTTGAACATGATTCAACTCTTGCTTCCAGTACTACTATTTTGGGTCGCTACGGCGAAAAGATCTTAGAAAATACTATTTTTTTGAGAGGTCACGAGCAGAGAGAAGTAGGTTTCTCATATGTAGTTCCTAAAACTGCAGGTTCAGGAAAAGGTTTAAGATTAAGTGTTTTATCTGTCCTTGATTCTGGTGTTCCAAGAGGAGCAAAAGAAATTCCAATATCAATATCAGGATTATCAAAACCAATACTTGTTGTAAATAATGTTTCTGTTGAGGTTAAAGGTATAAAATATTCTTCTCAACAAGGTCCAACTGTATACGCTGGAGATCAAGCTACGACAACTTTAATTTTTTCTGGAATTAAAGAAAAAATAAATGTAACCCCTAAAATATCTATTCATAAACTTTCTCCCGTGGGAGAAAAGGTCTTTGAACAAACTTTTGATCCAGTTATTTTAACTTCAAAAAATAAGATAATAAATATCCCTTTGCCTATTAGTAATATTGCTTCTGGTGTTTATTCTGTTTCAGTAGATCTCCTTTCTGAAGAAGGGAGTAATGTGACAGATACTGTATTTGTTCGTTATATTATAGGAGGTTCTATTGTTAATATTGAGAATGTCGCCATTGATAATTTAAGAGTTGAAAAAAAAGAATCTATCAATGTTAATTTAACTTTTTCGTCTTCTCCTTTTGATATTGTTAGAGGAGAGATACCTAAGGTTGGAATGGTAGATGTTTCAGTCTCTTTAATTGATTCGAATGGAATTGTTATTGCAGAGGGTATAAAACAAGTTAATTTAGATAATATAAATAATCTAACAACTCAACTTGCCTCGGTTAAAAGTGGGTTAATATCTAAAGCAGAAGTTACTGTCTTAAAAGATGGAAAAGAAATAGCACACCACATAACTCCATTTGATGGTTTTAAGGTACCGGAAAATGAAAAAAAACCTTTGAATATTTATATAATTATTATTTCTGTTTTGATCGTGCTAATCCTGATAATTGTTGCATCACTCTGGTTTTTTAAAAAGAAATCCAATTTAGGGGTAGCAATTTGTATATTAGGTGTAGGTCTTTCTGTTGCTTCGTTGATCTTTTTAAATGATGTAAAACAAGTGCATGCTCAGTATCCCGGAGGAGCCGCAGTATCAAGTGGTTGGTGGGGTTGGCCGGACACAACTTTGATACCTTACGTTTATCCAAATATTGGGGGAGATACATTGTTTGGACACGGACAATGGCTTTATTTTTCTGGTGCTATTTATTTAAATGTTTGTCTAAATGCTGCAAATGATGTTTACGCTACAATTAATGTTTATGATGAGTATTGGAACCTCACATATCAAAATTACGCTCTTTTGATATCTAGTGGTCAAGGAAGTCATGAAATCGTGTGGTGGGGTACTGGTTTTGGATTTTGGATACCTGCTCCAACATACGGAAAAGTTTTTTATGTTGATGTGATCGGAACTGATTATGCTAATGGAGTTAGTGACGATGGATCCACATGGGGTTGGGAGATTGATGGATATACTCGTACTCGTCTGCGATTACCACTTCCTGCGGTCAATGGTTCTTGTGGAGGAACAAATAATTCCTGTGGTGCTGGCACGTTATCAGACACAGCAGATAGTTCTTCTCAATATTTGTGGAACTGTATCGGTTCAAACGGCGGTTCAAATGCTCCATGCAGTTTGAATAAACCAATCAATGGTTCTTGCGGTGGAACAAATAATTCATGTTCAGCTGGTACTTTATCAGACACAGCGGATAGCTCGTCTCAATATTTGTGGAGTTGTCTTGGTTTGTATGGCGGTACAAATTCACCTCAATGTAGTTTGAGCAAAGTCACTGCTCCTGTTATTCCATCAAACTTTGTCTTAAATGTTTCAGGTTCTTCTTGTTCTGCTGGAGGAATAAATCTTTCTTGGTCACCTGTAACTGATGCAACATCATATAATGTTTATCGTTCATTAACTTCAAGTGGAACATATTCAAAAATTGCATCTGCTTTAACTTCAACAAATTATACAGATAATAATTCTCTAGCTTCTGGTACTATTTATTATTACAAAATTTCAGCTTCCAATTCAGGAGGAGAGTCTGGTTTGAGCTCATCAGTTCGATCTAATTCTTGTTCTTGTTCAAATGGTGCAATAGATCCTCCAGCATGTGCTACTTGCGATACTGCAAATGGTCAATATTATATTCCTAATGTAGGTTGCGCTTATAAATCTTCATCATCAGTAGGTATTTCAGTTTTTTCTATTGTTTCGAATCTTATAAATGTGGGAGGAAGTTGCGATCTTTCGTGGACATTAACTCCAAATCCTCCAGATGCAAGTTCAACTTGTAGTATTTACAAGGGAAGCGCTTTAATTAATTCATTTGATCCAAGTTCTGCAAATGGCACGTACACGGGTACTGGTACTAAAAATATTACAAACGAAACAACCTACAAATTATCCTGTTGGGAAAAAAATGCTCCTACTGTAGTTGTAAGTAAATACACAACCTGTAACATCAATCCAATTTCAAAAGAGGTTAACCCGTAGCTAATAAAATACAGAATAAATCAATAACAAAGGGTCGCACGCGAAGCGTGCGACCCTTTGTTATTGATCATTTGCTTTATTAGATTGGCAAGCTAGTTACTCAACACTAGTTGCTATTAAAAAGGTTTTGTTTTGATATAATATAAGTAAGAAATTTGTGGTTTTTAATCGGAAAAAATTATTCTTAAATACATGTTAGAAAAAATAAATAAAATAAGAAAAGCAATATGGAAGTTTAGGTATATATTACTTGCTGTCGCTTGTTTTATTTTTGTTACTTTTTCTATTTTCTATTTTTTCTGGTCAAAACAACATGCTTTGCAAAATACCAATATTCAACAAGTAAAACCTGCTATGACCGATGAAGAAAAATTAAAAATTCTAGCAGATCTAGCAAAAGCTGGAACAACTACTATTTCGGTAAAACAAAAAAATATAATTCTTAATAATTTAAAAAGTAAATCAACAACAACATTAACAAATGATCAAAAATTACAAATATTAGAAAATTTAAAAGCTAAGAATTAATTATGAAAAAGAATCTATATAAAATTTTGTTTCTAGTTGTCGGTATCTTTATTGCAGGGGCTATATCATATGTTCAAGCTTGGACTGGACCAACAGGAACTCCACCAACAAATAATGTTGATGCACCAATTAATGTAGGAGCAAGTGATCAAATAAAATCTGGGGGATTAAGTGTTGCTTCGCTTCAAAGTACTGGGAATATTGCGGCAAATGCGTACTGTGATGCGAGCGGTGGAAATTGTTCAACTCCTCCTTTTGGTGGTTCTTCAGCACCTGCTGGAATTGTAGCAGCTTTTAATTTAACAACATGTCCTTCTGGTTGGATACCTTCTGATGGAACAAATGGAACTAGGGATTTGAGAGGGGTTTTTGTTAGAGGTATGGAATCATTTAATGGAACTTTAACAAATCCTACTATTTCAGATAGAGATCCTGACAGAACCGGTACTTCTACTTTAGGGAGTTATCAAGCTGATATGTATGCGAGTCACACTCATTCTTTTACTGTTTCTGGAGCACCAATGAGCATTTACTATGGCGGAACAAACTTAGCTAATGGTCCTGGGTCTTTCGATGTGGGATGGATAGGGGGTACTATCGGATACAACGGAGGTAACGAAACTCGATCAAAAAACGTTGCGTTATTGTATTGTCAAAAAATATAATTGTTATAAAAAAGTTATATGCAAACCACTTTCATTAAGGATAAATTTTCTCTAATGAAAAAAATTATGAAAAAAAATCTTAGCAAACTATTATTCTCAGGAATCAGTACATCAATTATATTTGTTGTGATTTTTGTTATTTTTTTTCAAATAAATACAGTCAAGGGAGTGGGTACTGCAAAAAGTTTAACTGGATACGCTTGGTCGGATACTATAGGATGGATCGCAATGTCACCAGATGATTCTTATGGAGTGAAATTAAATAATGATGATACTGTCACTGGATATGCCTGGTCAGAAAATATTGGTTGGATAAAATTTGGTGGATTAGCTGGAACTGCGAATAATAGCTTAGTTTTAGGTGGTGGGGATATTGGTGCTAATTGGATAGAGCGAACTTCATTAGGTAATAAATATTGGCGAAGTATAACTTCATCCTCCGATGGTATTAAACTTGCAGCAGTTGTAGAAGGTGGTCAAATTTATACATCAATAGATAGTGGTATGACGTGGACACCAAGAGATTCAAATAGAAGGTGGTATTCAATTACTTCATCCTCCGATGGTATTAAACTTGCAGCAGTTGTATATAGTGGTCAAATTTATACATCAATAGATAGTGGTGTGACGTGGACTGCACAAAATTCAACCATTAGAAAATGGTCATATATAACATCTAATTCTGATGGAACTAAATTGTTTGCACTCGAGCAATTAAACGGGGAAGGTTCTCCGTATGGTCAAATTTATAGATCAACAGATAGCGGTATAACATGGAATGCTATAACTGTAGGAAATGCATATTGGAGTAGTATTGCTTCTTCAGCCGATGGTATGAAATTAGTTGCTACCGTATATTATGGAGGAAGAATATATACGTCAACTGATGGTGGTAATAATTGGACTCCAAGAGATTCAGGTAGATATTGGGGAGGTTCTGTGTCATCGCCAGATGGAACTAAGTTGGCTGCTGTGGTTGCAGGAGCATATGATTCTTCTGGTTATATATATATCAGCACAGATAGTGGCGTCACATGGACTCCTCATATGACAGATTCAAGTAGGAACTGGAGTTCTGTCACTATGTCTTCTGATGGCACTAAACTAGCTGCTGTGGCTTATTATTACGGAGGTAGTGAAAATATTTACACATCAAGTGATAGTGGTGCTACTTGGACGGCTAGAACTACTCCTAGTAATACGGGATGGAATTATTGGCAGTCGATTGTATCATCTTCAGACGGTAAAAAATTGGCTGTAGCTAAGTACGGTGGTCAAATGTATACATCAACTCCATCTGATCTAACTGTGACTGACGCAAATCTTACCGGTGAAAATCTAACAGGCTGGGCAAGAGCTTGTGCAGGAACGATAGGAGGTGATTGCAATTCGGCAACAAGAACGGACGGTTGGGACGGTTGGATCTCTCTTTCTGGTTCTAGTCCAACATACGGTGTTAAATTAAGTAACTCTCAAGGTTCTCATAATTATGCTTGGGGATCTGATGTGGTTGGTTGGATTAATTTTGGTAATGTAAGTATCGTAAATCCTTGTACGCCAACATATACTTGTACTCCTGATAATACAGGACAAATAGACAGTTGTACTGGTTTAACTGCAACTTGTTCAACAGGTCAAATGTGTGCTCCGTCATCAGGAATTTGTACTTATTTAGTTTCATCTGGAGTTGTTGTAGATTTTCTGGTATCACCAAATACAATTAATAAAAATGGAAGATGTAATTTATCTTGGAATTTATCAAGAATAGATGCAAGTTCAACTTGTGCTTTATATCAAGGAAGTACATTAATTAGTTCTTTCCCTCCTTCTAGTGTAAACGGAATATATTCTGATCTAAATATACAAAATGAAACAACCTACAAATTAACCTGTGGGGAAATGGCAACTAATGATCCAGCAATTCTAACTTCTAGTTCGTCAAAATATACAACCTGTAATATAAATCCAAGTTCAAAGGAGGTTAATTAAAGAAATGGTTTGCATGGAGTGTTTAGTGGATAGTGAATAATGCGAGAAAATAAAAATAATAGAAAAAAGGTTTAGGGCGGTCTAAAAGGTTTTAGACCGCCCTAAACCTTTTTAACTCAATAAAGACAACGTATTTTTCCACTCTAATTAGTCTTTTTGCGGTTTAATAATTTTTATTCCGCCAAATGAGAGATGTCGCGAAAGACGAGCGAAGCGAAGTAATTCACGACATCCGAACGACCTGTCCGCCATTGGCTGAGCCTTCAGGCGATGACAGGCGGGAGGCGGAACAAAGGGTAAATACCCCGCCTCTCGGGGGCGGTTTAAGTACGAGAGACCTAAATTTCTTACGAGCTCTGCTCGTGTAGAAATTGGAAATACTCTTGTGGTAAAAGCGAGTTTGGTATTTAATACCTCTGTCTGCTTGTTGCGAGGGACTTTATTCAATCTATGCTCTTAATCATTAAAAGCTTTGTTTTATTGGTCTTTCTCAACATTTATCATTTGAAGGAATAAAAAGCGAGGTCATTTTCTAATGATGGACTTGATAATTTCTACTACATGAGTATAATAATCAAATTATGGTAGTAAGAATGCGAAGCACCCGGTCACACACCGGAAATAGAAGAAGTCACCACGCTCTAAAAGCGCCAGCTTTAACTGCTTGCCCAAAATGCAAAAGTGCTAAATTAAAGCACCGAGCTTGCGGTACTTGTGGTTTCTACAAAGAAATTTCTGCTATCAAAGTTATCTCAAAAATCGAAAAGAAGGCTAAAAAAACAACTAAAAAATAAACAAAACGTTTAAAAAATTCATGTTCTTTATTATTACTCAAAGCTAAAAGCTTTAAGCAAAATGGCAAACCGGCACCTTTCAAGATCAATCGTACTTCAAACACTTTTTGAGTGGGATTTTAATGGTAACGACAACACCACTATTCCTGAAATTATGGATAGGGATATTGAAGAGTTTGCTTCGGGAGCAGGAGATGATGATTTTATTAAATCTCTTGCCGTAGGTGTTGCAAGCAAAAGAAAAGAATTAGACAAAATTATAGAAAAGGCAGCTCCAGATTGGCCACTTGATAAAATCGCAAACGTGGATAGAAATGTCCTCCGAATTGGTTTATATGAACTTCTTTTTTCTGACAGAACTCAGGTGCCTGCAAAAGTAGCGATCAATGAAGCGATCGAGCTTGCAAAAACTTACGGAGGTGGAACTTCTGGAAAATTTATAAACGGAGTTTTGGGTGCGGTTTATAAAGAACTCGGTGAGCCAGGAAAAGACGAAGAATCAAAAAGAAAAAAGAAAGATGTTGAAGTGCCTTATGAAGAAATGCCGATTGAAAAACTTGTTGGGGCAGTAGTTTATGCAAAAGAAGGAAGTTCTCTTTATTTGGCTTTAGTCCACGATGTTTTTGGTAAATGGACCCTTTCAAAAGGGCATACAGTAGAAGGTGAAAGTGACAGTGATGCCGTCAAAAGAAAAGTTCTCGAAGAAATGGGTGCAAATATAAAAAATGTTTTTGATAAATTAGGAGAAAATGAATATATTGCGACACATCCAACTGATGGAAAGGTGAGAAAGCAAGTAATTTACTATATGGCAGAGGCAGAATACAAAGATCTTAGGCTTGGAAATTCTGGCGGATTAGATGATGCAAAATGGTTCAGATTATCTGAAATACTTGACCTAAATTTTTATGATGATATTCTGCCGATTGTAACCAAGGCCCTTAATATCTTGGCGGCAAAGAAATAAGCCTAAAATTCAAAATGAAGGTTTTATGGTTAAAATCACAACTAGCAAAGATTTAAATATATTAGAAAAAAAATTAGACCTGAAATTTAATGATCAGAGTCTTCTTAAGACTGCTTTTACTCATCGTTCATATTTGAACGAAAATAAAGGAAAAGTTTTTGAACACAATGAAAGGTTGGAGTTTTTAGGGGATGCTGTTTTGGAGCTTTCTATTACACGATTTCTTTATGATAAATTTCCGCAGAAACCAGAAGGAGAATTAACCGCTCTTCGTAGTGCTCTTGTAAATTCTGTTATGCTTGCCTCAATTTCAAATGAACTAGGTTTTGAAGATTATCTTTTACTTTCTCGAGGTGAGACAAAGGATACAGGAAGAGCTAGACAATATATTCTTGCTAATACTTTTGAATCAGTTGTCGGAGCGATCTATCTTGATCAAGGTTATGAAATTGCAGATAAATTTATTGAAAAAGTTTTGTTTCCAAAATTAAGTCATGTAGAAAAAAATAAACTTTTTGTAGATGCAAAAAGTTCCTTTCAAGAAAAAGCTCAAGAGCAAACAGGTTTTACTCCATCATATAAAACTTTAAGAGAAATTGGTCCAGATCACGATAAAGAATTTATCGTCGGTCTTTATATAGGTACTGAACTTATTGGGGAAGGTAAAGGAAAAAGCAAGCAAGAAGCAGAGACAGATGCTGCGAAAAAAGGTTTGGAGAAGAAAGGTTGGTAACAAAACACAGACAGTTAGGACAGTACGCGGACAGACACAGAACAGTATGGAAATTTTGGTTAGGTAAGAGATTAAAAACAGCGAGATTTAGTCTCACTGCTTTTGTTATTATAAATAAAAAAATTCGTCGAATGAGTAGCTTAAGCTATTTTATTCGACGATGGTTAAAAATTGCGTATAAAAGCAATCATTGTACTTTCCATGAGAAGCAGGGAGTTTTACGAAGGCTGTTGGGCCAGGTGCACCTTCTGAGCTCCCAGTTGCAATGAAATGTCCATTGCCATTGTTTCGGATTATTCCTTGGAAGTGAGAGTCTTTTTTTGCAAGATCACTCCAAGTAACGCGTTCTTCAGGACAAATAAATAAAGTTGTCATTCGGAAAAGATAATATCATTCAATATATTTTTTAGATAGTTTTTGCAAAAAAAATCTCGCTAAATTAAAGCGAGTTTTATGGGAGAAAGATCTCAAGAAATTGAGCACGATCTCGTGATGTATTAAGGCTCATAGGACCACGATGTCTAATGCTTGATAGCCTGAATGCTTTCATGACCGAGTTCATTTCCTCCTGAGTCATTGTTGACCCTCCGATCTCGAACAAAAAAGAAAAAGGTCGAGCTGTTTGAGGAAGTTCTTCGAGCTTCCTTAATACATCTCCAACTTGAACGAGCAGGACTTGCGGTGTTTTCATTTCAGACATATTTTACCTTTAATATCATTTATGTAAACCCAGTTAGTAGATTTTGGCATAGCAATTCATTTGCGAGCCGAACAAACGGTAGTTTAAAGAAAATATCTTTGCATAAAAAAATATTGATAAAATAAAATTTTTAAAGAAATGATTTGCGAGTAAATAATGCCAAAATTCACTACTGGGTAAAACAATGAATTAATTGGTTTTTTTTGCTAAAATAAGGAGACATGAACCCGGTAGTATAAAAAGGCAAATGCCAATTTACTAACCGGATGAATCCAGTCACTGAAAAATGACATTAAAAGCTTAAACATACAGATGGTTGCAAACACAATTTTTCAAGTCGAATTTAAAAGTAATTTTGAAATAGGCTACGCTTTCAAAAGCGATGTCATTTTCTAGTGCTGGATGAATCTTAAATCCCTAGAATTAAATGGTTTCAAATCTTTTGGTAAAAAAACCATTCTTGAATTTACCACGCCTATTACCTCTATTGTCGGACCAAACGGAAGTGGAAAATCAAACGTTGCAGAATCTTTTAGATTTGTTCTTGGAGAACAATCCATTAAAAGTATGCGAGGTAAAAAAGGAGAAGATCTTATTTTCAATGGATCAAGTGATGCAGGAAGATCAAATCGCGCATCGGTAAAACTTTGTTTTGATAACAAAAAAAGATTATTCAATGTTGATTTTGACGAGGTGACAATTGAAAGAGTTGTGTACCGAGACGGAGTCAATGAATATTCGATCAATGGAAGCAAAGTAAGATTGAAGGATATTACTGAACTTTTATCTAGTGCTCATATTGGCTCTTCAGGTCATCATATAATTTCACAAGGTGAAGCTGATAGGATCTTGCATACCAGTCCAAAGGAAAGAAAAGAAATGATCGAAGATGCTTTAGGCATTAAAATTTATCAATACAAAAAAGAAGAAAGCGTTAGAAAACTTGAGAAGACCGATGAAAACATCAAACAAGTCGAATCTTTAAGAAGGGAAATTGCTCCGCACTTGAAATTTTTAAAGCGCCAAGTAGAAAAAATAGAAAAATCGAAACAGATCCGCGAAGAACTTATTTTTAAATCAAAAGAATATTTTGCTTTGGAAGAAGCTCATATTAATTTTGAAAAACAAAATTCATACAGAGAAAGACAGGCTCCTGAACAAGAGCTTAAAGATCTTCAAGCAAAACTAAAACAGGCTCGCTTAATAATAGAAGAGAGTCAAAAGGGAACAGACGAGTCTTCAAAGATCCTAGAACTTGAAGGAAAGCTTGGGGCATCAAGAAGGCATAAAGATGAAATTGTCCGCGAATTAGGACGAATTGAAGGGGAAATTTCGTACATCATCAAAACGATCTCGATCGAGAAGCAAAACATGGAAAATTCTGGCAAGCCTGTTCCTGTGTCTGAAATTGAAATTTTGGCAAACGAAATAAAAGAAGAAATTCAAAAAGCAGAATCTGTCGGCACTCTAGAAATTTTTAAAGAAACTTTGCATAAAGTAGGAAATATTCTTTCTACTTTTATAAATAATAGTAAAACTTCTACTTCTCCTGCTCTTGAAAGACTTCAGGGTGAACTCGAAACTCTGCGTTCAAAAGAGAAATCTCTTCAAGAAAATTTTAATA
>JBAYHV010000006.1:0-28391 GCA_041665985.1 Minisyncoccota bacterium
AATCAGGAAAACTCGAAAACTTATAATTTTGTAAAAAATTAAAAATTTTTTTTACATCTCTCTTATGAGTCCTCCAATCTTTATCAATTAATTTTGCAGGGTTAAGGTGAATATATGCAAATAAATATTTAAGATATCGATCACTTGAAACATGTTTTGACTGAAATCTTCCCTGAAACAAAACTCCACTTCTTTTATTTATTTTATTAAAATACAAAGAATATGAGGTTAGTAATTTTCCCATAAATTTTGAAATACCTCCTTCGGTTATTTCTTTTACAAAGATATGTAAATGATTATCCATAAGGCAATAAGCACCAATTGCCACCAAGGGTTCTCCGTTTTTTATTTCTTGCAATGAAAGATTTTTTATATTATCGTATTGAATTTTTTCTGTCCCATTAAAAACATACAAACATTTTTGAAATCTTTTTTTATCATAATTATTTCTAAAAATAAGGCGTTTTTCAACACCTCTTGTATATATGTGGTAGTACTCGCCTACACAAAAGACTTCCGATCTTTGCATGCTGATAATTATACTATATTTAAAATAAAAAGTATCAAACTTTTATTCCACATGTACTCTTAGTTACTGAAAAGTTTCGCTGAGCTCGCCTTTCGCGACATCTCATTGGTCGGAATAAAGGTTCCTTGCAACAAGCTGACGAGATATTAAATACCAGAACTCGCTTTGTTCGCACTTGATTCGTACCAAGAGGCTGAGTATTAACCCTTTATTCCGACTTCGTTCGGACCTCATGAAAAGCTTTGTTGTGCTTGCCTTTCGCGACATTCCTCACTCGTTGGAATAAATAATTAAATAGCCTAAGAGTTGGTTTAAGTATTCAAAATATACGTTGAGAATATTGACTTAAAAAGGTTTAGGGCGGTCTAAAACCTTTTAGACCGCCCTAAACCTGAAAAAAGGCAAAAGAAAAACCCCTCGCCCGAAGGCGAGGGGTTTTTCAAATCAACCGAAATTACTTTCGAAAGATTTAGAACTACTAGCTAAGGTTAGAAGCTTGCTGTTGTAACAAGATTCTCTAGACCTGTTGTTAGAGTTGAGCCAGTTGGTGTTGCTTGAACTGTACCGTATACGATACTTGTAACTTTCAAGTTAACTCCAGTTTGACCTGTAACTCCTCTAATAGCACCAGTAAGTGTGAATGATCTTGTCATTCCTGCTGGGATTACATAAGAAACTCCGGCCAAATCACTAGAATATGACGCTGGAGAAACTGTCTGAATTGAAGCAAGTGTACTTGATCCCGCTGTACCAGTTGTTGATGTTGCAACAAGAACTGAAGAAGTTGCACTTACATACAATTCACTATTACTTGTGTTTGTAAGTGTGAACTGATAGTTAGTGTTGTATCCAACAGTGTTGTTACCTTGGATGATAGCTGAACCTAGAGTTGCGTTAGCAGCTGATACAGTCAAAGCATTTACAGTAAATGTGATTGTATTTGATGTTACGGCTCCAGTCTCTATAGTTGCTGTGTTGTAGTTAGCATCTGTTACAACAATGTTTGTTGTACTTGGTGTCAAAGTGATAGAAGTTGTAGTACCAGTTGTACTTGCAGCTACATCAGCCTTGATTGTAAGGTCTTGCCAATTGTCTTGAGCAAGAGCAACATTTAGATTACTAAATGTTACAGCATTTCCAGAAATTGTTCCTCCGAATGAAGTTGAACCATTAAACAATCTTACATTACTTAGTGTTGATGTTGTTGTAGCAAGATTATTTACTGCAACGATCAATGTGTTAAGTGTTGATGAATTGTTTGCTGATTTCAAACTAAGTGTTCCAAGAACAACATCTGAAGTAACTTGTGTTAGAGATGTTGATTGCTGTCTTGCTGCAGGTGAGTTTGGACTGATTCTTGAGTAGATATCAGCTACTGAACCTGTTGAAGAAAGTGTGAATGTGTTTGATCCTACAGTTGCTGTTCCTAGAGCATCTCCAGAAACTGAATCTGTGTAACCTTTTCCATTCTCTGTTCTAAGACCATTTGCTCCAAAAGTTACTTGAACTGTTTGGCCGTTTGTGATCTTGTCTGTTGCTCCAAGTACTGTAGCTGCTACTACAAGCTCTCCATCTGTTCCAGGAGTTACTTTGTAGTTAACATTGTCAAATCTTACTAGGTATTCAGATCCAACTGTGATTTCTGTTGCGTCAGCTGCACTTGAAAGTGTTTTTGTTGCAACAACGTTTCCAGCTACATCCTTAAGTACCAATTGACTGAAGATCAACCATGGTCTTACATTGAAGTGAACATCAGCTCTAGTTACAGAAACTGCGCCTGAAGTTGCCTTCAATTTGATAGCAAGAACATTTTTTGTTTCTCCTTTCTTAACTTGAACTCCTGAAGAAACGTAACTTGATTGTGAAGCTGTAAGTGATCCATCTGTTCCGTCAGCTACAACTCCTGTTGATGCTGCTGGTGTTGATGTAACTACAACTGAACCGTTAACTGAAGCTCTAGTCTTTGGACCAAAGTATCCAGCTGCTGGTGTGATTCCTTTTGCTGTTTGGTAAGCGATTACAGCTGCTTTTGTCTGAGTACCGAAGTATCCAGTTGCTCCTGCTGGGATTGAATATCCAGCTGAGATAAGAAAGTTTTGTAGAGCTGTTACATCTGCTCCTTTTGAACCAACTGTTAGGTCAGTGTTAAAAGTTGTTGATGAAACTACTGCTGAACTTCCAGCAAGCTTTGAAAGCTGAGCTGTAAGAGCTGCGATTTGAGCTTGAAGATCAGAAATTGTATCTGCCTTTGTTGGAGTTGCTGTTGCAACTACAACCAAAGAAAGAACAACTGCGAATCCTAAGACTCCTGCGATTGTCTTTGTGAATTTATTCATATTTAATTTAATTAACTGGTTTTGCTTCCATGAATTTTTAAAAATTTAATAATGTGGAAGCTCCCCAAATTTCTTGATAACGGCGTCAAAAAAAATTTGAATCGACAATTTTTTTCTTCGGCCGGGTGTAGAAATATTTTTAAGTTTCCTTAAAAACTTTCTACATTTCAAGTATTTAAATTTTGCATTTTAAAACAAAATTTAAATACCACTGAAACCTTTTTTATAACTATTCTGTATTTTTGTTTCGACTTAAATACAGATTAGTTGACGTGAGTTGGACTGAATTTCTTTCGTTGATCTTTCGTCTAAAAGGAGAGGTGTACTGGATTATGATTCCAACAAAAAAACTTTTTCTTTAAGTACTGGATTCCCGTTTCCACGGGAATGGCAACAACAAAAAGAGACTAAAGTAAGTGTTGGATGAATGTCAAAGTTCGATACATTACGGCAATATCTCTGTCTTTACGGTAACGAGGAAAACGATAAGTTTCCCTTGTCTTAAAATTATATTACTTTAAGGCTTCCGTATCAACTTTTGATATGTGGAAAACCCTTTTAAGGGCTATATTCCACACCAATATGATACCTGATTTATGGGTAAATGTCCAGCAAAAACCAAGAGTAACCCCTTCCGAAGATCTGAGGATTACCCTTGGTTTTTGATGCTAAAAAACTGACTATATATAGAGCAAAAAAGAAAGCCTAAAAAAACAAACCGAGAGGAGAGACCTCTCAAGAGGAGGACTCACCTCCTGGTTTGTTTTTTAAAGTGGCGCCTACGCGGGAATGACTAAAATTAATTTCAGGTGTCCTTGAGACATCGGCCTCGATAAATTCTAAAGGACAAATTTTGGGACAAAAAACTTAGAGGAAAGACCTCTCAAAAGGAGGACTTACCTCTAAGTTTTTTGTCCTTTAGTTTAGGATAAGAGATACTTACTCCAACGACGTTCCCCCACTTTTTTTATAACCTTTTCAAATAGAAGTGAGTTCAATTCTCGCTGAATAGTTTTCTCACTGCACTCCTTAATACTTGAACTGATGTCTTTTATAGTGACCTCTTTTTTGTGTTTTATGATTGATAGAATTTTGTGACGTCTCTGTCTTTTATCCTCTTCTTCGTTTCTGAAAGGTTTGCTTTTTACGGCCTGAGTTTGTCCTTTAAAAGTTTGATGTCCTTTATCAACTGACTCACTATTTTTATTAGATACTGCGATCTCTTTTTTCAAATTTTCAAGTAGATCTTGAGCAGGAATTAGAACGGGTCTTTCGACAGAAAAAAAGTTTTGACCTAGTTCTTTTTCTGCTCCCTTTGAAGGATTAAATGAGCCTATCTCCTGGGCTAGTTTATCGATCTCTGAAATAAGGATCTCGGAATTATTTTTGGAAATTAATTTAACCGAAACAGCAGTTTCAAAATATGATCTTAGAGATAAAAGCAAAGATGAAACTTCTGTCTTATTGAGACCCTTAAAGGACATTACTCCTTCAACCATTTGGACCGCAGTTTTTCGGATACTCCACTTCAATGGCTCGATGTCTTTTATGTGTTCAGTAAGAAGATATGATGCAATTGAAAGCTTGTTTGTCTTTTTGAATATATATAGGTTTAAAGGGCTATTTGAGAATATGTCCTTTAGAGATAGCTCTTCTGTTTTATTGATTTGTCCGTTATCTTCCATAGTTTGTGTCTCTTAAAAAAATAGTATCTAAGACATAGGCAATGATATAAAAGACGCGGTAAAAGTCAAGAAAAAACCAGGAGGAGGCTAAGCCTTAAAGATTTAGAAAGGCTTAGCCTCCTCCTGGTTTTTTCTAGTTGAAAGTTTGTAAAGAAAAAAAAAGAAAAAAAACGAGACTAAGCCTTTTTAGATTCTTAAGGCTTAGTTTCGTTTTTTTTCAAAAAGAGAATAGGAAAAAGTTATCCACAGGTAAAAAATAAATACCAAATCCGAATATCTAAACTCTAAACAATACCTAACCTCCAAATCCAAATTTATTTTTTTAGGATTTGAAACTTACAAAAGAGGAGGCTAAGCCTTTTTAGATTCTTAAGGCTTAGCCTCCTCTTTTGTTTCTAAATCTTTAAGGCTTAGCCTCCTATTTTGTAAGTTTTTTTTTGTGGTTAAATCTTTAAGGCTTAGCCTCCTATTTTGTAAGTTTTTTTATGGTAGAATTTGTAAATAAAATACTTCAAATAAAATACAAAAAATGGCAAAAAAAGATATTGAAAAAATAGAAAAAAATTCACCTAAACGAAAGTACGAAAGAAGAGAACCTAAAGAAAAAAATATCAAAGATGAAACTTTTCGCAGTATAGTAGCGATCTTACTTTTTGTGGCCGCCTTCATTTTAATGATGGGAGCTTTTAGCAAAGCAGGATGGTTAGGAAATGAACTTTACTCGCTACTCGACCTGACTCTTTTTGGAATTGGATATTATTTAATTCCATTAATATTGGTGATACTTGGAATTGCTTTTCTTAAGGATCTAGATAGAAAAATTTCAATGTCTAAATTGAGTAGCGGACTTTTATTTTTTCTTTCTTCATTAACTTTACTGGCTATCTGGTTTACAGATAGAGGAGGTTCAGTTGGGAGCCTGCTTTCAAGACCGATGCTTTCACTTTTAGATTCTGTCACCTCAAGCGTTCTTCTTCTCGCGCTAATTTTAATTTCTGTTCTAGTAATTTTTGATACCCATCTAGGCCATGCAATTGGAATGCTTTGGGGGAAATTATTTACAAAAAAAGAATACAAAGAAGAAGACTTCAGCAAAAAAATAAAACAACCAGAAGAGGTTGCTATACAAATTCCCGAAGAAGAAAAAAAAGTTGTTTCTGAACAATTTAAAGACACTTCAAAAAACAAAAAGATCACCAAAAAAGATGAGGAAGAAAATCTTTTTAGTTCTGCAATTATTTTAAGAAATCGAGCTTACGTCCCTCCTCCACTAACGCTTCTTGAAGTTGATTCAGGAAAGCCTGGAACAGGAGACATAAAAGCGAATGCTAATATTATAAAAAGAACATTACATAATTTTGGAATTAATGTTGAGATGGATGAAATTACTATCGGCCCCACAGTTACAAGGTATGCACTTAAACCTGCCGAAGGCGTAAAACTTTCAAGAATTATCGGCCTTCAAGACAACCTAGCTCTTGCTCTTGCGGCTGAGACAATCAGAATCGAAGCTCCTATTCCTGGAAAATCACTTGTTGGCATTGAAGTGCCAAATACCTCAAAAACAATTGTTGGTCTTGGTTCACTTATTGGGGCAACAGAATTTGTTGAATCAAATAAACCTCTTCTTGTAGCGATAGGCAAAGATGTTTCTGGCAAACCAACTTTTTACGACCTAGCAAAAATGCCTCACCTACTTATTGCAGGAACAACTGGTTCTGGAAAATCCGTAACTGTTCACTCTATCCTCAATTCCCTTCTTTATAGAAACTCTCCCGATATGCTCAAATTTATTATGGTTGATGCAAAACGAGTAGAACTTACTCTATATAATAAGATCCCCCATCTTATGACTCCTGTAATTACAGATGCAAAGAAAACTATTTTGGCTCTCAAATGGGCAGCCAAAGAAATGGATCGCCGTTATGATGTTTTGGAAAAAGAATCTGTAAGAGATATCGATTCGTATCACAAAAATATTGTTCTTCCTGCCTTAAAAAATAAAAAAGATAATGGTGTTGATGGTAGTGTGCCTGAGACTATGCCCTATTTGGTTATTGTTATAGATGAATTAGCCGACCTAATGCAGGCATACCCAAGAGAACTTGAAGCAGCAATTGTTCGCCTTGCTCAAATGTCTCGTGCTGTTGGAATTCACCTTATCCTTTCAACACAAAGACCTTCTGTGAATGTTATTACAGGACTTATTAAAGCAAACATTCCAACTCGTATTGCCCTTAAAGTAGGATCACAAATTGATTCAAGAACAATTATCGACAAAGCCGGCGCTGAAAAACTTGTTGGCCAAGGAGATATGCTTTTCGTAAGCCAAGACCGACCAGACCCTGCTCGTATTCAATCCCCTTATATTTCTGAAGGCGAAGTAAAAAAAGTTGTGAAATATTTGATCGATTCATACAAAGATGAGCTTCCTGAGCCAGGACTTGAACTGACTGCAAAACCATCTGAAGAAACAGAAGGAAGAAACCCTATTTTTGATGGATCTATGTCTTCAGATGAAGATGATCTATACGAGGATGCTAGAGCTATTGTTATTGAGGCAAAAAAGGCCTCTACATCGTACATACAAAGAAAACTTCGTATTGGCTACTCTAGGGCAGCAAGCCTTATGGATATGCTTGAGGAGCGCGGAGTGATCGGTCCTGCCGACGGTTCAAGACCTAGAGAAATAATTGGGGTTGGACCGTCTGAACAAGAAGAAGGAGAAATTGAAAGTTCATAAGGTACTAGGTAATTCAAAAGGTAAAGGTCAAAATGCAAAATTGCAATTCAAAAGTCAGAATCTCAAAAGAACACCGATTATTTCATAATTGGTGCAACTTTTTAATTTTTACTTGTAGTTTTGAATTTTGCATTTTACATTTTGACTTATCTATATGAACGCCCGCAAAAAATTAGCCGTAATACTTGCACTGATATTCCTTCTTTCTTTCCTCGTATACACTGGTTTTGAAGCAGAAAAATTAATTTTTGGACCTCAAATTTACATTACTTCACCCAAAGACGGCTCTACATTGGAGAATAACGGAGCTTTTAGCGTCTCAGGCACCACAAAAAATGTTTCTTTCCTTAGCCTTAATGGAAGGCAAATATTTACCGATGCAAACAATAATTTTAACGAGAACTTGGTACTCCTTCCCGGCTATAATATAATTACCCTCAGTGCAAAAGGCCGATACGGAAAAGAAATTTCGAAAAAATTACAGCTTTACCTTGTAAAGAGTACTGAAAATACTTTTAAAGCGATCGAAACAGCTTCTTCAACAGAAAGTTTAGGGACAACTACTACTTCCACGAAAAGTCCCCTACCCACACAAGCAAGTTCAAGTTTAAAAAAATTATAAGATTGGAGAAAAATATTTTAGTCAAATATTTTTCTGAGTTAAGAGATAAGAAAACAGATTTAAGAAAATAAAAACTGGATTCCCGTTTTCACGGGAATGACAATAGAGGCTTAACCTCAAAGATTTAAAGAGGTTAAGCCTCAAGAAAAAAGAAAAGAATTTAATAATTAAAAAAATAAAATGGCAAAACTAGGAAAGAAAAAGAAAGGAGAAGAAGCTCCAAAAAAAACTAAAGACTCAGGGATCGAAGACACACTAAAAGCAATAAAAAGTAAATTCGGCGAAGATTCAATTATGATGCTTGGCGACAAGCCAAGAGTGGATGTGAACGCAATTTCAACTGGATCGATTGGTCTTGATGAAGCACTTGGAGTTGGTGGACTTCCCCGCGGAAGAATAATCGAAATTTTTGGCCCAGAATCTTCTGGTAAAACAACTTTATCTCTCCACGTAATTGCAGAGGCACAAAAACTTGGAGGCATCTGCGCTTTTATTGACGCAGAGCATGCAATGGATCCCCAATATGCAGGCAGACTTGGTGTAAAATTAGATGAACTTTTAATTTCTCAGCCAGACACAGGAGAACAAGCCTTAGAAATTGTTGAATCATTGGTTCGTTCAGGAAAATTGGATGTAATTGTTATCGACTCAGTAGCCGCTCTTACTCCAAAGGATGAAATTGAGGGTGATATGGGAGCTTACCATGTAGGAAAACAAGCTCGTCTTATGTCTCAAGCTCTAAGAAAATTAACAGCGATCGTAGCAAAAAGTAAAACAATTGTTATTTTTATAAACCAAATAAGAATGCAAATAGGCGTGATGTTTGGAAATCCAGAAACAACTCCTGGAGGAAAGGCTTTGAAATTTTACACTTCTGTTCGATTAGACATAAGAAGAATTGCTCAAATTAAAAAAGGAGATGAGGTGATGGGAGGACGCATTCGTGTAAAAGTTGTAAAAAATAAAGTTGCAGCGCCGTTCAAACAAACAGAATTTGACCTAATGTACAACGAAGGAATCTCAAAAGAAGGAGAAATAATGGCTCTTGGAGAAAAAATGGAACTTCTACAAAAAAGCGGAAACTCATATAAATACGGAGAATTAACTCTTGGCCGTGGATATGATGCAACAAGACAATTTTTGAAGGATAATAAAAAAGTGGCTGACGAACTTCTAGGAAAAATCAAAAAAAATATGAAGGAAGGAGGTCTTGAAGTAAAACCCTCCCCTGCTGATTTGGAAGAAGAGAAGCCAGAAGAATAATAAGTTCTAAGTTTGTAAAGTAAAAAAATATCAATGGAATTAAAATCAGAAAATTACAGCGACCCGAACATTCCTAGAATGATCAAAAGAAATACTGGAAAAATTACTACTCCGGAAGGAGCTTCTGTTCAAACTGTTTTGGTAGAAATAAATAAACCGGAAGAATTTTTAAAATTTAGGCCAAAAAATTCAGAATTTTCTAGATTAGATAATGACTCTTGGCTGGAAGCTATTGGTCTATGGGGTGTTGAACGCCAACTTACTCGTGATTATATGGATTGGACCTTAGGACAAAAAAGATCTTTTTTGTCCCTTGGTACCAGATTTGAAGAATTGTTTCCCAAAAAAATAAGTACAGAAGAGCTAGCTATTGCAAAACAGAAATTTTTTTCAGAAGAACATCCTATTGGATCATTGGATCTATTTGATGAATGGTTCCAGGGATCAGGACTACCTATTGAACTGCGCATACCTGTTCTCAAGGAAATGTTTGAAATAGAAAATTAAAATCTTAGCCCTAGGGCATCCCTAACCAACTTTGTAGTACAAGACTACTTCTCAATTTCTAATTTGCTAATAAAGTCCCTCGCAGCAAGCAGACAGAAGTATTAAATACCGAACTAGCTTTTCTTGTACTTAAACCGCCCCGAGAGGCGGGGTATTTACCCTTTGTTCCGCCTGCATTCGGATGTCGTGAATTACTTCGCTTCGCTCGTCTTTCGCGACATCTCTCATTTGGCGGAATAAAAAAATGTCCGACTTATTAAACAAGCCGGACGATACGATAACAAACTTTTGATCTGGTTCCGGATTATTCTTCCGTTTCCAATTCAATTTCTTCAATACCACCTTCGAATGGGTAGAATATAGTTTTCATTTGGTGTGTTTTGGTTGTATGTTTGTCTAAAGAACAAAAAATTCCTAGCATCTTTTATATTTTTTATTTCTGCTATGAAAACAAAAAATAAAGCCCCTCTTGAGGGCTTGATTCTTTTGTCTATAAGTTAGAAATTAAACAACAGAATTAAGGCCTCAAGCATAAATGCTTTGACACGACGACTTTAATTGCTGATGAATAATTAAAATTCATATGTTTATATTAATATATATTTAAAAAATCCACAAATTAGGTTTAGGGCGGTCTAAAAGGTTTTAGACCGCCCTAAACCTAAAATAGCTAGACAGAGCCTCGCTATTTTAGGTTTCAAAAGCTGGGAGACTTAGTCTTCCAGCTTTTTGTTTTAGATTTTTATTTAGAAAATTTTGCGAATCTTACCTCAAGTTGTATGACTTTATCTCGCAGATGTTCTATTTCAATTGTGTGTTGAGCAATCATTTTATTTTCTATGGCATCAAAGCGTTTATCAACAATATGAAAACGTTCATTAACTTCTTTTCTGAAGTCATCTATTCTTCCGTTTGTCTCAACAAAACCATTTTGAGTTATTAGAGCCAAATCGTCGATGGTTATTTTCTTTTTTGAGTTACCTTTTTTCACTCTCAAATTGCAGCACAAGACTATTTCCAATTTCTACACGAACAAAGTTCGTAAGAAATTTAAGTACTGCCAATATCAATGTATTTTTATAAAACAAAAAAAGTTGCAATTTTACGCGATAGCATGAAATTGCAACTTTATAAAAAGAGGAGGCTAAGCCTCCTCTTTTTTTCACTAGCCACTTGTTTAGACCCTTTCTACGTAATCCAAGGTCTCAGTGTTTACTCTGATGACATCTCCTTCATTTATGAACATTGGAACTGTAAGAGTTGCTCCTGTCTCAAGAACAACAAGCTTATTTCCTCCTTTTGCTGTATTCCCTTTTACTGCGGGATGAGCCTCAGTAACTTTTAATTCAACTTTAATTGGAAGTTTTACTCCAATAATTCTTTCTCCAAACATAAGTAGATCTACAATTGTATTTGGTTTAACGAATTTCATTCCTTCTCCAAGAGAAACTTCATCTATCTTATATCTGTCTCCTAGATTCTTTGGATCACAAAACCAATATTCACCTTTTGTGTTATATAGATACTTTGCTTCTTTTTTTTCGATATCTGCTTCAGGAGCTTTGTCTGATGCATGGAAGGTCATATCCATAACTCTTCCTGTGATCATATTGCGTAGCTTTGTCTTATTTTGAGGTTTTCTCTGTTGCATACGAAAGATATTATTATCAATAACCTCGTATGGTTCCCCTTCAACTACAATATATTTTCTAACAGTTATTTCATTATATTCAAGTATTGCCATGATTGATTTTGTTATGAGCGTGACGAATTTCAAAATCATCACCCGCGAGATAGGCAAAGCCAGGATCTCAGGAGTTAAGAAAAATACACTCGATCTACTCGTTTTTTTTCTAAATTATCGAGCGACGAAAGGCATAAGTGCCATAAATCTCGCACGTTTGATAGCAAGCGCTAAGTTTCTTTGGTTCTTTGCAGATACTCCACTTCTCTTCTTAGCCATAATTCTTCCATGAGGATTGATAAATCTTTTTAGGATATCAATATCTTTGTAGTCGATATGGTTTATGTTGTTTTGCTTAAAAAAGCATTGGTTATTTTTCATGATGATTTTCTTATGAGCTTTGCGAATTAGTAAATCTTCACCCTAAAAACTTTTTGCTTTTGGCTTTGCCATGTCCGAAAGCTTTCGGACGAGAGCAAAAAATTTAAAGGGTAAGTAATTTATACTCGCTTCACTCGTTAAATTTCTAAAATGGAATGTCTTCCACGTTTATTTCCTCTTCAGGATATTTTAATTCTCCGCCATTGTCAGGAATTTCTTCTGGAGCAGAGCTTGCCTTCTTTGAATAGCTTGATGATGAATCACTTTGACCTGAAGGACTAGAAGTTGTTTTTGGACCAAATTGGATCTTATCAGCGATCAATTCTGTGCGATATTTTTTAGTTCCATCTTGTGCATCCCAACTTCTTGTTTGCATTCTTCCTTCAACAAAAATCGAAGAACCTTTTTTCATATACTGTCCAACAATTTCTGCCTGTCTTCCAAAGACAACAACGTTGTGGAAATCTACTGATTCTTGTTTTTTACCATCTTTGTCTTTCCAGACTCTGTTAGTAGCAACTGAAAAACTGGCAACTTGAATTCCTGAAGGCAGAGCCTTAAGTTCAGGATCGCGAGTTAGATTTCCTATAAGAAGTGCTTTGTTTAGATACATAGGTTTAGTGATTAATTATTATAGTTATTATTCTACTATAAGTTCATCAATAGCTTTATCAACCTCGACAACATCTACTTCCTCCTTAGGTTCGTCGCTCTTTACAGCAACGTCAGGTTTTTTGAAAGACATTCTTTCTTTTGCAGCAAATTTTGCTCCATAAAGAGTGTTTTCTTTGACAGTTTTGATGATAAGAAAACGAACAACGTTTTCGAGTTTCTCGACCTCTTTTTCTATCTCTCTAATTACATCTCCGTTGGCTTCAAATTTAACCCAACCGAAATAACACTCATCAAATACCTTCTTCGCACCCTTTATCTTCTTTGAGAGAGGATAAGAAAGAGCGCGCAACCTTGGAAAGTCTTCAGAAATGATCTCTGCTTTTACTTTTTCAAGTATAGCTTTGATCCCTGAGACTTCGTGAGAAACAGCTTCGTCTCCCACAATCGGAGCTATGTGAAAGCCTATTTCATAGACTTTTGCTCCTTTGGTGTCTTTTTCTTCCATATTTATAATTTAGCGAAATTATGCAACGCAATCGTCCTTTTAGCGTTGCTTTTAATAATAAAACCGTCAAACGACGGCTTTAAGTACAATATCACGAAACCGGAAAATTTCAAGTAGATCCTTCTAATCGCCCCATTTTAGTTAAACTACAAGAGCATCCCTAATCAACTTTACGCCACAAGGGTACTTCTCCACACCTCCAGGACCGCCCTGTCCTAGTTTATCCACAGATGAATTTTGTTAAATCCCCCAAAGTTTTTTTGAGTTTTCTCTAAGTTGCAGAGCCACTTGATCAAATGGCAGTTGTTTTATTTCTGCAATTTTTTTGATCACTTCTATCACATACAAAGACTCATTCCTCTTACCTCTATAAGGGGACGGCGCTACGTAAGGACAATCTGTTTCAGAAAGCATTTTTTCAAGAGGCACAAATTTTACTAATTCTTCATATTGCTTCGCAAATGTAATTACCCCAGTAAATGAAATAGTGAATCCCAAATTTAAAAATTCTTTAACCTCCTCAAGCGTACCTGCAAAAAAATGGACATTCCCTGGATAGGTTAGAGTTTTGAGTTTCGAGTTTTGAGTTAAGATCTCAAGGGCATCCTTGTAAGCCTCTCGAATGTGGAGCATAAGCGGTTTTTTAACTTCTATGGCCAACTCAATTTGTTTTCTAAAAGCATCTTTTTGTTTTTCTATTTTCTCATTCATATCTCCTGACTCTTGACTCTGTCCTCTGTAATAATCCAATCCGCATTCGCCAATTCCAACGACTTTAGGAGACTCGCAAAGTTTTTTATAATATTCATAATCAAAAATTTCTCCGCGAGAAGTAAATTCTTTTCCTCCTTCCCCTAACTCTTGTTCATCATGAAAAGATCTTGAAGTGTGAACAGGATGAAGACCGACAATTGCGAAGCAATTGTCGGTCTTCTCTGCAATTTCCACTGCTTTTTTTGAAGTATCTTTTTGCGTCCCAACATTAATAACAAGAACACCAGAGTCTTTTGCTCTTTTTATTGTCTCTTCCCTATCCTCGTTATATGCAGAAAGATTTAAGTGTGCGTGGTTGTCTACGTATTTATACATAATTTAATATTACCATAACAAATTTGACTCAAATTGTTGATACTGTTAACTTTAATAAAAATTGACCTTTTATGAATAAAGAAACTCTTGCAGAAATCGCCCTGAAATATTTAGGTGCGCCAAGCATTAGATACTGTGGACCAGAACACGGAAAGAGTCCAGAAGGATTCGATTGTTCTGGTTTCATCGACTTTTGTCTAAATGAATTGTCTTTTCCTTACGACAAAACAATCAGACACTGTAACGAATTTTTTGATTCTTTCGGTATTCTGGTGCATGAGGATTGTATAAGCTGTGGTGATTTAGTTTTCTTTAGCAGAGATGGTTTTCGACCAACACACGTTGGGATCATGCTCGATAAAGAAACCTATATTCATTCACCTGGAACCAGCAATTCAATTGTTTCAGTATCGGAAATATCAAAGGAACCAATCGTCACAAAAAGGACTGACCACTCGGTCATCTACAGCCATAATCCAATTGGTTATAAACGTTTGGTTTTTTCCAATTCTAGATGGAAAACCCTACTGCCCTAAAAAGCAGTATTTTTTTATATTTTAGGAATTATATTAATCCTTTCTCAAAAACAATGGTGTATCGGGAGATTTATTTGTTTTGACGCAAACTTTTATTTTCATAGAAGTCTCAGGCAAAATTGGTTTCAACATTCTAGCAATAATATAAAGACCAACAACCAACTCTTTAATTATTTCTTCTCCTGCTTCTTTATCAGTTTTTATAAGTTTGAATGGCTGTTTATTTTGGATCAAAGAATCAAGTTCTGAGATCTTTTTCCAAATAACATTACAAGCGCCTTGAATATCAAATTTTTCCAAAAGATCAAAATAATCTTCTGGAATATCATCTTTAGGAATTATTACAGCATCGATCAAATTTGTCTCTGCCATTTTCATAATTCGAGAAGTGAGATTCCCAAGTCCATTTGCCAACCCTGCATTATAAGCATCTTTAAATCTTTCAATTGTAAAAGGTGAATCTTCAAAAGGACTAACTTCCCGCAAAAGAAAATAACGCAAAGCTTCGGCTCCATATTCTTCAATTAAATTTTTAGGATTGGTCACATTGCCTAAAGATTTGCTCATTTTAACTCCTCCTTCCCCTGTAATGAATCCATCCACAACAACATGAGTTGTGTTTGGTAGATCCGCTGCCATGAGCATTGCTTGCCACATTGCAGACTGAAAACGGTTATTGTCTTTACCGCAATATTGAATAGTTTCCCCATCGATCCAATATTTTTTAAAATCACCTTCTAAATTTGGATAGCCTAAAGTTGCAACGTAATTTACTAATGCGTCAAACCAAACGTACATGACATGATCAGGATCTTCTGGCACTTCTATTCCCCAAGGCATCTTTGTCTTTAGGCGAGAAATACTGAAATCATGCAAACCATTTTTTACGAAACCTCTCATTTCATTTAAACGAAAATCAGGAATAACAAAAGTTGGATTTTTTTCATAAAATTTTAAAAGTTTTTCACTAAAAGCAGAATATTTGAAAAAATAATTTTCTTCTTCGATGGTCTCAATTTCAAGATTTAGATGGATCGGGCACTTGCCATCTACAAGCTCGCTATCAGTTTTTTCTTCTTCGCATCCAACACAATATTTTGCTTTATAATTTTTTTTGTAAATATAGCCATTGTCAGAAACTTTTTTCCAAAAAGCTTTAGCGGCAATAATATGCCTCTCGTCTGTTGTACGAATAAAATGCACATCATCGCTTATTTCTAAAAGCTTCAAAAGATCCTTTACTTTCTCAGCATAAAAATCTACATATTCTTGCGTAGATTTTCCTTCTTTTTTTGCACCTAGAAAAAGCTTCATTCCGTGCTCATCTGTTCCCGTATTAAAAAAAACATCAAAACCAAGAAGCTTTTTGTATCGAGCAATTGCATCGGCTCGAATAAATTCCATTGCGTGCCCTAGGTGAGGTTCAGCATTTACATATGGAAGTGTTGTTGTTATATAAAATTTTTTATTCACTTATTTTTATAGTATTTTGTTTTTAAAATCCTTCACCTTTCCTGTGTCATAACAAAGTCAAAATTTAAAAATCAAAATGCAAAACTGCAATTCAAAAGTCAAAATTCTAACAACTGACATTCGCTTCGCGAATGTCATAATTTTCAATTTTTACCTGTAATTTTGACTTTTGCATTTTGACCTTTGAATTATCCCAATGAAATTCTAGTTTTTTTCTTGTCTACATCATGTAAATATTCAACAGCAAGAACAGAAAGTGGAACAGCAAGAATTAGTCCCAAAAATCCCAAAAGTTCAAAACCGACTGCTAAGGCCAAAATAATTATCAAAGGTGAAATACCTACAATTTTTTTCACTACAGCAGGATACAAAAGATAATTTTCAAACTGTTGAACAATGACATACATTCCAGTAACAACTAAAGCTAAAACAATACCTTTATCCAAAAGAGTAAGTAAAATTCCTGGTATTGCAAAAAGAGTCGGACCAAAAACTGGAATAATTTCAAGAATAGAAGCAGTAATAGCAAGTAATAATGCATGTCTTATTCCAAGGATCGCTAGAGGAATATAGACCATCACTCCTACAACCAAACCTAATATCAATTGACCTTGAAGCCATGCTCCAATTTTTATTTTTGTTCTTTTCCATAGATCCAAAACATATGGTTCATGCTTAAGAGGAGTAATAATTCTTAGAAAATATTCTACCCCGTCTTTAGTTACAGAAAAATAAAATGAAAGTACTCCGATCAAAATCGCGCTCAAACCTGAATTAATTATTTTTGTTGCGGTAGCAATAAAATCAGATGAGGATTGAGTCTGATTAAGCAATCCAGTGTTTGAAATTGATGAAGCAATATTTTGTAAAATTGGGACATAACCCTGCAAAAAACTGTCATCAAGTATAGGAAAATAACTGGAAATTTGATTTAAGTATGTTGGAATACTTGTTACCACACCAGAAATATCTTGAAGAAAAACTGGAATAATAGATAGAAAAAGAATTCCAACAATCACTAAAGCAAAAAGATAAACAGAAACAACTCCTATAATTCTTGGAAAATTTCTTTTTTCAAACCAATTTATTCCAGGTTCAACAGCAGAAGAAATAACGATCGCAGTAAGGACAATAACAAAAATATCTTTCAGAAAAAAAAGAACAACAGCCACAGCAACAATTGCCAATGCCTTAATAATTGAGCCTGAGGTGATATTGACTGTAATATTTTTATCTCCCATCCCGTCACTAGAATTTTAATTTATTAAACTTTTCGACTTCCTCAAGTATAGATATTCTTTTAGCCTCTGTTTTAACAATCTCTGTCCTGAACTAGTTTTTAAATATCCTTCTCTTCTCATTGCATCATCTTTATTTATACACGCTTCATAGTATATCAATCTATACGGTGCAAGTCTTTTTGTAGAAAAGTTTAATTTCTGATTATGTTCAAACAAACGTTTCTTCAAGTTATTTGTATAACCTGTGTAAAGCTCATTATTTTGCTTGCTTTCTAAAAGGTAGACGTAGAACATAATCGAATTAAAATTTCAGTGCGGGACCCATTTTCATCAATATACCACTTTTTAGGGGTTTTTACAGCTTTAAAATATCCTTAAATTCTTTGCCATCCTTAAATGGTCCCACAATAGATAGATTGATCGTCTTTTGGTTAAAAATTTTATTTGCCATATTCATCACATCTTTTGCTGTGATCTTTTCAATTCGTTCAGCCTTTTCTTCTGGAGTTTTTATTTTAAGACCGTGAAGCTCTTGGAAAGAATAAAAATCAGCTAGAGAATCTGAGGTCTCAAGTGATAGATACATATTCCCTATCATCAGATCTTTTGCTTTTCTTAATTCACTCTCTGGAACTAATTCCGTTTTAATTTTTTTGATTTCTTCTAAAATTGCTTCAATACCGATCTTTACTCTATCTTTTGACAGGCCTGAAGCTATAGCAAAAAAACCCCTATCTTCTGCAGTATCATTTCCAGAACGAACGTAATAACAAATTCCTAATTCATCGCGAAGTTTTCTAAAAAGTCTTGAACTCATTCCCCTGCCGAGAACAGCTTCTAAAAGTGCAATTTTTGGATTTTCTTTGTTTTTTACATCGAAAGATCTAAAGCCTAAAATAATATGAGCTTGGTCTGTATCTTTAAAATGAATTTTTACAGCAGATTCTTTTTGTGAATCATCTGTTTTTTTGTGGGTATTTTTTTTACCTTTGCGTACTTTTCCAAAAAATTCACTCGCGAGTTTCAGGGCTTTTTTACTATCTACTCCACCCGCAACTACCACAATAGTATTAGGAGCTGAGTACTGAGAATCTCTATAATTCAAAATTTGTTCTTTGGTAAAAGAACGAACATTTTTTTCGCTTCCTATAATAGGCCTGCCTGCACTTTGATCACCGTACAAAAGCTCCTCAAAAACTTCCCCTACTTTATGCTGAGGCAGATCTTCATACATTTTTATTTCTTCAACCACTACTCCCTTTTCTCTTTCAATAGCATCAGTTTCAAAAATAGAATTCAAATAAATATCTGAAACTATTTCTGTAATTTTAGGAAAATGTTTTTTGTGCGCCTTGGCCCAATAACCAGTAAACTCTTTACTAGTAAAAGCATTTGACTGAGCACCGAGTGCATCAAGCTCTTTTGAAATGTCTCCTGTATTTGGCCTTTTTTCAGTTCCCTGAAAACACATATGTTCTAAAAAATGAGAAATGCCATTTATATCTTTGGTCTCATAATCACTTCCTGTTTTCACCAAAACCATCACGGTGACTGTCTCGGTATTTTTCATCGGAACGGTAATTATCCGAAGTCCGTTTTTTAATGTGTTTTTAAAATATTTCATCCCGTCACTAGAATTTTAATTTGTTAAATCTTTCGACAATTTTTATATAAATAATATTTTAAAATATGTTTTGCAAGATATTCTATTTAGACAGTATAAGCTATTTTCGAGAAAGATTTAACTTTGATTATGTTCAACAATATATTTTATACTCATGAAATAATATTGAAAAAACCTTACTTTCCTGAACTACCGAATCTAGATTCGAACATAATCTAATCAAAATTTCAGTGCGGGATTTCATCCCGTCACTAGAATTTTAATTTGTTAAATCTTTCGACAATTTTTATATTACTTTACCTTTATATCCTAAATTTTGGATCGTTATCTTGCATATCTTTATAACATATGTACAATCAAAATAACATGAACATTCTTTTGATCCTGATTGGATTGGGAATACTTGTGGGAGGCTTGTTTATTGCACCGCTAATAAGCAACCTTTCACTCGGATTATTCCTAGGTGCAATTCTCGGGGTTGCAGCTTTCTTCTTTTGGAAAGCATACGAAAAACAATAACGACAATTGCGCAGATGGCTTGTAAGATTCTATTTCAAGCCAGTTTTTTTATATATGAGATTTTATGAATGAGACTAATTCAGAAATTTTCATTCTCTCCTGTTTTCCAGTATCTCTATCGCGAACAGTAACACCTGCATCATTTTCTAGAGTTTCAAAATCAACGGTGATGCAAAAAGGAGTTCCAATTTCATCTTGTCTTCGATATCTTTTTCCAATGTTTCCGTTGTCATCAAACATCACTCTACCAAATTCTTTTTTTAATTCAGAAAAAACTTCACGGGCTTTTGCAACTAATTCTGGTTTATTTTTTAGAAGTGGAAAAACTGCTGCGATAACGGGAGCAACTTTTGGTGAGAATTTCAAATAAACTCTAGTTTCATCGCCTAAGACATCTTCGGTATATGCGTCCGTTAGAACAGCAAGCATTGTTCTACCTACTCCGAAAGAAGGCTCAATAACATGCGGTAAAAATCTTTCTTTAGTTTCTTCATCAAAATAAGTTAGATCTACTTTTGAAGCTACAGAATGACTTTTCAGATCAAAATCTGTTCTGTAAACAAGACCGTAAAGCTCGCTTTTTCCAAACGGGAAATCAAACTCAAAATCGATAGTACGTTTTGAATAGTGAGCTCTATCTCCATCTGCAACTTCAAGTTCATGAACTTTTTCTTGGGAGATCCCAACATCTTTTGTAAATTCGTGAACTTCTTTTCTAAAACTTTCAAAATTTTCTTGCCATGTTTCTGGTTTTACAAAATACTCAATTTCCATCTGCTCAAGTTCTCGCACTCTAAAAATAAAATCCCTTGGAGCAATTTCATTTCTGAATGCTTTTCCAATTTGAGCCATACCAAAAGGAAGTCTTGGGTGAAAACTGTCCATAACATTTTTGAAGTTCACAAACATTCCTCCAGCAGTTTCTGGTCGAAGATATGAAACAGCAGAATCATCTTCCATTGCTCCAATATGAGTTTTAAACATCATATTAAATTGTCTTGGTTTTCCTAAAACTTGTTTATCTTTTGGACAATACTGCACCCCGTCAACTACCTCAATGTGGTCAGCTCGATAACGCTGTTTGCATTTTGGACATTCAACTAAAGGATCAGCAAAACCCGCCACGTGGCCAGAAGCCTTCCAAACATTTTGATTCATCAAAATAGCCGCATCCATTCCATACATGTCTTCCCTATCCAAAACAAATCTCTTCCACCACAAATTTTCAATATTTTTCTTAAGAGCAACTCCTAATGGTCCGTAATCCCAAGTACCAGCGAGTCCGCCATAAATTTCTGAGCCTTGATAAACAAAACCTCTTCGCTTACAAAGCGATACGATCTTTTCCATTAAATTATCGTTTTCAGTATTTTTTTTCATCCCGTCAGAATTTTAATTTGTTAAATCTTTCGACTATTTTGTAATGTTATTAAATCATAAATTCTAATACCTAAACTCTAAACAACATCTAAATTCAAATTTTTTAATATTTAGATTTTTGAATTCGTTTAGGATTTAGTATTTCGGATTTGATGCTTATTATTAATTTATAGCACCAAACTGCTTACTTTGAAACTACTTCGTCTCCATAAACGAAACTAGGATCTGTAGGAAGATTAGTGCCTAATGGTCCAGAATTTATTGTAATATCATGTCCAGTAAAAGCATCAACTCCAGAAAGACTAGATCTTTCGATCAGATCCTGTCTATTTCCAACTTGATTCAAAGTTGGAGTGAAAGAAATCTGAAACGCTACTTGTCGTAATCCTGAGACGGATCCTCCTGTTGCAAGAACTTTTCCTAAATCCCAAGTCACAGTTCTATTATTTGAATCGAAAGAAATTTTTTCGGTTGTTGGAGATGATACTCCCGTCCAAGATAAAAAGTTTGGAAGAATGGCTACAACTTGAGTTCCATTTATATCATTGAAGGTATTTGAGACAGTCCAAATAATTGTATATTCCGTTGGTTTATTAAGTTTTGGAGGAATACTTCCTTGATTTTCAAACGGTCCAGAACTATGAACAATTTGTGCCGCGAGCGTTGCAAAAGTATCAACTTTTATTTTTTTAGAAATAGTTGAATTAATATCTTCAGGTACATTTGTCTCAGAAATTCTTTTACCCTGAACGTTAACATCAATTTGTATAACTGGATTTCTTATTTTAGAAAAACCAGCTGATTTGGATGACATCGTACTAAATCTGAATTCTGCCACATCACCTTGACCCGGAAGAATCTCTGCTAATTTTTCTGATTCAAATTTGCTCCAAGAAATAGTTTTATCACTTGTTCTAATTATACCGGTCTGAGATTTTAAACTATTCATATCAACAATATCTCCACTAAGAGTAGCTACTATTTGACCATCACTAATTGGTACATTTAAATTATTTTGCCACTTAATAACTGCGTCAATTTCTTTATTAATAGAAGCAATAAAACTTTCCACAGGATCTCCATTTAAAGCGAGACTTGTTCCAATAAAAGGTTTTTTTACAACTAAAGAATTCTCCACTGAGGCAATCTCTGATTGAATTTGGTTTTGATTTTTAGTTGATCCAAGACCAAGTAAAAATCTAAAAAATCTTACCTCATCTGTCTCGCCTGTCACCTGGCCTAAAATTTCTACAGTCCTTATTCCTCCAGGTTCAATATCTCCTAAATTCCAATTATTTAAATTATCGGTTGTAAGAGGAGTAGAACTTAAAAAACTAAATCCGAACGGAAATATAGCCTGCAGAACAGCTCCTTTTATTGTCTCAGGAGAATTTGATTTTATTTTTAAAACCATATCAAGGTTTTGACCTGAGGTAATTTCTTTTACCGAATCAAGGGTTAATGACAAAGCTGACGTACCAATTGAAACATCGTATTCAGAATTTTTTGTAAAAACAGTATTTGAACCAGGTACTCTATAAGCAATTTCTATATTTATTTTTTGTAAAGTTCCATTTTCTCCAAAAAATATTGCCCTGGCAGTTCCTTTTTGCGTCTCACCTGAAGCAACTGATTCAAAAGAAACTCTGTCATGAGTTAGCTCTAAACTTTGATCATTTGCACTGCGAGTACCTTTTGGATAATTTAAGACAACATCTACTAAATTTATTGGACCGTCATTTGTATTTTGAACGCTAACATCAAGAGATGTAACTTGCCCTGAAGGTACCGCTGCAGGAGCCAAAACATTTACTTTTACTTTATCATTTGAAACAACATTAACTCCTTTAAAAAGGATAAAAGCTGCGGCGATAATCGATAAAATAAAAAAAACAACAGCAGCTTGAAGAATTTTTTTTGTTAGATCTGTTTTATTTATATTCATATCAGTTGGAGAATTTAACATTTGATTCAAAGCCTCTTTCCCTTCCTCATCATGGACCCATTGCCTAGAAACATCATCCTCGTGTTGTTTAAGGTCAAGAACATGAGGCTCCTCCGGTTTCTCTGTTTTAGAGTAAAGTCTTTTTCTCAGTTCTTCTATTCTGCTTTTTTCTAGGTCGTCAGGCATATTTTGTACAAAAATTATACCACAAGAGTATTTCCAATTTCTAAGCTCACTATGTTCGCAAGAAATTTAGGTTTACCACAAAGGAGATTACGAACTGTAATAAATATGACAGAAATTTGAATTTTAAAAATCCTAAGTACTAATACCTAAATACTAAACAAATCCAAAAATATCCAATCTCAAAATCCAAGATAAAATTGTTTAGAATTTGTGATTTTTAAATTTAGATTTTGTTTAGAGCTTAGAATTTAGATATTAGAATTTGTATCGTTTCTACGATCATAAATGACTATGCGTTAGTGCTTTGTTTACCATTAAAATTATTTTTGATTTTTCTCCAAGAGCAAGAACAGCATCTTCCTCACAAAATGAAGATTGATAAATTGTTTTAAATAATTCCTCCGAACCTGAATAACCCAAACCACTTAAAATTTTGGTAGAAGCTATTAATTCCAAACCTTCAAGACAATTTAAAGGCAAACCAAACAAAGCTTTATAAAGTCCAAGTAGCGAATTATAAACTTCAGGATTTTTTTCTTCCCCATGAACAAGCCTAGAAACTACTGCCATAATTTTTGCAAAATGTTTTCTCGATCTAACAGGAATATTATCTTCATCATATTTAACAGCCTCTATCAGCCTCCAAAACTCTTTTCCTTTAACTAAAGAAATTTTTACTCTTCCTCCAATTCCGAGATGAGGATTTAATTTTGACTTTAAATGCCTTACTCCTTTTGCAATTGCAAAGATCATTCCAAAATCTTTGGTGTATAGTTTAAATATTCTATCTGCTTCCCCGTGCTCTTTTGAAGCAATCACAAAAGCATCTGTTGTATATTTAACGTGGCTCATTTTTATAGCTTCACTATAGAAACTTTTATAGCATATCCTTCGAGACCAACTTCTTTCTCAGCATCTAGAGCAAATTCAATCGCATCAAGTCCTGTAACTTTTTTTATCTCACTTTCAAATTTTGAAATTATTTTTTTAAAATTATCGTCTGAAACAACAGTAAGGACAGCTCTATCTTTTGCTTCGAAACCTTTTTCTTTTCTAAGATCTTGAATAGCTCTCATAAACTCACGGATCACTCCCTCTTCTTTTAATTCTAGTGTGATTTCTGTGTCGAGTAGAACTTCATTCTGAATCAAGCTATCCAAAATAACTTCCTTCACATTTATTTCCTCCTTAATTATCTCTTTGTATTCTACTCTTAACTCTAAACTCTTAACTCTTAACTCTTTTAGCGGTTGTCTCACATTAATTTTTGCATCCGAACGCGCTTTCAATCCTAGAGAACAAACCTCTCTCACCTTTTTCATCTCTTCAATTATCTCACTAGCCACTAATTCTTGAGGCCTGCCCACCATGCTCTGAGCCTGCTCGAGATAGCCGGTGGGCCAACTTTCAAGATGCACGCTCTTCAAATCATTTTCAAGGCGGATTTTCTGATACAGATCTTCAGCATAAAATGGTGCGAATGGCGCCATATATTTTGAAATAGTTTTCAAAATAAAATACAAAGTTCTTTTTGCATCTTTGTCGTTATCGCGAAGTCTCTCTCGTGAACGCCTAACATACCAAGTAGAAAGGTCATCAATAAATTCACGCAAAGCACGAACAGGTTCAAGAATTTTATAATTATCTAGATTTTTTGTTGCTTCTCCTACAAGTTCTGACAATCTTGCCAAGATCCAAAGGTCTAAAACATTTTCCCGCTGTAGAAATTTTTTGGGATATTCATTTGATTCTAATTCTTTATCTCTATAAAGTTCATAAAAAGTCAAAACATTTGAAAGCAAATTGAAATTCTTTTTTACAATTTCATCAACGGTTTTTTCATCATAGTTTTTTGATTCTCCAGGCTGATTAACGCTGTACATCCAAAGCCTGATCGCATCCGCTCCATATTTATCCATTTGTTCCCAAGGGTCAATAATATTTCCAAGTGACTTGCTCATCTTTTTTCCATTCTTATCCATAAGATGTCCCAAGCAAATAACATTTTTATAAGCATTGCCTTTGCCCATAAGCACTCCTATTGCATGCAAAGTATAAAACCATCCGCGAGTTTGATCGATCGCTTCAGAGATAAAATCAGCTGGATACCCTTTTTTACTATCAATAAATTCTTTATTTTCAAAAGGATAATGGTCTTGTGCAAAAGGCATGGCCCCAGAATCAAACCATACATCGCAAACTTCTTTAACTCTCTTCAAAGATTTTCCTGAATCACTGACAAGCTCCACCTCATCAATATAAGGCTTATGCAGATCAAGTTCGTGTTTTTCATTATGAGGAAGCGATACAAAAGGAAACGGAGCAAATTCTCCAGTTTTAAGAAACTCAACTCCTGGATTGTATATTTCTTTAAGAGCTATCTCTTCTGCTCCTTCAGCAACAGAAAGCATTAATTTCATTGGTCCGCTGTGAGTAATGATCAAGATATTTTTGCCTTGATATTTTTTTTCAATGTCATAAAGAAAATCTCCAACTCTCTGTTTTACTTCTCTAAGAGATTCGCACCCTGAAATAACACTACTAAGTCTGTCTTCAAATGTTGGAAAATATTCTGAAAAATTAGAAGAATTTAACACATCAGAAAGCTCTCCAAAGCCTTCTTCTCTTATTCTTTCATCTTCGATTATTTCAACATCTCCAATTATCTTTTTGACTTCCTCTGCTGTTTCTTTAGTTCTCATAAGAGGAGAATGAATTATCAGATCGATTTTTTCATCTTTAAGTTTTTTTGCAGATAAAATAGCTTGCTCCTTACCTTTTGCGGTCAGGGGATGTTTTACTTTGTTATCAGAACTCAAAACATCTTCTACGTTTTGAGTAGCTTCTCCGTGCCTCATCAAAAAATATTTATTTGCAGATTTTTTAGTATATTTTTTTAAGGTCGCAACTGAATCAACTACTAATTTTTCAGTACCGTCTTCAGATATCCAAATTGGAAGCGGAGTTCCCCAATATCTTTCACGAGAAATTGCCCAGTCTTTTATATCCTTAAGCCATTCTCCAAATCTTCCCTCTTTTATATAATTTGGCTCCCAATTTATATTTTCATTTTCTGAAATGAGTTTGTCTCGAAGCGAAGACATTCTGATATACCAAGAGTCACGAGCAAAATATATAAGCGGTGTTTTACATCTCCAACAATGAGGATATGAGTGAGTGTGTTTTTCTTTATGGAAAAGTAAGCTTCCTTCTGGTCTATTAGCAAGGTCTTTAATGATATCCACAGCAACTTCTTCATCCTTCACAAATTTGCCCGCAAGAAAACCAGTCTCATCAATAAAAGTTCCGTCCACTTTTACTAAATGGAATTTTGGCAAACCAACTTTTGTTCCAAGTTCAAAGTCGTCTGTTCCATACATTGGAGCAATATGAACAATTCCTGTTCCATCTTCGGTAGTTACGAAATCAGCAGAATAAACTTTGAAAGCTTTTTCGAGTTTCCCTTTTTCACTTTCCGGCAAGTTATCTTTTAGAAATGGATAAAGCGGTTCGTATTCCAAACCAACAAGATCTTTTCCTTTTAGTTCTTCTATTATTTCAAAATCGTATTCTTTAAAAACATCCTCAACTCTTTCTTTTGCAACAATGTAAACTTCTTTTGTATCAACTTTTGAATTTTGACTTTCACTTTTGATTTTTACATTTAGAATTTTGACTTTGCAATAAATTATTTTTTCATTTATTGCTAACGCCACGTTTCCTGGTAATGTCCAAGGAGTTGTTGTCCAAGCTATTAGAAAAACATTTTCCGCGTCTGTTCCGTGTATGATCCGCGCACTGTCTGCGGTCAATTTAAATTTCGCATAAACAGTTAGATCTTTATCATCTTGATATCCCTGTGCAAGCTCATGTGAAGAAAGAGTTGTTCCACATCTTGGGCACCAAGGCACAATTTTGTAATCCTTATATAAAAGATTTTGCTCATCAACTTTTTTAAAAATATTCCAAACAGATTCTGTGTAATTTGAATCAAAAGTAAAATAGGCATCTTTTTTATCTACCCAGTAACCGATGCGATCAGTAAATTTTCCCCATAGATCTATGTACTGCAAAACACTCTCTTTGCATTTTTTATTGAATGGAGCGATTCCATATTTTTCAATTTCAATTTTTGATTTAAAACCAAGTTCTTTTTCAACTTGAAGTTCAACAGGAAGACCATGGGTATCCCAACCCGCTTTTCGGCGTACTGAATATCCCTGCATTGTTTTGTAACGAGGTATGACATCTTTATAAGCTCTTGCTTCAAGATGATGAATTCCAGGCTTGCCATTTGCAGTTGGAGGTCCTTCGTAAAAGACAAAATCTTTTCCTTTAGATTTATTTTTCTCTAAAGTTTCTTCGAAGATCTTATTTTCTTGCCAAAACTTAAGAGTTTCCTCTTCTTTTAGAGCTATTTTGCTTTTTGGGTTTTGATTTTCTTTCATTTCTTGTTGTCATTCCCGTGAGACTTTATTTTCGAGAGCAAAGCGACCTGAAAATAAGAAATGCTCTTGTGGTAAAACGGGAATCTAGTTTTTTCTTTTAACTTTCTGGATTCCCGCCTGCGCGGGAATGACAGAACTACCATTTCATAAGCTGAAGTCTCAACTATCTTAGCATTTTCCTAAAAACATGTCTCGAAAAGTCGAAATTCCTTATACTTTTTTCATTATAATTATGGGGTTGATTTTTCCTCAAAATGTGATATAATTGCATTTGTGAAAAATATATTAGTTCTTTTATTGGCCTCGGCAGGTTTCTTGCTCGAGGGTTGCACGATTTATGGACCTCTGCCAGGCGAACAAAACATCGCCTCGTATGAGACACCTCAACAATATTCTCCCGTCTATCCTTCGTATGGATACACTGGATACAACCAACCGGACTCACAAGTGGTTTACTTCAGAGACAACAACGGTTGTCTCCAAAAGGTCCTTGTGACAAGAAATTCGGCTCCTCAGACATCGTTCGGGTATCAGGGATATGACCAAAATCTCCAATCCGTTAACATGATTCAAAGAAGGGTCTTTGTCTACGGAACTCTACCGTTTGGATATCAGGATCGTCAACACTGTGATGACCACCATGAGAAAAAAGGTGGACACCACGACAAAAAGAAACACAAAGAATAAAACAAGTGAAGCTGTCTTTCGGGACCGCTCCACTATTTTTTTGGGAGAATTTTAAAAAAAATTATTATTATTATTTAGCAATCACAAACAAAGACAAGAAAAAATTATTGTGTTGAAGTTGTTGATGACGTTATTGATGCATCTGAAGAAACAGATGCTGGAGATGTTACCTGCCCAGTCGAGTTTTGAGAAGAAGCTTGCCCATTCAAATCTCCTGCTGGAAGATTTGTTTGGGTTGTTTGAGTAGAAGTTGATGATGTTGTTGATGTTGAATCAATAATAGGATTCGTAGAAGTGCTAATGGTTTGTGTCGAGGATGCAACATCTGATAATACAGGAGTGCTTGTTGTGGTTGTTACTGCAGATGTGATTGGCACGGTTACCACCTGCATA
>JBAYHV010000007.1:0-26502 GCA_041665985.1 Minisyncoccota bacterium
ACTAGAATTTTAATTTGTTAAATCTTTCGACTGTTTTCATTTGAATAGATATTTAATGTATGTTTTGCAATATTAAGCTTTATTTAAGCAACTTAACGTATTTTAAAGAAAGATTTAACTTTTGATTATGTTCAGAGGTACTTTTCTTCACCTCAATATAAATCTTGAAAAATCATACCTCTATAAACCCCTGAACTTGTATTCGAACATAATCGAATTAAAATTTCAGTGCGGGATTCATCCCGTTATTTTACCATCCAAACTCCGAATAGAAAATTCCTTTCTTATAGCATTCAATTACTTCTCTAATGTATGGAATTGTATTCTCAGGCAAATTATTAATATCAAACCAACTCAGGTCACTGCATTTTTCTGGTTCCATATTTTTGATTTCTCCACTCCATTTTTTTGGTTCAAAGAAAAAATCCATTCGTTCATCCTCTGCCATTCTGTGCATTGCTACTTTTAAAACCAAATCTTTTGGATCAATAACTACCCCGCTTTCTTCTTTTGCTTCTCTGGCTGCGGCAGAAATTAGAGATTCACCTCCGTCTGCATGGCCAGCAACAAGACTATAATTCCCATCTTCATATCCGCTGTTTTCTCTACGAAGAAGCAAAATTTTATCTCCTTCTCGAAACAATAAATAAACCGCTGGAATTAATTTAAATCTTTCTTTCATTTTACGATGCTCTGTATTTTTTTACTTCTTATAAACCCCGTAAAATCTTGTGCTTAAACCACTGTTCTTGAAACTTAACAGCTTTTTCAATTTCATCATCAGACATTGAAACACCTTCTGGCATAACAACAAGTTTATCATCGTCATTATCCAATCGATGAATAATTGCTTTCACAATACCCTTTATTTTTTCAAGAGATTGGTCTGTACCAAGATAATAAGCATCCAAATCTTCTCCATCAGGAGCTTTTATTCCTTCAAGATATCCATAATTCACTTCATAAATAAATCCATGTTTTGGATGTTTGCTTCCCAAAGGTCTATCAAAAACTACTTCAACTTCTTTTCCCAAAAATTTCTTAGCAAGCTGAAATGATTCTGAATCTTTATTTTTCATAAATTATCTGAAATTTTTTTAATTCTAAAGTTATGTCTGAAATTTTATCATATTCAATTACAACATCAGCAATTCCTCTTGTTGTATCTTTTATTTCTGTGCCTTTTTTCATGATGACAATAATCTTTTTTCCAAGAGCATATGCAATCCCAACCTCAATCATCCTTCCTGTTGGTTTATCTGTCATATCAACAAGTAGAGCATCAGACTTTTCAATTTCTTCTTTGGCTCTCTTCATTAGTTCTTTTGGATCACGAAAAACTTTTTGATATTTTTCCACATCTCGAATAAAGCTAAAGTCTTCAAAACCAGCCGTTCTTACAGCTGAACATAAATTTTCAATTATTTCTTCACTATCGCCAAAAGAAGATGTAACAATAACTCTCATAGTTTATTCAGCGCCGTGGCACTTCTTGTATTTTTTTCCACTACCGCAAGGACAAGGATCATTTCTTCCAACCTCTTGTGAAGAATTTTTTTGCGCTGGAATTGGTTTCTTTTCTTCACCACCACCCAAAGTTTCTTCGTGAATTTCCACAGTATTTGCAATTTTTTCTAAAGTTATCGGACCAGAAATATTTGGAATTGCTTCTTTGATCATATTTGAAATAGAAATTTCCATTTCTTGAAAAAGTCTTAAGCCTTCTTTTTTGTATTCAACTAAGGGGTCTCGCTGTCCGTAGGCTCGCAAATTCACACTTCCTCTTAGATAATCCATCATTTCTAAGTGATCCATCCAGAAAAAATCTATTGATTGAAGGAAGATCGCTCTCACTCCGGCAATAAACGCTTCTTTTCCAATCTCATTTTCTTTTGTTTCTAAAATTTTTGATATCTCTTCATCTCCCAAAAATTCTGCTTCGATAACTTCTTTTACTTCTTCATCACTACCTGTCAAAATTTTTCTTCTTTTTGCGTAAATAACACCTCTTTGATGATTCAAAACATTATCAAATTCAAGAACATGCTTTCTAGAATCAAAATGCATTCCTTCTATTTTTGTTTGAGCGGTTTCGATCGAATGACTTACCATTCTGCTTCTAATTGCCTCATCGGGAGCAAAACCTTTTTTCATTACACTCTTAATAGTGTCGGTAGGAAAAGATTTCATCAATGAATCTTCTAATGAAACAAAAAACTGCGTTTCTCCTGGGTCTCCTTGTCGGCCTGAACGTCCTCGCAACTGATTATCAATTCTTCTTGCTTCGTGACGTTCTGTTCCCAAAACAAAAAGTCCTCCAACATTTTTTACTTCTTCATATTTTTCTTCATCGAATGGAATTCCTCCAAGTTTGATGTCCACTCCTCTTCCAGCCATGTTTGTAGCAATCGTTACAGCTCCTTTTTTTCCAGCAGCTGCAATGATCTCTCCTTCTTTTTCATGGTTCTTTGCATTCAAAATTTCATGTGGAATTCCTGATCGGCGAAGCTTATCTGAAAGCAATTCATTTCTATCAATTGAAACTGTACCAATAAGAACAGGCTGTCCCCTGTCATTTAGCTCTTTTATTTTTTTTATGATCGCGCTAAATTTTCCTTCTTCACTTTGAAAGATCAGATCAGGTTGGTCAATTCTTTTTACATCAACGTGTGTTGGCACAACAATAGTATCCAAGTAATACACCTTCATGAATTCTTCTGAAGAAGTTTTGGCTGTTCCTGTCATTCCAGCAAGTTTTTTGTAAAGTCTAAAATAATTTTGGAAGGTCACAGAAGCGTATGTTCTTGTTTCATCCATTATTGCTACCCCCTCTTTAGCTTCAATTGCTTGGTGCAAGCCTTCACTCCATCGTCTGCCTGGTTGCATACGTCCTGTAAATTCATCCACGATCATTATTTCGCCGTTGCGAACTACATATTCTTTATCCTTATGAAAAAGAGCTTTGGCTCGAACAGCAGTTTCTAAGTGGTGAACATATTTAATTCCCTTTTCTGTATATATATTGTCTACACCCAAGATCTTCTCTGCTTTTTCAATACCGCTATCATTCAATGATATTGTTTTTAATTTATGATCAATTTCAAAATCTTCTTTCTCGTGAAGACTTTCTGCAATTTTTGCAAAAACCAAATATAAATTTTCAGCCTGAGCAGCAGGACCAGAAATGATTAAAGGAGTTCTTGCTTCATCAATTAAAATTGAATCGATCTCGTCAACAATGGCATATGCAAATTCTCTCTGGCGTAGATCTGTTTTTTTGTAAGAAATATTGTCACGCAAATAATCAAAACCAAATTCATTATTTGTTCCATATGTAATATCGGCTGCATAACTTTCAACTCTTGTGACCGGACGCAAAAAATCATACACAACTTTATATGATGCAATTTCATCTCTTTTTTCATCTAATTCTTTTTCTTCTCTTTGAGGAATGTGGGTCTCATCATATAAATAAGAAGCATCGCCGTTGATTACTCCAGTTGAAAGTCCGAGGAAAGAATATATCTGTCCCATCCACACGGCATCTCTTCGTGAAAGATAATCGTTTACAGTAACAAGGTGAACTCCTTTTCCTGTTAGAGCGTTTAAATAAACTGGCAGAGTCGCTACCAAAGTTTTTCCTTCTCCTGTTCGCATTTCAGAAATTTTTCCTCTGTGTAGTGCCAAACCTCCAATAAGTTGAACATCAAAGTGACGCATATTTACACTTCTCTTTGAGGCTTCTCGAACAACAGCAAAAGCTTCAGGTAAAATATCTTCAAGAGACTCGCCTTCGGCGAGTCTGGCTTTAAATTCCTCAGTTTTCCCTTTCAGATCCGCATCAGAAAGAGCCGAAATGATCGGCTCAAGATCGTTGATTTTTTTAACTACGGGCTCAGCTTCCTTAAGGAATTTACTGGTCGCATCGCCAAATAATGCTTGAATTAATGACATTCAAGCATTTTAGCATATTTTATGAGGATTTTGGAAAGATAGATTACTTCCATGGACGTGAATATTTTTCCTCCATAATACTTAGAACACTAATAAATAACTCTTCCAAGACCTCTAATCTTTTACCAGTAAAAACATAGGCTTCATCTGTTTCAAAATTAAAGTACCAATTATATATATGTATACGATTCCTAAATTCAGCAGCTCCCTCTAAAGAAGAATAGATCAAACTTTCTTTATTTTCTAATAATTCAAATTTTTTCAAAAGTTTTAAAATTTGAGAAAATGAATAATTTTTAATTCTTAAATACTTACGATCTAATACTTTTGAAGTGTACAGTACTTTTTCTTTTGAAATATATTTTTTAATTTCATCTTTTTTCTTACTATCAATTATCTTAGGAAAATGATTAGTAGCTTGACCCAACATCACAATAAAATCATTCAAAATTGCTTCAATGATAGCCACTAACGTAATAGAAATGTGCTTATTCAAAAACCTTACCTCTTTTACACTTGAACAATTTTCTTTTTTTATTTTATAGAAAAAAAATACCTCTTCTAAATTATGTTTAATATTATCTCCAACCTTAAAAGTCCAGTTAAATTTGTCTATTTTCTCCTCTATTTCTTTTTGTGTACAAGTGAACATCTATTAATTTTCAAATTATTTTACATTCAATTAAATGAATACATAAAACTTCTTTACTCACAATATACTTTTTAGCTAAAATATCTAAATCATTTTCTTTTGCAAAATCTTTTTTAATAAATGAAAGAGGTACTAATAACTCAGCGGCAAATTGATTTGCCTCATTTTCTTTATTTTCATTCTTATCTCCCTCACAGGTATGTCCTAAATATAGATGACCAAGTTCATGAGCAATAGTAAACCTTCTGCGAACCCAGGAGTGATTGGTACTGAAACCAATAGTTGAAGTATCATCAAAATTAACCAATATTCCAGATATTTTTTCTCCAAAATTATATTTAACAACATCTAAATTTTGTTGTGATTTAGTGTAATCGATAACTTTCTGAAGTGATACGGGTATTTCTAGAACTTTTGAATCTTTAAGAAGTTTGCGCGCAATATTTCTTGCACCTCCTACATTAGGTTTTTGCTTTTCATTTTCCATTCTTCTTTTGCTTTACAAAATCAATGAAATTTAAAATATTTTTTTGATCAGCATTATTTAGATCTTTATCTGCTCGTAAGGCAACTTTTACGTCCATAGGCTGGTCTTCTTGCCCGACAAAATATTTCATATCGCGGTGAAGGAAATCAGCAACTTTTTGTAAATCTTCAACACGAAGCTTGCGCTGACCAGATTCAATTAGAGACACAGCGGTAGAAGACTCATAATCTAATACTTTTGCAAGATCAGCCTGAGACAACTTAGATTCCTCACGAGCTATCTTAATACGAGAACCGATAAATGCGTTTATATTGTCATTTTTCATATTGTTATTATACATGTATCAAAATGATTGACAAGCTACTATCAATTTGATAATATGTTATTAGCAAAATGTTAAATAATTTTTAAGCAAAAAAAATTGCCCTCTAAATTTAAAATTAGATGGCAATTCTGAGTGCTTAAACACCCAGAGGTAATTATAAAAAAAATAAGTAGAATCGATAATCATTTCCTACCAAAAATAAAAGTCGTTTCGATTAACTACAAACTTTTCGTTAATTCAATATAACCTAAAGTCTAATTTAAACAAAATAAATGATTCTTTTAATTAAATATGAACTTAATAAACCGAATAAAGATTACACAAAACTTTATGAAGGAATTAAGGGCTTAGGAGACTGGGTACGTGACCCTTTACTCCACAGTGCATGGTTTGTATCCACAAACCAGACAGCACTTCAAGCTGCAGACATCTTAAAATTTCATATAGATGCTGATGATAGAATTTTTATCACTCGATTGCATTCCAATGAGTATGCAGGATGGATGAATAAAGATATCTGGAATTGGATTAATCCTAGGGTTTAGAAAACCCCACCTTCGGCAAGGAATATCCTTGCCGAAGGATATTTTAAGATAAAATCTTTTTAAATTTATAAACACCTCTTACAAACTCCAAAGAATTCGAGCGAATGGTCTTTTATGGTCTTAAAATTACTCGATCTAGAAACAAGTTTTGAAGCTAATTTTTCAATATCACAGCCTTCGAGTTCCTCTACAAATCCGCATTTACTGCAGATTATATGGTGATGGTGATGCTCGCCAAGCTCATAATATTGAGATTCTTTATGCAGATCTACCTTTCGCAAGATTCCTGCTTCTTCAAAAGAAGCTAGTGTTCTATATATAGTCACCAGATCAATATCTTTTTTCTTGAGTTTTTTGCTTATATTTTCTGCACTTAGAGGATGACACTTATTAGAAAAAATTTGCAGAATAAAAATACGGGCAGGAGTAGCCTTTAATTTTGAATCTTTTAATATGTTTTTAATTTCTTCCTCTTTCATTTTTTTCTCTTGTCATCCTCGTGAAAACGGGGATCCAGTTTTTATTTTTTAATTTCCTGGATTCCCGCCTACGCGGGAATGACAACAAAATTTACGCAAACCTGCTAATGAACTTGGAGGCTCAACCTCCAAGTACTATGCAAAACGACTAACAATAAATATCAAAACAATTCCTGCGATCGTTAGTCCAATAGTTTTGTACGAACTTTCTTTGCTGTGAGCTTCAGGCAAAATATCACTCGCACCTATATATAGTAGGAATCCAGCAAAGAATCCTAAATACAAAACCAAAAAATTTTCAGAAACTTTAAATAAAAATGTTGAAGCCACTCCCAAGACTGGTGCAATAGCATCAAGTAGCAAAAATAATTTTGCCTTGTTTAAACTATTTTTGTTTGTTAACACTAAAGCCACTGTATTCATTCCATCTGTGAAGTCGTGAGCAATGACAGCAATAGCAACTAAAATTCCAACACTAGTGCTGATTTGAAATCCAAGACCAATTCCCACTCCGTCCATGAAGCTGTGTCCTGCAAGAGCTAGAGCAGAGATGCTTCCAACATGAGGATGCTTGTGTGCAGGATATTCATCTTCGTGTCCATGATGAATTAAAATAGATTTTTCCAAAATATGAAAAACAAGAAAGCCCGCCACCAAAGCGATCATTACCCCCGTAGAACTAAATCCATTTTGGTTTATAAGGCTGATGATCTCAGGAAAGATCTCAAAAAAGACAACTCCCACAAGAACGCCTGCAGTAAAACCCATTATCTTATGAATATTGTCTCTGTTTTTTATAGAAAACATCCCTCCAACTGAGGTTGAGAAGAATGAAAGAATTGAAAAAAGTAGTGCTTCCACGGTTATTTATTATTTATTAACTGTTATTTGTTGATATTATCCTAAATGCAACTCATTTGCAAGTGACCAAACCTTCAACTTAGGGGTGAAACCCCTAAGTTGAAGGTTTGGTCATCCCCGCGGAAGCGGGGATCCAGTTTTTTCTTTTAATTTTCTGGATTCCCGCCTGCGCGGGAATGACAAAAAAAAATACAGGGATGACAAAAAACCACAGGTACCAAAAAAGCAAAATCCCCTTTCGGGGATTTTGCTTAAGTGGTCAAAAGAGATTATGCTCTCTTTTTTGCAGCTTTCTTTGTTGCCTTCTTAACAACTTTCTTTGCTTTTTTCTTTGCAGCCATGTTATTTTTTTAGCAAACTTTTTTTAATTATTGAAAATCTTTAAATAAAAAGAGCTCGCTATGATTTATTTATTCTCATAAGTTCCGTTTCATCGACTTAAGAAACGTTTCTCTGTCTTAAATTATCTCAAGTAGTAGATAAAAACACAATACCTTTTTTAAAAAAAAGTGGATAACTTTTTTTTCTAATTTTTTTTAAAAAATTTTATTTTAAGAAAAAAAATAAAAAATACTTTCAAAAAATTAATTTTGAAAGTATTTTTTTCACTAAACACTATTCACTCGCCACTATCCACTTCTCAAATAATCACCACTTCTTCTTCCAGTTCAATTCCTGTTTTTTCAAAAACCATTTTTTTTATTTTTTTATAAAACAAAATAATATCTTCAGCTTTTTTTGATCCAGAATTTACCAAAACAAGAGGCTGGTCTATCCAAAGACTGACACTACCTTCTGTATAACCCTTTAAATTTAAGACCCTATCTAGGATCCAGGCTGTAGATAGCTTCATTTTGCTGTCGTAGGCATGGGCTGGCATTTCAGGATATTCCTTTTGCAACCGTTCGTAGGTATCCATATCAACAACTGGATTTTTAAAAAAAGAACCAGCTGTTCCATATTTTTTTAGGTCAGGAAATTTTTTTTCTCTTATAGAAATTATCGCTTCTCTCACCTCTTCGGATGTTTGAGGAATTTTTTCTCCGAAAAAATTCCTCAGATCTTTATATCCAACTTTTGGATCTGGAATTTTTTTAAGCAAAAACGTTGCTTGAACAATTAAATATCTTTTTTTATTTTCCTGCCCACCATGCTCTGAGCTTTCAAGCGATGGTCGGTGGGTAAATATACTTTCTCTGTATCCATATTCGCATTCTTCTTTTGGAATTTTTTTAAAATCTTTATTTTGAAAATCATAAACAAAAACTTCTTTGATAGTATCTTTTAATTCTGCTCCATACGCTCCAATATTTTGCACACAAGCACCACCGACTAATCCTGGAATACTAGAAAGATTTTCTAAACCCCACAAACCTTTTTTTGTAGAGAATGAAACTAGGCTATCCCAAGGAACTCCTGCTCCAACTTTTAATTCTACGTTATCTCCTACATCTGTTTCTTCGATTCCTTTTATTGAGATCTTAATTACAATTTTATTATGCAACCCATCTTTAAATAAGGTATTGGACCCACCTCCCAAGGCTACAATTTCCAAATTCTTTTTATCTGCATAAGCCACTGCGCTTACCAACTCTTCCGTAGAAAAAACTTCCACAAAAAAAAGAGCCTGACCTCCGGCTTTGAAAGTAGTGTGGAGAGAAAGCTCTTCGTTTTCTTTTATATTTATTGTCATTGAAATGTAAAAAGGTTTCAAACGCACTGTCAGGGCTGGCGGGGCTAACTCCAAAGTAAACATTTAATTTGTGAGTGCAGCCGCCAGCCGTGGCAAAGCGCTTATATACAAGAATAACTCAAATATGTGAATTCATCAAAAGAGAAAGTTTAGAGTAACCCTAAACTTTTTCCCCTAGGTCGGGACAAGGGGAAAAAATATTCAATATTAAAAACACAAAACCCCGCCGGAGCGGGGTTTTGTGAATGTTTACTTTTTCGAAGTTAGCAAATTGATATTGCTACATCTCACGCTTTGAATAATAGCACATCTGACCCAAAAGTCAACTCTTTTCATTTAGGGCGGTCTAAAAGGTTTTAGACCGCCCTAAACCCATAGGAGTTAGTAATAGCAACATAAAATACCAACATAAATTCAGCTATGGTTATCCTAGAAGGATCATCCTAGCTGAATTTAAACTTTTCTAAGATCACTTTGCTTGAACCTGAACTGAACTTTAAACGAGAGTTATTTTATTTGTGACAAAGAAGCTAGAGAGGTTTGTGCATTCTTGTCTTCGGGATTTGAGGCAATTCTGTTTGTAAGCAAAGTTCTTGCATAATTTATATTTCCTCTCTCAACTAAAATTTTAATAATATTTTGTGGCAAACCTTTACCATTTGAAACAAGGTCATTCATAATTTCTTCGGCCTCTGGTAATTTATTTCCTTTCAAAAGACCAATTGCATACAAAGCTTCTGCCTCTGTATATGAATGATCAAGATCATAAGCTTTCTTAAAATAATTAATCGCGGAAGGAATATCATTTTGATTGACAGCTATCTCTCCAAGTTTCATATAAGGAAACTGTCGCGTTGGAGAAAGTTCTGAGGCTTTAAGAAAAACTTGTTTCGCTTGATCAAGTAATCCGATACCTGAAAGATAACCTCCGTAATCAAAATATGATGTGACGAACATTGGATTTTCTTTTAGCTGTTTTTCATACTCACTCATAATAAGTTCAGTGATATCAACTTTTGCCTGATAACTAACATTTTTATCTGCATTTATTGTGTTTGCTGTTTGAATCAAAAATTGCCTTGTTTCAGTTTCTCCAAGCGCCCCAAAAGCCAAAGCTTTTTTAAATACATCTACTGTAGGTTCTGCATCTCTGCAAATGGCACTAATTTCTCCATTCACACCAACTTTTTGGTAAACATCAGTACAAGAATAAGGCACTCCCTTTTGAGGAGGAATTGTTGTAAGCGCATGAATCAATGTAATATTTTGCTGATACGGCGCATAGTTTATTACAATAGCCAAAGCAACTCCGGCAATTAGGCCAAACGGTGCTGACATTTTTAAAATCTCAATAATTTTATTTTTATCTTTTTTTCCTGCATCTTCAATTTCGGGAGTCCCACTACCAACAATAAATCCAAGAAGAGAAAAGAAAAGAATATAACTGATCAGGTTATCAAAAACAAAAAGATTGTGAAATCCGTAAGCAGCGATCAAACCAATAATAAGTGCCTTGCTAACTTCTGAAAACTTCTTTGATCTGACAGTGATCCATAAAGAAGAAATAAACAAAGAGAGATAAGCCAAAAATCCAAGAGCTCCGCCTGCAACTGCCCAGTCCAAAAACTCATTGTGGGCACGATCAAACCAAGGTTCTTGTCCATAAAGTCCTGGGTCATAATATTTACTAAAGATATAAATAAATCCATCTTGTCCCCATCCTAAAATAGGTTTTTCTTTTATACCTTTGAGAGCAACTGGCCAGATCATTTGTCTTGCTTGACCACTTCCCTGATTCCATGAAATTGTAGCGAACCTTTGAAGTGTAGGATTATTTTGAACAAAACTTGTATTTTTTATTGAAAGAAATCCTCCAATGAGAGCAACAGCGCCCGCTAGTAAAATAATTGAAGCGATTCGAGCAACCTTATCTGTTTTTTCCCGAATGAGCACGTATATAGAAGCGACGATAATTCCGCCAATAAGACCAAGAGTTGTACCTCGAGTCTGTGTCTCAAAAACTAAATAAGAAAATACAGCAAATAAAATTAAATAAACTGACACCGCAGAAATTTTTTCAATTTTCTCTTTTAAATGTTTTTCTGTAAAATCAAAATATCGGAGAAGCAGTAAAACAACAGGAATAACTATCGATAGCGCAAGCAAAACCCAACCAATATTTGTTGGATGCATTTTTAAAGCTGAGATCTTATAAATGTAATAAAAGAAAAACATTACCGCTCCATAAGAAACACTTTCTGCAATTCCTTTTAATTTTTTACCAGAACCTTCTAGCATAAACACCAAGGCAATAAAGGCATGAAAAGCAAAAAAGATAGCAAGATAAGCTGCGTTACCTAGGAGACCATCAATACGAATGTTTCCTTGGTCAATAGGAATTTCATGCGCCATTTGCAGTCCGCTGTAAAAAGCCATAAAAACAGCGACCGAAAAAGAAACGAAGAAAAACCTCTTCCAATCTTTGGATTTTAGAACTGAGGAAGAAACTAAAAAGAAAACCGCCAAGTGGGCAATTGTAACAAAACCTTCCATTCTTTCGAAATTACTCCAAAAAGCTTTGAATGGAAATGGAGATAAAATATCAGCAACAAGCGCGATCAAAGTTAGAGCACCGACAGACCAAACTAAAGGATTGTTTTTTGGCCAATAATTTTTATCTGCAATAGCAAGTCCTAAATACAAACCAAAAGCTACATCGATCGCAATTCTAAACAAAAAAGCTCTTCCTGTGATAAATGGAAAGAACATATCTGTGGGCACAACAAGCGCTATAAAAGGAATTACGTAAACGAGGCCGATTATAAAATTCTTTAATGTCTTTTCCATTTGAATAATTTTATTAATTTCTAAATACTAATATCTAAATCCTAAACTCTAAACAAATAAGAAATTCTAAATTCAAATATTTTAAACATTCTTACTTATTTAGAATTTCGTGCTTAGAATTTAGGATTTTTGTTCAAATTCATTACAAAACAAAAATATACCGTAAATAATATCATACAAATATTATTGCAATGTATAGGGGGCTTTCAACCCCTTGTCCCGACCTAGGGGAATTCCCCTAGGTCGGGACAAGGGGTGAAATAACTTTCTTTATATATCTCTATATATAAAAGATAATATTATGATAAAATACGCGAATGACAAAAAAAGCCCTAATTACCGGAATCACAGGGCAAGACGGTTCCTATTTAGCCGAATTTCTACTTGAAAAAGGCTACGAGGTTCATGGAATAATAAGAAGATCTTCATCTTTCAACACTGGTCGAATAGACCATTTAATGAAAGATACTCACCAAAAAGATGCAAAAGTATTTCTTCATCATGGAGATCTAAGCGATAGTAGTAATATTTCTCGTTTGATCGAAAAAATTGCACCAGATGAAATTTACAATCTTGGAGCGCAAAGTCATGTACGAGTCAGTTTTGATATGCCGGAATACACAGCAGATATAGATGGAATAGGAACTCTCAGAATTTTGGATGCAATCAAAGATTCAAAAATTAAAACAAAGTTTTATCAAGCGTCTTCTTCTGAAATGTATGGACTTGTTCAAGAAGTTCCTCAAAAAGAAACTACTCCGTTTTATCCACGTTCCCCTTACGGCTGTGCCAAACTTTATGCGTATTGGATCACAAAAAATTATCGTGAAAGCTACAACATGTTTGCGACGAACGGAATTCTTTTCAATCATGAATCCCCCCGCAGAGGAAAAACTTTTGTGACTAAAAAAATTACTTTGGGTTTTGCTCAAATAAAAGCAGGACAGATCGAAAAAATTTATCTTGGAAACCTAGATGCAAAACGAGACTGGGGTTATGCTAAAGATTATGTAGAAGGAATGTGGCTAATGTTACAAGCTGAAAAGCCAGATGATTATGTTTTAGCGACAAACGAAACTCATTCTGTAAGAGAATTTATAGAGGAAGCAGGAAAACACTTTGATTTTGAAATTATTTGGGAAGGAAAAGGATTAGAAGAAAAAGGAATCAATAAAAAAACTGGAAAAGTAATTATCGAAATCGATCCAAAATATTTCAGACCAGCAGAAGTAGACCTCCTTATCGGTGATTATTCAAAAGCAAAAAAAGAATTAGGATGGGAGCCAAAAACTTCTTTTAAAGAATTGGTAAAAATAATGTGTGAGGAAGATTTGAGAGAAGTAACCAAGCAATAATTACCAATTTTCAAAATGATGAAAAAAGACTCTCTTATATATGTAGCGGGACATAATGGACTTGTTGGAAGTGCTATTGTCCGCGAGTTAAACAAAAAAGGTTACAAAAATATTTTGACTCGAACTAGACAAGAATTAGATCTGCTTGATAGTTCTGCTGTTAAGAATTTTTTTGAAAAGGAAAAGCCAGAATATGTTTTTCTATCAGCTGCCAAAGTTGGAGGGATCGTTGCCAACTCTACCTTCCCCGCCGAGTTTATATACCAAAACTTAGTTATTCAAAACAATATTATTCACAATGCTTATTTATCAAAAGTTAAAAAACTTCTTTTCCTAGGTAGTTCTTGTATATATCCAAAACTTGCAAAGCAACCAATTAAAGAAGAATACCTTTTAACAGGAACTCTTGAAGAAACAAACGACGCTTATGCAATAGCAAAAATTGCGGGGATAAAAATGTGCCAATCTTACAACAAGCAATATGGAACAAATTTTATTTCTACTATGCCGACAAATCTTTATGGTAAAGGCGATAATTTTGATTTACAAACAAGCCATGTAATTCCTGCAATGATTAGAAAATTTGATGATGCAAAAAATTCCAAAGCCAAAGAGGTAGTTTTGTGGGGATCAGGAAAGCCAAAACGAGAATTTCTATATGTAGACGATCTTGCAGAAGCCTGCGTTTTTCTAATGAATAACTATGCAGGAAGTGAGATAATAAATGTTGGCACAGGAACAGATCTAACAATAAAGTCTCTTGCAGAATTAATTAAAAAAATTGTAGGTTTTGATGGAAAAATTGTTTGGGATAAAACAAAACCAGACGGCACACCTCGAAAATTGCTAAATGTAAAAAAAATCAATAAACTTGGCTGGACCGCAAAAACAGGTTTAGAAACAGGAATCAAAAAGACGTATTTAGAATATAAAAAAAATATATAATTATTTAATATAAAAAATGCCTCCCTTATCAATAGATTACATAAAAGAAAAATGGCAACATGCCGGCTTTCAAAGATATTTTAAAAATATAGGATGGATGTTTTCTGCAAGAGTTTTTATACTTGCAGTTGCTTTTTTTATAAATGCTTATATGGCACGTTATCTTGGACCTGCAAATTTCGGTTTATTGAATTATGTATTTAGTTTCGTTGGACTCTTCAGTTTTATGGCCTCTTTAGGTGTTGAATCTATTGCCAATAGAGAAATAGTATCCGACCATTCAAAAAAAAGTTTAATCATAGGAACAAGTTTTTATCTTAAATTATTCGGAAGTTTCATTGCAATTCTGACAATTTTTGTCTTCGCTCGTTTAAGTACAAGCGATGTAATACTTTTGGGTCTTATAAGTATGTATTCTCTTACTTATGTTTTTAGCGCCTTTAACATCATCGAGACCTATTTTCAATCACAGGTTCTAGCAAAATATCCAGCCTTGATCACAATAACCGCCGGAGTAATATCTGCCATATTAAAAATAATTGCAATATCTTTAGGTGCTGGAATAATCTGGCTAACTGCGATTTATGTTTTGGAGAGCGTAGTAGTGGCTTCAGGATTATTATTCTTCTTTATCTTTAATGGACACAGTATAAAAGAATGGGTATTTGATAAAACAATCGCACTCATGATTCTAAAAGATTCTTGGCCGTTAATGCTCTCATCAATTGCTTTTAGTGTGTATATGAAAATAGATCAAGTAATGATCAAAAACATGATCGGTAATGAACAAACCGGTATATATGCGGTAGCTTCAAAACTTGCAGAATTTTGGTATTTTATTCCAAGTACAATTTGTGCTTCTTTCTTCCCTGCCCTTATCAATGCAAAAAAAACAGGAAAAGAATTGTACGAAAGAAGGCTAAAAAAACTTTATGGTTTCATGTTTTGGTTATCTTTATCCATAGCAATCTTTACAACTATATTTGCTCATATAATAATTTACATTCTTTTTGGAAATGAATATTTAGGAGCCGTAAACACACTCAAAATTTATGTCTGGGCAGGAATTGCTATCTCAATCGGGTTTGTTCTTTTTTATTATTTAATATTGGAAGGTCGTACAAGAATAAACGCGATCTCAACTATAATTGGCGCTATACTAAATGTTAGTTTAAACTTGATCTTAATACCAAAATATGGAATTAATGGTGCCGCATTTGCAAGTCTTTTTTCTTATACTGCAATAACTATTTCTGTTTTATCTTTCAAGGAAAATAGAAACCAAGTTACTATTATTTTTGGATCAATAAAATCAGGTATTAGAATATTAAATTACAAATAAAATGATCAAATTCATAAGAAACAATATTCTGAAAAAAATATATTATTTATTAATTAATATCTATAAAGTTAATCAAATAATTCTTAAACAATATGGTTATCTTAAAACCATACGATTTGGATTACCCGTAAACCAAAAAGGAGAACCTATTCCTTGGTATACCTACCCTGCCATAGAATATATTGATCAATTAGATCTAAGTGAAAAAAACATCTTCGAATACGGATCAGGTCATTCTTCCTTATTTTTTGCTAAAAAAGCTAAAAGCGTAACAAGCGTTGAAGAAGATAAAGAATGGTTTGAAAAAATTTCTAAAAACAAACCTGAAAACTTAAACATTTTATATAAAAAAGAAAAAAATGATTATGTATCGTCCATTACAAAATTCAATAAAAAATTTGACCTTATAATAATTGATGCAAATTATAGAATTGAATGTTGTTCTGTTGCAAAAGATTACTTAAACGATGGAGGAATTATTATTTTGGACAATTCTGATCGTGATAATGACAGTGCAATCTATCTTAGGAATATTCCTAATTTGATCGAGGTAAATTTTTCTGGATTTGGACCAATTAATGGGTATACATGGACAACATCTTTATTTTTTTCAAGAAATTATAATATTCAAATGATCAACAAATCACAGTCTCAGAAATCTATTGGCGAAGCTAAATAATTATATGAAATATATAAAAGATATTGTTAAAAAATCATTTCCTTTATTCTACAAATTCTTAATAAAAATAAAGATCAATTTTTTTAGCCTTTCTAGAAAATCATATTCTATGGCGGGAGAAGATATTGTTTTATCTACCTTTCTTTTAGAAGCCGATAAGATTAAAAAAGGATTTTACGTTGATATTGGAGCATACAAACCAGTAAGATTTTCTAATACTTATTACTTTTATAAAAAAGGTTGGAGTGGAATAAATATAGATGCAAAACCAGGCAGTATGGCTGTTTTTAATAGAAAAAGAAAAAGAGATATAAATTTAGAAATTGGAATTTCCAAAAACGAAAGCAAAATAGATTTTTATATTTTTGAAGAATCTGCTTACAATACTTTTTCTAAAGATCTAGCAGATTCCCACATTAACCAAGGTATCTCCCTTGCAAAAAAAGTAGTTATAGAAACAAAGAGACTAGAGAATGTTTTAGATCAATACCTACCGGTCAATAAAAAAATTGATTTTATGAATATTGACGTTGAAGGTTTTGATTTAGAAGTATTAGAATCGAATAATTGGAACAAATATAATCCTAGTTATATTTTAATAGAAATGCACGACACAGATCTAGAAAATATTAAAAACTCCTCTCTTTACAATTTTTTAGTAAGCAAAAATTACAAATTAGTTTCTATGGCTTATATAACACTAATTTTTAAAAAATATTAGTTAAAAATAACATGAAATTATCACCTATTGTTTTATTTGTTTATAATCGTCTCCAACACACAAAGGAAACAGTCGAAGCCTTACAGAAAAATTACATGGCAAGTGAAAGTGACTTGATTATTTTTTCCGATGGTTGGAAAAATCAAGAATATCGAAAAGAAGTTGAAGAAGTTAGAAATTATATAAAAACAATAACTGGTTTTAAATCTTTAAAAATTTATGAAAATACTGAGAATTCAGGATTAGCCAGATCAATAATTTCTGGAGTTAGCAAAATAATTAATGAATACGGCAAAATTATAGTACTAGAAGACGACATGCTAACTTCGCAACATTTTCTCGAATATATGAATAATGGATTAAATATGTATGAAAATGATAGCAATGTTATTAGTATTCATGGTTATGTTTCTCCCACCAAAGAAAAACTTCCTGAGACTTTTTTTATAAAAGGAGCTGATTGCTGGGGATGGGCTACATGGAAAAGAGGTTGGGATATTTTTGAACCAGATGGAAAAAAATTATTAAAAGAATTAAAAAAAGGAAAATTACTAAAAGAATTTGATTTTTCTAATTCTTTTCCGTATTCAAAAATGCTTAAAGCTCAAATAAATGGAAAGAATAATTCCTGGGCCATTCGTTGGTATGCATCAGCCTTTTTAAAGGATAAATTAACTTTGTATCCAGGAAAATCATTGATCTATAATACTGGTTTTGATGGATCTGGTACCCATTGTGATTCAGATGATGTCTACAATAAACTAGATAGTATATTTGATATTAAAATTGAAGTAAGTAGAATAGAGATTAAAGAAAATTTATCTGCACGCAAATCAATAATTAATTATTTCAAAACAATCAAAAAAACCATATTAGAAAAAATTCTAATAAAAATAAAAAAAATATTTTTATTAGAAAAAACTAATATAGACAAAATCGTTTAAGCTAGACTTATTAAATATTAATATTAAAAAAAATCTGAATGAAATATATAACTTTACTAAAAAAGAAAATAATAGATAAAAATTTTTTTCAACCATCTTGGTATTCTGTTTTTATTAATCCATATTTTATCGCGAGAAAATCCTTAAACAATCATGTAAAAGAATTTTCAAAGACAGTCGGTCTAAATAAAGATATTTTGGATGTTGGATGTGGATCAAAACCCTACAAAATTTTTTTTGAAAAAAATAATTACGTAGGGATTGATATCAAAGAAGATAGCGACGCAGATGACGTAAAAATACCTGAAAAATTTTATGATGGATTAAACATACCTTACAATGATAATAGTTTTGATTTCATAATCTGCACTCAAGTACTTGAACACGCTATAGATCCTGATAAATTATTAAAAGAATGTAACAGAGTACTGAAACAAAACGGGATCATATTCCTAACAATGCCATTCGTTTATCCAGAACATGCAATTCCTTATGATTTTAGGCGCTTTACCTCTTATGGACATAGAAAAATTTTCAAGGAATGCTCTTTTGATATTAAAAGTATATCTCCAACCTGCGGTCTTTTCAGAGTTTGTGGTCAATTAATGTCAGTTGCTATCTTTGAAAGTATTAAATTTAAATCGACCTTAATCAAACTTTTTCTTTCTATTCTAGTTTGTGCACCTATACAAATTATTTCTATTTTTCTTGATTATATTTTCTTCAATAAATGGATAACCTTAGATTATGTCGTAATTGCTCAAAAAAAAATAGATTGAATTTTATGAAGAAAATATTAAAAAAGATAATTCCTGAAATTTTTTTTCATTTTATTACAAAACTGCGTTACGGGTATTTTGGAAAATATGAAGACTGGAAAAAAGTTAAAGAAAAAACCACAGGTTATGATAATAAAATAATCTTAGAAAAAGTAAAAAATTCTCTTTTAAAAGTGAAGAACGGTGAAGCTATTTATGAACGAGATTCTGTTATTTTTGATAAAAAAGAATATTCTTGGCCATTATTAGCCTCCCTACTTCTAATTGCAGGAGAAAATGAAAATCAATTAAACTTGATAGATTTTGGTGGGTCGCTAGGTAGTACATATTTTCAAAATAAAGTTTTTTTTAAACATCTTAAGTCACTACATTGGAACATAGTAGAACAACCTAATTTTGTTTCTTGTGGGAAAAAATATTTTGAGGATGAATTTTTACATTTTTACAATGATATTGACGAGTGCTTAGCTAAAGAAAAACCTTCAGCTATTTTACTTTCTAGTGTAATTGAATACATAGAAAAACCATATGAATTATTAAAAAAAATTATTGATAGTAACTTTCAGTACATAATTTTAGATAGAATAAATTTTTCAGAAGACAACTCAGAATTTATAACCTTACAAAAAGTTCCACCTCAAATTTACACAGCTAGTTATCCATGTTGGTTTTTTAGTGAACAAAAATTTTTAAATTTTTTTTCTGGAAAATATGAATTATTAGCGGATTTTGTTGCTCTTGGAGGAAAAATTAAACAGAATAACATTAAAGGTTACTACAAAGGTTTTATATTTAAAATAAAAAAATAAATGCATATTTTTTGTACAATGTTCGATAAGAACTATCTTTATAAAGGTTTAACTTTATATTTTTCATTAGAGAAAAATTGCCCTGATTTCAATTTATGGGTTTTATGTATGGATAGCGAAACTCTTGAATTACTTAGAAAAATGAATTTGAGTAAAATTAAATTAATTACACTTGAAGAATTTGAAAATGAGAAATTAAAAAAAATAAAAAATCAAAGAACAGCTTCAGAATATTCTTGGACATGTGCGGCGAATCTTTGCTGGTTTATGTTAGATAAGATCAATGATCAAGATTTAATTACATATTTAGATGCGGATTTATATTTCTTTTCTAATCCACAAGATATTTTTAATGAAATTAAAAACTCTTCTATTGCTATTATTGAACATAAACTTAAAGGGTCTAAACTGGAATTAGAAAAATACGTAGGTAAATACAATGTTGGTTGGGTATCTTTTAGAAAAGATAAAGAAGGAATTAAAGCCTCAGAATGGTGGAAAGACAGGGTATTAGAATGGTGTTTTGCTTATTTTAAAAATGGAATGATTGGAGATCAACATTATTTAAATGATTGGACCGAAAGATTCGAAAATGTATGCGTAATTAAAAATGAAGGAGCTGATATTGCTCCATGGAATGTTAATAATTTAAGGATAACATTTAAAAATGAAAAAGTTTTTGTAGGAAATTCTCCACTTATTTTTTATCATTTTCATAATTTTTCCCTTATAAATAAAAATTCATATATTCCAGTAACAGCCTATAACATTCCAAACACAGCAAAAATCTATATATACAATAAGTACTTTAAAGAAATGAAAAAAACAATAGAATTTGTATCCGGTTTTGATCAAAATTTTAATTCCGGTTTTAGAGATAAATTTATTAAAGCATACATCGCACGGATTCTTTTTAGGAGTAGACTTTTTGAATATCTGTATATAAGATATAGTTGTTATAAATTAAAAAAAACTGCCAGCACAATATGAAAAACAGAATTTTAGTAACTGGAGGATTAGGTTTTATTGGCAGTTATTTTGTCGAATTAGCTTTATCTAAAGGATATTTCGTTATCAATGTAGACAAACAAACTTACGCATCAAGAAAAGATTTAGATTTTTCAAAATACGACAACTATGAGTATATAAATGATGATATTTGCACCTTGCATCATTTACCAACAAATATAGATTGGATTGTAAATTTTGCCGCAGAAACTCATGTAGATAATTCTATTTTATCTAACGATGTTTTTTTGCAATCAAATATAAAAGGTGTATATAACCTTCTTGAACTTATTCGTACTAGAGACCCAGGCGATCGACCTAGATTATTACAGATTTCAACAGATGAGGTGTACGGTGATATATTAAACGGAAGTAAAAATGAAGACTCTTGTTTGTTTCCATCTAATCCTTATTCTGCTACAAAATCAGCAGCGGAACAATTAATTTATGCTTGGGGCAGAACCTATGGAGTAAAATATATTATTTGTCGAAGTAGTAATAATTATGGATACGGACAACACGAAGAAAAATTGATACCTAGAACTATTGAATTAACTTTACAAAATAAAAAAATGACTGTTCACGGAAATGGTTCTTATAGTCGAGAATGGACATACGTTGGAGACAATTGCGAAGGCATATTAACAGCTATGGAAAAAGGAAAAGAAGGAGAAATATATAATATATCTTCATGTGAAATGATGACTAATTTAGAAATTGTTAAAAAAATATTGGTTACGATGGGTAAACCAGAAGATCATTACGTATTAACAGAAAATAGAGTTGGACAGGACATAAGATATAGCGTCAATCCAGAAAAATTAAAGAAACTTGGATGGCAACCAAAAATGAATCTGGAAGAATATTTACCAGAACTGATTAAAAAATACCAGAAGATAAATGAAAAATAATTTTTATGAAATCATAGATTTTCCCTTTCATTCATCTGAGAAAGGTTCTTTGGTAATGTTTCAAAACAAAAGTACAAAATCTGAAAACATTTTACCTTTTGATATTAAAAAGATTCTGGTTATCAAAGATATAAAAGAAAGCGATATTCGAGGAGAACACACTCACCACAAAACACGACAAATACTTTTTGTAATAAACGGATCTTGCACTGTAAAATTAGACAATGGAAAAGAAAAAGCTAGCGTATCTTTAGACGCCTTTAATAAAGGAATAGTTTTAGAACCATATGTTTGGCATACCATGGATAACTTTAAGTCAAATACTATTCTTTTGGTATTAGCAGATACCGAATATGATGAAAAAGACTATATACGGAATTATGATGATTTTTTAAGCTATATTAAATAAAGTTATGCCAATACATTTTATTGATTTAAAAAGAGAATGGCATTTTTTTGAGAAGAATTTTCTAGAAAGCTTTAAAAAATTTGGACGAAAAGGTATCTATGTTCTGGGACCAGAAGTTGAAAAATTTGAAAAAGATTTTGCTAATTATTGCAGTTATAAATATGCCGTTGGAGTTTCAACTGGACTAGATGCTCTAGAAATATGCTTACGTTCATTTGGAATCAAAGAAGGAGACGAAGTTATAACAGTTTCTAATTCAGCTGTTGCAACCAGTTTAGCCATCTCTAATGTAGGTGCCACACCTATTTTTTGTGATATAGGAGAAGATTTTTTAATAGATCCAAAACGAATTGAAAACCTAATAACAAAAAAGACTAAATGTATTTTACCAGTACATTTATTCGGAAAAATTTGTGATATGAAAAATATCAACCAAATAGCAAAAAAATACGGATTAGTAATCATTGAAGATGCTTGCCAGGCTCATGGTTCTCTTTTTTCAAAAGAATCTTCTTTAAACACAAAAGCTTTTAGTTTTTACCCTACAAAAAATCTCGGTGCTATTGGTGAAGGAGGAGCAATAGTAACCAATGAAAAAAGAGTTAGTGAATTTGCATCTTCTTACCGTAATTACGGACAACAAGGAAGATATAATCACACAATAAAAGGAATTAATGGAAGAATAGATCCCTTACAATGTTTGTTTATGAGTATTAAACTTAAAAAACTTAATTTATTTATAAAGAAAAGACAAAAAATAGCCTTGAATTATATTGAATCTCTCAGAGGGTGTCCTAACCTAATTATTAACAATTTTGATAAAACCTCTTCTTATCATTTATTTGTAATTAGAGTCACTGGTGGATTGAGAACGGAATTAATTAATTTTCTAAAAGAAAAGAAAATTGAAACATTAATTCACTACCCTACACTTATACACAACCAACCATGCTATAGAAATGAATACAAAAATGTTTCACTTACAATTTCTGAAAAATTTCAAGATGAGATCCTATCTTTACCTTGTAATCCATTCTTAACTCCAGAAGAACAAGCTGAAATAATTAATAAAATCAAAACTTTTTTATCTAAGTGATTTTATAACGGATTATCAATATTTACTGATGAAAAAAATAATTAAAAAAACAATTCGTCTTATTCTATCCCCTTTTATATTAAAAGATTATTTTGTTTACAAAAAAATTGATAAAGAAAAAAGATTTAAAATTAATTTAAAAGATTTTTACCCTCAAATAAAAGATAAAACAATAAAAACAGGTTTTGATACGCATTACGTATATCACACCTCTTGGGCAGCACGAAAAGTTAAAGAAATAAACCCGATCAAGCATATAGATATTTCATCAAGCTTATACTTCTGCGGAATCGTTTCCGCATTTGTACCTGTGGATTTTTATGATTACCGTCCTGCAGATTTAAAACTAAGCAACCTACAAAGTAAGGAAGGGGATCTTCATAACCTCCCTTTTGAATCAAATACTATAAAATCTATCTCATGCATGCACACCATTGAGCACATTGGTCTTGGTAGATATGGAGATCCAATAGATTCAAACGGTGATATAAAAGCTATCAATGAATTAAAACGCGTTGTAGTCAAAGACGGCTCTCTTTTATTTGTAACCCCTGTAGGAAAACCAAAAATAGAATTCAACGCTCATCGAATTTATTCTTATGAACAAATAGTTTCGTATTTTGATGGATTTGAATTAAAAGAATTTACTCTTATTACTGATAAAGGTGATTTTATTGAAAATGCTGACAAAAATTTAGTGAAAGAACAAAAATATGGATGCGGATGTTTTTGGTTTGTAAAAAAAAAGTGATAAAAATAAAACTTAAAGGGGGGCTTGGAAATCAAATGTTTCAATATGCTTATGGCAGAAAATTAATTCTGCTAGATAAAAAAGATGTTGTCTTTGATATATCTTTTTTTGGAGACGCAAGAGAATCAATAGATACGAACCGACCTTTTTTATTAGATAAATTCATCATAAATAATTCAATAAAATTTGAAAATATAAAAGAAAATTTTTTTCAAAAAATAGTAAAAAAAATAATTTCAAATATTACTGGTGAATACGGCTTCTATCAAAATGAAAAATATTTTAAAGATATTGAAGATGTTATTCGAAAAGAATTTACTCTAAAAGATCAACTATCTGGGGTATCTAAAAAAGCCGAGGTTGAAATTTCTAATTCTAAAAACTCTGTTTCAATTCATATTAGACGAGGAGATTATGTAACTGATAAAAATACCAATATTCATCATGGAACTTGTGGATTGGATTACTACCAAAATGCAATAAAATATATTCTTGATGTGGTTGAATCCCCTACTTTTTTTATTTTTTCTGATGATATCGAATGGGTAAAAGAAAATTTAAAGATAGAAAATTGTGTTTATGTTTCTAATCCTGAAATAAAAGACTACGAAGAGCTTATTTTAATGAGTAAATGCAGGCATAATATTATTGCAAATTCTTCTTTTTCTTGGTGGGGCGCATGGCTTAATAAAACTAGTGATAAAATTATTGTCGCGCCTAAACAATGGCTTGCGAACAAAACAGCTAACGAGCTAGATATTCTTCCTTCATCATGGATACAAATATGACACCGAAAGTAAGTATTCAAATGTGCACATACAACCGGGCACATTTTATAAAACAGGCAATCAAAAGCATACTTGCTCAAAATTTTTCAGATTGGGAGCTTATCATTCTAGATGATTCTTCGACAGACAATACCAAAGAAATAATCACCCCGTTTCTTTCTGATGCAAGGATCAGATATATAAGAAATGAATTGAATCTAGGAATTACCAAAAACAGAAACAAAATATTATCTGTTTCAAGAGGAGAATATATTGCAGTACTTGATAGTGATGATTTTTGGATCAATTCTTCCAAACTAGAAAAACAAGTTGAATTTTTGGAGCAAAATACAAAGTACGCTTTAGTTGGAACAAATATGCAAATAGTAGATGAAGAAGGTCATCCAACAAATAAAATTTATTATGCCGAAAATGATAAAAACATAAGATCGAGGATACTTATTAAAAATCAATTTTGTCACTCAAGCGTTTTATATAGAAAAAATAATTTCACATATGACGAATCTTTGTCTATTTGGGAAGATTACGACTTGTGGTTAAGAATTGGTCTAGAAAATAAGTTTGCCAACTTACCTATATTTGGTGTTGCATATAGGAGACATTCAACTCAAAGCGATTCACAAAAACGCAAAGAATCCTTGAAATCTCTTGACGGAATAATTAAAAAGTACAAAAACAATTATCCAAATTATTTTTTAGCTTATTTTGTTCAGATCATTAGAAAGTTTAGAGGTTAAAATAATATTTTGTTATTATTGACTTTGTTTTAATATACATTGTCATGACCTCCAACATCCTCTAAAACAATTTCTTGTTTTGAGACATACTCGAAGATCACTCTAATTTTATAGTTTATTGAAAAACCTAAAGAACCTTTTAGAACTCCTTTGAGTTTATGAACTTTCAACCTTTGATGATTTTTTTCATCTTTTAATAGTTCAATTTTTTCCTGTATTTCATCAATCAAAGAATCTTCTAATTTAGAAACTTTTCGAAGAAAGGATCTAGAATATTTTATATCTAACATTTTATTTTCTCGCGTGTTTAGATTCTTGTTTTCTAAATTCTTTTACCAAATCTTTAAGATTACCTGAAAGGACTTTTCCCTCCTCAATTTCTCTGCGAGATTGCAAGACAGAAGTAATTACTTCATCCTCTGCATATTTTCTTAAAGCATAGCGAACAACTTCAGCTTTTGTTTCTGCCTCTCCGCTTTCAATCATTCTATTTATAAAATCTTCAAGATTTTGTGGTATTGGTACTGATATTGTAGTCATTTTTAAGTATATTGTCTTATAATATTACATCATCATACTATCATATAATCTTTTTAAAGACAATATATGCAATTTAACGAATATTTACTAACTCAATTTTAGTCTGATATAATAGACAAATCACCACGAAAAGTCCCTTATTGGGTTTTGTCCCAGTAGGGTCCTTTTTTTAATTTAAAAAAGTTAGGGAAACGACTTCTCAAGAGGACGTCATTACCCAAAGCTTACTGGATTCCCGTTTTCACGGGAATGACAGAACAAAAACTTATTGATTCAAGAGTAAATTTGTCACTTCGTAGACATCCCCTGCTCCCATTACAAGGATTACATCATCCTTATTTCCATATTCAAAAGCTTTTTTTGATGCGTCGGAAAAATCTTTTGCCATTTCAATATTTTTTGAATTCTCTGTGATTATATTTTCAGATGAAATAGTTGGATCAAATTCTTCACGGGCTGGATAGATCGGAAGCAAAATTGTTTTGTCTGCTCCCTCAAAAGCTTTTTGAAAATCTGCCAAAAGTAATTTTGTACGGGAAAAAAGATGAGGTTGGAAAACGACAATAATTTTTGAATCAGGAAAAGCTTCTTTAGTTCCAGCAATTGTAGCTTTTATTTCTGCTGGATGATGACCGTAGTCGTCGTATACTTTTGCACCTTTTGCAGTTTCTCCTTTGTATTCGAAACGTCGCCAAGTACCTGAAAATTCTTTTATTGATTTCAGTGCTACTTCTTTTGGAATACCGATGAAATCTGCGATCGCTAAAGCCACTGATGCATCTTTTCTATTATGCTCTCCTGGAATCTTAAGTTCCAAATTTTTATCAAAATATTTTTCACTGTCA
>JBAYHV010000008.1:0-26012 GCA_041665985.1 Minisyncoccota bacterium
AGGGTAAATACCCCACCCCTTGTGGCGGATTAAGTACGAGCGACCTAGATTTCTTACGAACTACGTTCGTTTAGAAATCGGAAATACTCTTGTGGTGAAAGCGAGTTCTGGTATTTAATACCTCTGTCTGCTTGTTGCGAGGAACTTTATTTCTAAGCTCCGTGGACAGGATCTCTTTCATTACATGAACGGTACACCTTTTGGATATTTTGTTTCGTAAACTCACACCAGCTTGGAATTAGTTTTTATTATAGTTAATAATTTCTACATTAATCATAAAAATTGTTAGTTTATAAATTTAATTATATAAATATTAATACACAATTTCTAAATCATTTCGAATAGCCTAAGTTTTTCTGCTGAAGAAGTATTATTTTCAAATTTTATAAATAATTGATATGTACCATTTATTGGGAAATTAAAAGGAAGATCTACAATAGATGTGCCAAAACTTGCCTTATCATTTAAGCTTCTTTTCTTTCCGATCGTAAAAGTGAAATTATCTGACCACTCTTCATTTTTAACACCCATGTTAATTTTTGTTCCTGTATTTGTGTAAGTAGAATCAATTTCTATGTAGTATTTTTTATTACTTTTCGCTCTTATAATGAATGGTTCTGACTGATTTAGATACTGACTTGGTATCTCTGCTAACAATTTTGAATTAAATGGAAGATATATACCAAAATATGAAGTTAGTATAGCTACTAATAATATTAAAATTGATACCAAAAATTTTTTCCAACCATGTATGGTTTTAGAGGTTTCGACAACCCAAGAAGGTTTTAATGTAAATACCACAAAAAGACTGATGAAAAGCAATGAAGCTGTGAAGGCAGGAACATTGAAGGAATGTCCGCTAATATTTAATCTTTTAAGAAAAATTGCTGTGATTACTGTTAAGGACAACGAAAGAAAAAGGGTGATACCAAATACAGGATAAATAAGATCTATTAATTTTTTCATACAGAAATTGTATCAGAATAAATTATTATTAACATTAAAGGTAGGGAGGACTCTCGTTGACGGCGCGTGATTAGTGGTTTTGAAATCTTTAATAAAAGTTTCAAAATATCACCAATCTTTCGAGCCCTACACGAAAGCAAAATTGTTTGCTCCGCACGTGGGATAATGATTGTAATATCAACTTTTCTGACAGTAATGACGGTGATTTAATATATTTATATAAGGTGTGCATGATATAATCGACAGCGTGAAAAATATAGCTTTTATTGATGGACAAAATCTATATATGGGGACCAAAACCTGTGATCAGTCATGGGAAGTTAATTTGTCAAAATTAAAATTTTACCTCGAGAGAAAATACAATGTTTCAGAAGTATATTATTTTCTTGGATATGTCCAAAATGAAAACGAAGAATTATATGATGAGATACAAAAATCTGGTTTAGTTTTAAAATTCAGAGAACACAATTCTGCTATGTTGGGTAAAAAGAAGGGGAATGTTGATTCAGATATTATATTTAGTGTCATGAAAAGGCTTTATAAGAAAGAAGATTTTGATAAAGTTGTTTTGATTTCTGGAGATGGGGATTATAAGATGTTGGTTGATTTTTTAATTGAAGAAAATAAGTTCGAAAAGATTCTGTTTCCAAATAGAAAATATGCCTCATCTTTATACAAAAAATTAGGTAGAAAATATTTTGCTCATCTAGAAGATTTAGATATTAAAAAGAAAATCAGTAGATAAAAGAAAAGGGGGCCTTAGGTAGTTAACCGTTTGGGCCCCTTTTCGTATTGATGTTCATATTATACACACCGAGTTGCTTGAAGGCAATAGTTAATCAGATTAGTTGTTTGATAGGGGGTAAAAGCCTTGTAAATAAAGGTATTTATGAAAAAAAGTGGTTATTTTGCTCCGTTTTTCTACGCCGCTCCGCGGGTAGGGATTTCTCTCCTTACAGGAGCGGGTATGTTTTTATAAATTTACAGAATTTCCTATATAATATGTATGTCATGCTCTAGGTATTTCATCGAAGCGATTATGATCTGTATATAAAGGTGAATTTATACATTATTATAATTCTATTTGTAAGTTTTCTTTTTTGGCTTTTAACCAAAAGTCCCGAGCTTTTTTTAAATTTTCAATTTTAATTTTTTTTAAATCATTATTCTCTAGCATAAAACCAATAATTGAGTGAATACTTTCCAAGGCTTCTTCATCATCCTTGAACCCGCATAAAAACCCAACAGAATCTTTGAAAACTTCTGAGGTTTTTTTATCTCCAGCATCAAAGTATTCTTTTGCGACTATATTTAGAGCTTCTTCAATATCTTCTATTGGGTAAGGAAGTAAAGATTTTGGGAGAATGGCACAAATTTTGCTAAGTTTATCTACTACTTCTATAAAAGCCTGCCAGTTCTTCGTAATTATTCGAGCCTCTTCATTCGTCATATTTAATTGTTTATTTATAATATAATCTTATTTCTATTTTTAATAATTGAATTTATATTAAAAGTATATCAAAAATTTTAAATTATATTTAAAAAATTAAAAAACCACCCAGAAGGGTGGTTTTTTGAATCATCTCTAAGCTCCTTGGGTAGGGGTCTCTTTCATTACATGAACGGTACACCTTTTGGATATTTTGTTTCGTAAACTCACAAAATATTCTCAAAAGGTTTTCGAGCCCTACTCGAAAGCTCTCCCAGAACTTTCTCCGTGGAGCCTAAAAAAGTAAAAGCCACCTTATTAGGTGGCTTAAACTTTTTTGGCTCCGCGGGTAGGGCTCGAACCTACGACCAATCCCTTAACAGGGGACCGCTCTACCAGCTGAGCTACCGCGGAATACTGGTTTTGTTCACTTGAACTTAAGAATATTACCAAAAAATGGTCATTATGCAAACCCAGTCACTAGAAAATGACCTCAAAAATGATTACGCTACACATGTGAGAATTAAATCTATAAATAGCTTTGTAAATCACTTTTTAGCATTGTTGTTTGAATGTTGTCATTTTTAAATAATCAAGGTCTTTTTTCAGTGCTGGGCAAACCCAGTCACTAGAAAATGACCTCAAAAATGATTACGGGCTATATATGAGAATTAAAATAGATAATTTACGACTATGTCTAGTGGAATTAAGATTTAGTTGTGAGATAATTAATGCATGAATAAGACGACAGTCTTAATTTCAGGTCTCCTGTTTTTACTAGTTTTAGTATTTTTAATTCAAAAAACAATGCAAGAAAAAAACATTGCCGTTAATAGTGATCTAAAAAATTTAACAAAAATTGAGGTTCGAAGTTTTGCATTTAAAAATACTGAAACAATTCCCCAAAAATATACTTGTGATGGGGATAATATAATGCCACCTATTGAAATTTCAAATGTTCCGAAAGAAGCGAAATCTTTGGCATTTATTATTGAAGATCCAGATGCCTCCTATGGTACTTGGGATCATTTGGTAATGTGGAATTTGCCTGCAGAAAATTTTAATATTGAGGAAGGAAAGTTACCTGTGGGTACTACAGGAATTGGTAGTAGTGGTAGTATTAACTACGAAGGACCTTGTCCACCCAAAGGAAAATTGCATAGATATTTTTTTAATTTGTATGCACTCGATACTTTGATAAAGATTCCGATAGGTTCAGAAAAAGATAAGCTTATTGAAGCGATGGAAGGACATATTATTGGAAAAGGAGAAATGTATGGAACGTATTCGAGATAGGTTTTGAAGTTTATTAATTAAATAAAAAAGAATGATAAACAAAAATATCACAGCGTCTGGAATAGAGTTAACAGAAAAGATCGAAGAATATGTTGAAAAAAGAGTTAGCTCAATTTCAAAATTTATTTCTGAGGATGAGGCTGCACAAATGAATATTAAATTAAGTAAAACAACTAATCATCATTTAAATGGAGATGTGTTCAGGGCTGAGATAGATGTTCATTATGGAAAAAATTATTTTAGAGCTGAGGCTCAAACTGGAGACCTATATTCATCTATTGATATTGCTAAAGACGAACTAGTAGATGAGATCACAAAAACAAAAAGCAAACATATCAAATTGTTAAAAAAAGGACACCAAAAGATCAAAAATATAATTAAAAGATTAGGAAGAGGATTCTAAACAGGCTCATAATATTTGTAACCTCTTTTGAAGCTCTCAAGATCCATTTCTTTTTTTCCTTCTGGAGTTACTCTTTCAAGGCAAAATTTTCCTTCGGAAAATTTTGCCTTTGATATTTTCACCCTAATTTTTTTGCCTTGGTGTTCTATGAAAAAATAAGTAGCAGGATTCTTCTCAAAAGCCAAAAATTTTAAATAGTTCTTATATGGGTCTTCTGACAGATCGATCAACGAGTCTTCTTTTGTAAATTTTTTGGTGAAGGTTGCCTCAGAGTGGTCTTGCTCTCGGAGTGCAAGAGTTTCTTTTTCAGCCTTAAGAATTTCTTCTGCTAAAAGTTTGCCTCCTATTTCTCCGAATATTTTTGTCAGTTCGCTTTTTGAGACAGGCCATTTTTCCATTTCAATTTTTTCTTGTTTGACTATTGGTCCGTGGTCCATTTCTTTGTCTAAAACAATTATAGAAAGTCCAACTTCATCTTTTTCATCATTTAGAATAGATGTTTCAATTGGAGAAGGTCCGCGGAGTTTTGGCAGTAGGGAAGGATGAAGATTTAAAATTCCTTGTGGAGCAAGGTTTAAAATTTCATTCGGAATAATTCGTCCAAAAGAAACTAAAATAAAAACTTTGGCTCCGTTTATTACTTCCTCTTTAAGCAAGTTCACAAAACTTTCATCTTTTAAATTTTTTGGTGATTTTACTCTAATATTTTTTTCTTTTGCCCAAATTTTTACCAAAGATTCAGAAATATCTAGTCCTCTGCCTTTTGGTTTATCAGGCTGAGTAACAATAAGAGAGGGGAGCAAAGAATTTTTTTTAAGTTCATTTAAAGTGATGACTGAAATTTCACTTGATCCAAAAAAGACAAATTTAATATTTTTATTTTCCATGGCAGATAAAGTTTATCCTTTCGGAGGCAGGTCAACTACATCTTTTGCCTTGTCTATAAAAAGCACTCCATCAAGATGATCTGTTTCGTGCTGAAATATCTGAGCAATTAAGCCTGAGGCACCTCGAGTAAATTTTTTGCCATTTTCGTCGTAGGCTTTGATGGTGGCTTTTTCAGAACGCATTACTTTTCCGTATTTCCATCTTACGGAAAGACAGCCTTCTTCCATTTCTTCTTTTTCTTTTGAAAGTTTGGTGATAATTGGATTGATGAATACTTGGTCTTCGAATTCTCCATCTTTTCCTGTTGTTATCTCAAAAGCTCGTTTTGAAATAACAAAAATTCTAAGGGAAACTGCGATTTGAGGCGCAGCAATTGCTACGCCATCAGATTCTTTTTCCAATGATTTTTTCATTTGTTCCAATATTTTTTTGATCGCAGGCGAAGTAATTTCGTCAATTTTGACTTCTTTGGCTTTTGCTCTCAAGGTTTTATCTTCAGCCTGAATGATTTTTTGATTCTTTGCCATATTTAAATACTACATTATTTTGAGCAATTTTAAAGCAGACTTTCTGGATCAAAGCGAACTTCTATTCCAAAAGGCAGGCTTTCTATCATTTTAAGCAATTTCTCATCAGGCCATTTTTCTTTTGAGATCTTCAAAAGCATATGAGAAACTGTTAGTCCTCTTTTAATTCTAATGAAAGCAGGAAAGATTATTGGGTTATATTCTTTGAAAAAATAGCCAAGACTTTCCATTTCATCTTTAACTTTTATTTTTTCTCCTGTAATTGTAAATTTGATAAAAATATCAAATGGAGGATAACCCCATTTTTTTCTGACTTCTATTTCTTCTTTATAAAAAGCATTTAGGTCTCCAGACAAACCTTGTTCAACTACGCTCTGGTCTAGGTTTCTTCCTTGAATTAAAAAACATTCTGTTGCTTTATTTTTTATATCAATTAAAAGATGCATTATCCTTTCTCTGACTCTAAAGTCTGGCAATGAAAAAAGCGAGTCCATGCTTGCGATCGCGACATAGTCTATTGAAAGCGGTGGAAGTTTTTCAAGAGTAGCTTCAGTACCCAAAAGAACTCCTCCATTTTTGAGAAATTCATTTGTAGCTTTTAGTGTTTGGGTGTCACTTCCGTTGCTTTCCCTGTAGCCTTTGATCGTGTTAATTCCAAGAGCATTAATTTCATCATTAATGCGTTCAATTCCAATTCCAAATGATTCGAGCCTCCAACCTCCGCAGGTTTTGCAAGTTTGCAAGGTATCCATTTTGTGTCCGCAGTGATGGCAAATGTAAATATTTCCATCTCTGCCTTTGTGGGTTGAGACAGGAGAAGAACATTTATCGCAAAAAACCGTAGTCCCACAATCCCTGCAAATAGTCTCTGAAGAAATCCCTCGTCTTAGAGCAAAAACAAAAACTTTTTTTTTATGAGCTACTGCAAATTTAAGCATTTCTATAAGTTCGTCTGATAGTGCAGAAAATTTCTTTCCTTCTTTTTTTTCTTTCATATCAACACCAAGAATTTTTATCTGGTGATTTATTTTTTGCGAAAGTCGGGCGTATTCAAGAATTTCTCCGCTTTTAATTTTATTTAAGGTTTCTACTCTAAGCAGTGAGTCGGCATATATTATTTTTATGCCTTTTTCTTTGGCGTAAAATTTTGCAAACTCTCTAACGTCTATAAAAGGTCTTCTGTCGAGTTTGTAGAATCTTGAATATTCTCCTTCAATGATAATAGTTCCAAGATCTTCTTTGGAAATAGCCAGAAATTCTTTGGTAGAAACAATAGCAGATGGATGAGGAGATGAGAATATTTTTTTCAAGGCTTCAGAAAGTTTTTTCTTTGAAAGGGAAGGGTGAATTAAAACTGAATATTCTTCTATACCTTTAGATATTTCTTCAAAATATTTTTCAGCCATGAAAGCCGTGGGAAGCATGATCATGACAGATTTTTTTTGAGCAAAAGATTCTCTAACTATGCTTTTTTCCATGTTTAATCTGTCTTCAATAGGAGCTTGGATCGCTGTTTCTTCAAAAACATTTTTAGTCTCAAAGTTTTTACTATCAGTTTTGGTGTACAGAGATAAATAGTTAACTATATTTTCGTTTATAAAACATCCAAGTACAGCACCAGGAAATGTTGCTGAATATTCTGCAAACTTTTTTGAGGCTTCAATAAAACTTGAATCGATTTTTACTTCGATTTTTCCATCTAATTTTTTAATTTTGAAATCCAGATCTTTGATCTCAGATTTCATTTCAGAGGCATCTTTTGATAAAATAACAATTCCTAAGCCTTTCTTTGTCCGAAGAGGAATAGATACAATACTTCCCGGTTCAATTTTATCCTTTGATAAATAGGTAAGGGCGTCTTTAAGGATTGTTCTGCCGATAGGGATGATAGAAGTTATGAACATATGACTATTCTATCAGAAATATATTAGTCGTTGACACTTTTTGTGGGTTTGGTAGTCTTATTGTATAAGTGCCTTCGGGCTTGCCCTCTTAGGAGGGAGAAAAAAGAAAATCCATCAAAGCAAGTTTTTGATGGATTTTCTTATTGTCTCAAAGCTTTGTTGGTCTAAAACTGCTATCTTATTTATTAATCTTTTTGTATCAATTACTTTAATTTGAGATAAAACAGCGCTTGAAGTTTTTCCGGTTACAGAACCAATTGTTTTTCTGTATTTGTGCTTTTGTGGAGATGTGGTTAAAGGAACAATGAGGCATGTTTCTCTACTTAATCCTTTTACAATCAAAACAGGTCTTTGAAAATCTTTGTCTTTTCCATCTTGTTCAAATCCTATATTTACACCCAAAGCACACCACCAAATATCGCGGGGATGATAATATTTATTCATCGAGACTGCATGAATATTTTTCTTTTCTATATTCCAATTTTCAAAATCTTTATCCATTTCCGACCTTGGATTATTTTTAACAAAAAAATTATACCATAGACAAAAACAGTGGACATCGGATGTCCACTGTTTTTTCACTATCCACTAACCACTCTCCACTATCTTTAAAACACCTCTATTTTTGCACCGAGTTTGTTCAAACGATTTGCGATGTCTTCATAGCCTCTTTTTATAGAATAAACATTTCGAAGAATTGATGTGCCTTTAGCAGCAAGCATTCCAATCAAAATAATAGCTGCTGGACGCAGAGCTTCTGGGCTCATAATTTCTGTGGCTCTTAATTCCGTTTTTCCTTTTATGTAAACTCTGTGTTGATCGGCAAGAACGACTGAAGCTCCAAGTTTTTCTAATTCAGTGTAGTAGATCGCTCTTTTTTCATATGCCCAATCGTGTATAAAAGTTTCGCCAAGGGCTTGAGTGGCAATGACTGCAAAGAAGGGAATATTATCCATATTGATGCCAGGATAAGTTAAGGGGTGGATTTTTTCTTTTAGGGCAACAAGGTTTGATGGATAAGTTTTTATATCAACTAAATTTACAAAACCATTTGCGCCTTTATATGTTTTTTTTATTTCATATTTAAAACCCATTTTTTTTAGTTTCAAAAGTTCTAGTTCAAGAAAATCTATTGGACATTTTTTTATTATGACTGAAGACCTTGTAACAATAGCTGAGGCTAAGAAAAACATTGCTTCAATTGGATCTTCACTAATTTCAAAAACTACATCTACGTCGATATTTTTTTTACCGTGAACAATAAGTGTTGATGTTCCAATTCCTTCAATTTTAATTCCAAGAGTAACAAGAAAATGACATAGGTCTTGGACCATATAATTTGAAGAAGCAAATTTTATTTTTGAAACTCCTCCAATACCTGCTGCTGCCATTAGGGCGTTCTCTGTGGCTGTCTCAGACATTTCATAGAGTACGAATTCTGCCGGTTTAAGATTTTTTGATTCAATTAAATATTCGTCAGCTTTAGTTTTTATAGAAACGCCAAAATTTTCTAATGCATAAAAATGAGGGCTAACAATTCTTGATCCAAGTTTGCATCCTCCGCTGTGGGGAAGAGAAAATTTTTTGAAGTGATGAATTAAAGGGCCTATCATCATAATTACTGTTCGGGTTTTTTTTGCAGAAATATTATTTATTTTTGATAGATCGATTTTGCCAGGCACAATAATTAGATCTTCGTCTTTCCAGTAGACATCAACTCCAATGCTTTGAAGAACTTCAATTATGCGAAAAACCTCCTCGATTTTCGGAATTTTTTTGAGAGTCGTTGAACCTTTATTTAATAGGCTGGCGCAAAGTACTGCTACTGCAGCATTTTTTGACTTCTTGATCTCAACTGATCCTTTGAGTTTTTTTCCTCCTTCAATTTTGAAATTTAATGCCTCGTTCATGAAAAAGAGTTTATCACAAAACGATTCTGCGTGTCATTCCCGCGCAGGCGGGAATCTAGGTTTTGGAGTAAATTTTCTGGATTCCCGCTTCCGCGGGAATGACATGCGAAGATTATGTTATAATCTTCGCATGTCAATTTTTACTAAAAAACTTGGTATAGATTTAGGCACAGCCAACACTTTGGTTTTTATTCCAGGAAGAGGAATTGTTTTGAATGAACCTTCTGTTGTTGCAGTTTCCGAATCAGAAAAAAAAATACTCGCAGTTGGTTTAGAGGCAAAAGAAATGGTTGGAAAAACTCCAGATAATATTGTTGCTTACAGGCCTCTTAAAGATGGAGTGATCGCAGATTATAGAGTGACCGAAGCAATGCTTAGATATTATATTGGAAAGGCTTTAGGAAAATGGAATGTTTGGAGACCAGAAGTGATGATCTCAGTTCCTGCCGGAGTTACTTCAACAGAAAGACGAGCTGTTATTGAGGCTGCAATAAAAAGCGGAGCAAAAAATGCTTACGTTGTTAAAGAACCAATTCTTGCTGCGATAGGAGCGGGTATTTCGATCTATGAACCAAAAGGCCACATGATCGTAGATATCGGCGGAGGAACAACTGATGTTGCTGTAATTTCTTTGGGAGGAATTGTTTCTTCTACTTCAGTAAAGTGCGCGGGAAATAAACTTGATAATGCGATCATTGATTATATGAAAAAAAATTATAATCTTTTGGTTGGAGAAAAAACTGCCGAAGATATAAAAATTGGAGTTGGATCTGCTGTACCGATGGAAGAGGAACTTTCTATGACTGTAAAAGGCAGAGATTGTCTTTCGGGTCTTCCAAGATCGATTGAAATAAAATCAAACGAAGTTGTAAGAGCTATCGGGAAAGAACTTCGCGACATGATCCAAGCGATCAAAGATGTTTTGCAAGAAACTCCTCCAGAGCTTGCTTCAGATATAATTGATCAAGGAATCACAATGACAGGAGGATCTTCTCAATTACGAAATCTTTCGGAACTTGTTTTAAGACGAACAGGAGTAAAAGCTGTTGTCGCTGAAAAGCCACTTTATTGCGTAGCTCTTGGAACTGGAATTGCCCTTGAACATCTTGATACCTACAAAAAAGCTATTGTAGGAAAAAGGTAAATAAGTTCTAAGTTTGTAAAGTACTAAGTTCATAAAGTTAAAAAATAAAAAAATATTTTGTCATTCCCGTCCGCCTAGGCGGACGGGAATCTAGAATATCGAAATAAAATACTGGATTCCCGTTTTACCACAAGGGCATTTCTTATTTTCTAAGTCGCGTTGCTCTTAAGAAAATAAAGTCACACGGGAATGACAACGGAAAAGATTAAACTAATGAAAAACGAGCATCACGCAATATTCTTCGAAGGAAATTTTAAGACCGATATTGATGCGGTCATAGATTTTTTTGCAGATGATTTGGAATTTGGAATTCAAGGAAATCCAGATATTTTAATTTTTACAAATGAAAAACTTGGAGTGGAGAAAGCTCGAGAGGTGAGACAATACGCCCAAGCCCTGCCTTTAAAAGAAAGGTCTTTACATATTATTATTGGTTTTGACTCAGCAACTCTTGAAGCTCAAAATGCATTGCTTAAATCTCTTGAAGAACCAGGAGTCTCGGCTAAATTTTATATTTTGGTTCCATCATTTAAATCAATCATTCCAACTTTGAGATCAAGAATGATGCATATTGCTCTGCCAAATAAAACAGAACAAGTTTTATTTAAAAAAGAAATTTCTGAATTTATCAAAGGAGGAAAAGGGAAGAGAATAAAAATAGTTGAAAAAATTGCAGATGACTTGAAAGAAGAAAAACTTTCAAAAAGCGATATTTTTATTTTCTTAAAAATTCTGAAAGATGAAGTTTTAAACCAATCAACTTGGGAGCTGGGTTCCCAAGTTGGAGAACTTATTTCAAGTATTGCAACTGCAGAAAAATATCTAGAAAGTTCTTCTTCAGTTAAACAATTACTCTCATTGGTGGCACTTTCTTAAATTTGTTATAATAGCGGATATGCAAGAATTAAAACAAAATTTAAAAAACGTAGAGGAGTGGGTTTCGAAGGAATTTGGGAATATTAGAACAGGGAGAGCAACTCCTTCAATTTTGGACGGAGTCAAGGTAGAAAGTTATGGAAGTTTTGTGAAGATCCAAGAAGTGGCAACTGTTGCTTCAGAAGATGCTCGAACACTTCGAATTGCTCCTTGGGATTCTCAAAACATTAAACCGGTTGAAAAAGCCATTATTGCTTCTGGTTTAGGGCTTTCTGTTTCTGTTGATGACAAAGGGCTTAGGGTTTCTTTTCCTCCTCTTACAACAGAATCCAGAACTTCATTTGTAAAAGTTGCAAAGCAAAAGCTAGAAGAAGCTAAAGTAAAAGTTCGTCAGGAAAGAAACAAAATTATTGATGATCTAGAAAAAAGGAAAAAAGCTGGAACGCTCGGCGAAGACGATATGATGAGACAAAAAAATGAGGTAGAAAAAACTATTAAGGATACTAACGATATTCTCGAGAAACATTTTTCAAAGAAGGAAGCAGAGATACTAGGTTAAAAATTTTCTAGAGGTAATTCCTCCAATTGGAGGTTTTTCCTCAAAAAAATTTTTAACAGAAACTTAGAAGAAAGACCTCTTAAAAAAGAGTGCTCACTTCTAAGTTTCTGTACACTATTCACTGTCTACTGTAAACTAACAACATGTCAATAATAATTTTTATCATAATCATTACTGCTCTTATTTTTGTTCACGAGTTTGGACATTTTTTGTTTGCAAAATTATTTAAAATGCGGGTAGATGAATTTGCTATTGGTTTTCCGCCAAAAATTTTTTCATGGAAAAAAGGTGAAACCGTTTATTCTGTTAACCTAGTTCCTTTTGGAGGTTTTGTAAAAATCTACGGAGAAAACAACGATGATGATTCTACTGAAATTCAGAGAGGTGAAAGAAGTTTTGCTTCAAAACCTCGTTACGCTCAAGCAATAGTTCTTTTAGCTGGAATTGTTTTTAATATTCTTTTTGCTTGGGTGCTTTTTAGTTCATCTTTTTACATTGGAGCTCCAACATCAGCTGGTCCTGGAGAAACAGGAAAATTGATGATCTCAAGCGTAGTTTCAGCTTCACCTGCTGAGCTTTCAGGCCTTAAACCTGGAGATATTGTTACAGAAATCACTACAAGTAAACCTATTGTTGATCCAACTCCAGATGATATTAAAAATGTAGTTGCAGGTTCAAAAGGCAATCCTATTTTACTTCAGATAGACCGTGCTGGAAAAATTATTCCTTTAAACATAACTCCTGTAAAAAATATTGTTGGAGAGAGAAAAGATTTTGCGATCGGAATTGAAATGGTTCTGATTTCTGTAAAAAAACTTTCTCTTGTTAATTCTGTCACTCAAGGATTTCAAACAACTATAACTTCTTTTAAGGATACAGCTGTTGGAATTTATTCTTTTCTTTTCAAAGCTTTTCAAGCTAAGGCAGATCTAGGTCAGGTTTCGGGTCCTGTTGGAATTATTTCAATTGTTGGAGATGCTTCAAGATTTGGATTTGGATATTTACTTTCTTTTGCTGCTGTCATTTCTCTAAATCTTGCGGTAATAAACCTTATTCCTTTTCCAGCTCTTGATGGAGGAAGAATTGTGATCGTCTGTATTGAGGCTATCAGAAGAAAAGCAATAAAAGCAAGAACTATAAATTGGATCAATGGCCTTGGATTTTTGATCCTTATAATCTTTATGGTTGTGATCACTTATTCTGATCTAAGGAGGATCTTTGGGTGGTAAATAATCAAGGTTCTGTCATTCCCGTGTGACTTTATTTTCTTAAGAGCAACGCGACTTAGAAAATAAGAAATGCCCTTGTGGTAAAACGGGAATGACAATTAGGTGTGTGATTAAAAGTTTTTTCTGAAAAGGTTTAATTCCTTTTATGTTTGTAGTAGAATGTCACCACATGAGACAATCTAAACTTTTTTCAAAAACACGGTTTGAATCCCCAAAAGATGAGGTTTCAAAAAACGCAGACCTACTTATTCGAGGAGGCTTTATCTTTAAAGAGATGGCTGGTGTTTATGCTTTTTTACCTCTTGGTCTTAGAGTCCTAAAAAAAATTGAAAAGGTTATTCGAGAAGAAATGAATGCCTTGGGAGGACAAGAAGTTTTTTTGACCACATTGCAAGAAAAAGAATTATGGCTTAAGAGCGGAAGATGGGATGATAAAGTTGTAGACAATTGGTTCAAAAGCGAATTAAAAAATGGCACGCAAGTAGGACTTGCAAATACACACGAGGAAGCTCTGACAGATATCATGCTTTCATATGTAAATTCTTTCCGCGATCTGCCAATTTACGCATATCAAATTCAAACAAAATTTAGAAATGAAGCTCGTGCAAAAAGTGGAATTCTTCGAGGACGAGAATTTATGATGAAAGATCTTTATTCTTTTTCTAAAGACAAAAAGGAACATGATGAATTTTATGAGAGATCAAAAGAAGCATATAAAAAAGTTTTCGAGCGCGTCGGTCTTGGAGAGAGCACTTATATAACTTTTGCTTCAGGAGGTTCTTTTTCAAAATATTCTCACGAATTTCAGACTCTTACTGAGTCAGGTGAAGATACGATCTATATTGATGAAGCCAAAAAAATAGCTATAAACAAAGAAGTTCTGAATGATGAGGTTTTAAATGAGCTTGGTTTAAGAAAGGATACTTTAATTGAAAGAAAAGCCATTGAAGTTGGAAATATTTTTACTCTTGGTACTCGTTTTTCTGATGCATTAGGCCTTAAATATAAAGATGAAAAAGGCGAATCAAAACAAGTTTTCATGGGAAGTTACGGAATTGGATTGAGTAGATTAATGGGAACAATTGTTGAAATTTTTGGCAAAGAAGGAGAGATGATCTGGCCAGAAGAAGTTTCACCATTTAAGGCACATCTTATTAGTCTTGCAGGAAATGATGAGGAAGTTGTAAAAGTAAGTGAAAAACTTTACAAAGAATTAACAGACGCTGGCATAGAAATATTATTTGATGATAGAGATATGCGCGTTGGAGAAAAATTTGCAGATGCCGATCTGATAGGAATTCCGTTCCGAATTATTTCAAGCAAAAAAACAATGGAAAAAAATTCTTTTGAAATAAAAGATAGAGTCACTGGAGAGATAAGTTATTTGAACACTGAGGAAATAATCAAAAAATACTCGTCCCGTTAGAAATCATTGGTTAGGAACTTGTGGGATATAATAAAAAAATACATAATGAAAATTACTTACACAAAATCATTAAAAGCTTCTAATTTCTTTTTGGGATAAATAATATGTCGAAACTTAAACGGAAAATACTTTCAAGATTCTCAAACGATGTCGGGATCGATCTTGGTACCGCAAACACTTTGCTTTGGATGAGAGGCGAGGGGATCGTAGTGAACGAACCATCAGTTGTTGCCGTCAATCAAAAGACAGGGCAAATTGTGGCTGTAGGTCAATCTGCTAAAGACATGTTGGGTAGAACTCCTGGACATATTGTTGCTGTAAAACCAATAGTTGAAGGCGTAATTTCTGATTTTGAAGTTTGCGAGGAAATGCTTTCTTATTTGATAAAAAAAGCTAGCGAACATAAACCAAGATGGTTGGGGCCTAGAGTTGTGATCGGCGTACCTTCAGGAATTACAAACGTTGAACGCCGAGCTGTAAGAGACGCAGCAAAAAATGCCGGAGCCAGAGAAGTTTATATTGTTGAAGAACCAATGTCTGCTGCAATTGGCATAGGGCTACCAATAAAGGATCCGATCGGAAGTATGGTGGTTGATATTGGAGGAGGAACAACAGATGTTGCTGTAATTTCTCTTGGTGGAATAGTTCACTCAAGAAATATAAAAATCGCCGGAGATAAATTAAATAATGATATTATTGTTTATTTACGAAATGAATTTAAAATTCTTATTGGAGAAAAAACTGCAGAAGATATAAAAATAAATATTGGAAATGTTTTTAGAGGAGAAACTCCACTTGAGATGCCTGTCCGAGGTAGAGATCTGATAACTGGTTTGCCACGCGAAGTGATCGTAACTGATAATGATGTCAAAGAAGCTATCGGTCTTTCAATTGATACTTTGATCGAGTCAATAAAAGAAGTTATTGAGATCACTCCTCCAGAAGTTGTATCTGATGTAATGTACAAAGGAATTTATCTTGTAGGGGGAGGTGCGCTGCTTAGAGGTTTGAAAGAGCTTTTTGAAGAGAGTCTTAAAATTCCAATTCATGTGGCTGGAGATCCATTAACTGCTGTGGTACGAGGAGCCGGAGTAATTTTGACTGATGTGAACAGTTTTATGGACGCTTTAATCGAAAACGAAGATGAACTACCATTCATCTTATAAAAAAAAGGACGATAAAAGCCTTTTAAAATTTGTACTATTTTCATTGGTAGTAGCAATTTTTTCAATACTGATCCTTTATCCTTTAACTGGTTGGATCAAATATATTGGCGCAAATGGTAAATCCTTTGTTTATTCGCTACCTATTTTTTCTGTACTTCATAGTGGTGCAACTTTATATGCGGACAATCAAACTCTTCTATCTCAAGTAGAAACCCTTAAGGCAGAAGTAGCTGATAAAAATTTATTGGTCCAAAAAAATTCGGAAATTACAGCTATTGGTGCGGTACCTAAAAATTCTATTTTAGTACAAGTTTTAAGTACTCCAGGAAGTTCAATTTACGATGTATTAATTTTGGATGCTAGTTCAAAAAATGGAGTAAAATATGGAGACCTAGTTTTTTCTGGAGGAGTAGCGATTGGAAAAATTACGGCTGTTTATGGAAATGTTTCAGAAGCGACCCTATTTACTTCTTCTGGTGAAAAATCTCAAGGAGTTATTCATCCTGAAGGGTTTAGTGTTGATCTAGTTGGAATAGGAGGAGGTCTTTTTGAGAGTTTGATACCAAAAGGAAGTATTGTAAATGTTGGTGATATAGTTGAAGACACATTAAATAAACAAGTTTTGGGTACGGTCAGGTCTGTTGATGCGCAAGAGAGCAATGCCTTTAAAAGAATTATAATAACAGCCCCAATAAACCCTTTCGAATTAAAATGGATATCGATAATAATAAAATAATTTTTAGAATTTCTTTCTTTGTGGCAGGAATAATTTCAGCTATTTTTTTGCCTTGGTACATTTCTGTCTTATTAATTTTTTCTCCGATCCTAATTTATTCAAGCGTAGAAACAATTTTTATTGCAGTATTTTTAGACACTATATACAGCCAAGGAGGTTTTTTTATGGGACATATTTTCTTGATTATTTCCTTCGTTCTTCTTTTGATGGTTTTTGAGATCAAAAAAAGTTTAATATTTTAATATGACTCCTTTCCGACTTTTTAAAAAAAAGAAAAGATTATTCAATCTTGATCCAGATGAGGTTTTTTTGGATTCATCAAATATTCCAAATTATGACGTCAATCAATTTGAGGGAAGAATAGAAAAACCTTTGGGAAGGAAAGCCTTTTTTATTCTCGGAGTTTTTTTTTCCGTTATTTTTTTTGCTGTAATAGTTAGATCTGCAAATTTAGATATTTTAAATTTTAATTATTACAACCAAAGAAGCGCAAATAATCGTTTAAAAAAAGAAGCTGTTTTTGCTTATAGAGGAATCATTACGGATAGAGATGGAGTAAATTTGGCATGGAATGAGCCATCCCCAGATAGCTCAACTTCAGAAAGAAAATATATAAAAGATGAAGGGTTTTCTCTTTTACTTGGATTTGTAAAATATCCTAAAAAAGATTCGTCTGGATTTTTTTACGAAAATGAAACAACAGGACAAGACGGAGTGGAAAAATATTTCAATAATTCTTTGACTGGAAAAAATGGAGTCAAATTAACTGAGGTAGATGCATCAGGAAAAATTATTTCTCAAAGCGTTCTTGATCAACCTGAACAAGGCGGATCAGTTGCTTTATCAATTGATTCTGGTCTCCAAAATGCTTTGTATCTATCGCTTAAAAGCGCTGCTTCAAAATCAGGTTTTCTTGGAGGAGCTGCTGTTATTATGGATTCCAAAACAGGCGAAATTTTGGCTAGTGTTTCTTATCCAGAATATGATTCGCAAATTATGACAGATGGAACTGATTCGGCTACCATAAATTCTTATTTTAAAAGCATAGGTAAACCATCACTTGATAGAGTTGTGTACGGACTTTTTGCACCTGGATCAACAATAAAACCATTTTTGGCTTTGGCAGCATTAAATGAAAAAATTATTGATCCTTCAAAAAAAATATTAAGTACAGGAGCTTTGACTGTTCCTAATCCATACAATCCATCAAAACCAAACATTTTTAAAGACTGGAAAGTGAACGGTTGGACAAATATGCAAGAAGCCATTGCTGTTTCTTCGGACGTTTATTTTTATGAAATTGGGGGGGGATTCAAAGGACAAGAAGGTTTGGGAATAACTCGCATAGATACTTATTTAAAAAGTTTTCTTTTTGGATCGCCTACTTCGGATTTTTATAAAGGACCAAATGGAAATATTCCTACACCCGACTGGAAGAAGAAAAATTTTGGCGGTGAAGAATGGTTGCTTGGAGATACATATCACACTGCAATTGGACAATATGGAACACAGGTGACTCCTCTTCAGCTTGCAAGAGCTATGACAGGAATCGCAAACGGAGGTTTTATAACTGAGCCAGTAATTCTGAAAGGTGAAACTGGGAAAAGAACATATCTTCCAGATATATCTCAATCTGATTACGATGTAGTTAGAGGAGGAATGAGACTTGCTGTGACAAACGGGACCGCAATAGCCCTAAATGTTCCTGGTATAAAAGTTGCTGCAAAAACGGGTACAGCTCAAGTAGGTGCAAATAATGAACTTGTGCATTCATGGGTCAACGGTTTTTTCCCTTACGATAATCCTCGTTATACTTTTGCTCTTGTTCTTGAGAGAGGTCCTACGACCTATCAGGTGAGCGCTATGAGGGCTATGACAGGTGCAATTAGTTGGATAGCGACAAATGCTCCTCAGTATATAAACGGCACTTCTACGGCAATAAAATAATTGACCGAGCTACTTCCAAATAGTCTTGATTACTTAATAATGATAACTTGGGGTGGTTACTCGTTTACCCTGATTTGCAAAGTTATTTTTGTTTTTATTTTCATATTTATTGCGTAATTATTGTTGAGACTATTTTCTAGTGAATTGGTTGACTTTGACACCCTAAAAAGGTATCATTTTCGCGCGCTTAAAGGCGCGAATTTTAGTTATAATCCCAAAATACTATGTCAGAAAAAAGAGAATACTTAACAAAAGAAAAACACTTGGAACTTCAAAAAGAACTTGATTATTTGAAGAAAACAAAACGAAGAGAAATCGCTGATAATCTTGAGTACGCAAAATCTATGGGTGATCTTGCTGAAAATGCAGAATATCAGGAGGCTCGTGAACAGCAATCAGAAGTTGAAGAAAGAGTTGAAAAACTTGAACTTATACTTGCACATGCAGAAATTCTTCCAGAACACCACGGCGGTAATATTGGAATCGGAGCAAAAATTGTTTTAGAAAAAATGTCAGATAAATCAGAAAAGACTTACCACATTGTTGGTTCAGAAGAAGCTAATTTAACTTTAGGAAAGATCTCAATTGAATCTCCATTAGGACGTGCTCTTATTGGAAAGAAGAAAGGTGAAACTTTTGAATTTTCAACTCCAGGAGGAAAGGTTTCCTACAAGGTTGTGGATGTAAAATAAGTTTATAAAGTAGAAAGTTTGTAAAGTTCATAAAGTAAAAAAGAAAAGTCGTCCGCTCCGCGGACGACTTTTCTTTACTAAACACTAGCCACTACCAACTCTTCACTATTTCTAGTATTATGTTGGCTATGGCTCTAGAAGATATAAGAAAAGTTAGATTAGAAAAACTGGAAAAGATAAAGGCAAGAGGAATTGACCCTTATCCAGCAGAATCGCATAAAACTCATTATATAAATGAGGCTATTTCTGATTTTGAAAATTTAGAAAAAGATCAAACAAAAATAACAATTGCAGGTAGGGTAATGTCTTTGCGCGGACAAGGGGCTTTAATTTTTTCTGATATTTTTGATGGCACTGGAAAATTTCAAGCTTTTTTTAAAAAAGATGAAATGTCAGAAGATGTTTTTGATTTTTGGAATGAAGTAATTGATATCGGAGATTTTGTTGAAGTAACAGGAGGTGTCTTCACAACAAAAAGAGGCGAGAAAACTTTGAAGGTAGACTCATGGAATATTCTTTCAAAATCTTTATTGCCTCTTCCAGAAAAATGGCAAGGCCTTCAGGATCATGAAGAAAAACTCCGCAAAAGGTATTTAGATATTTTATTCGATCCAGAGCTCCGCGCTCTTTTAGAAAAGAAAACGAAATTTTGGAGTGCAACTCGAGATTTTTTGAAGAGTAAAGGATTTTTAGAGGTTGAGACTCCAACCCTTGAATTTACAACAGGGGGTGCCGAAGCAAGACCATTCGAGACTCATCATAACGATTATGATGTTGATGTTTATTTGCGCATTTCAGTTGGCGAGCTTTGGCAAAAAAGATTGATGGCGGCCGGTTTTCCAAAAACTTTTGAGATAGGGAGAATATATAGAAATGAAGGTTCAAGTCCTGAGCATCTTCAAGAATTTACAAATATGGAATTTTATCTTGCTTATGCAAGCTTCAAACAGGGAATGGATTTGGTAAAAGAAATGTATCGAGACCTTGCTCTAAAAACTTTTGAGACCACAAAATTTACGACTCGTGGACATACTTTTGATCTTGCCGATGAGTGGGTAGAAATTGATTACAAGGAAGAAATTCTTAGACAAACATCTATTGATATAGATGGATCTACGGATAAAGAAATTAAAGATAGGTTAAATGAATTGAAAGTAAAATACGAAGGAGAAAATCGTGAACGGCTTACAGATAGTCTTTGGAAATATTGCCGAAAAAATATTTCAGGTCCATCCTTTCTTATCAATCATCCAAAATTAATTGCACCGCTTGCAAAATCAAACCCAGATAAACCTGATACAGTTCAAAGATTTCAAGTTATCCTTGCAGGAAGTGAAGTGGGAAATGGATATTCAGAGCTTAATGATCCAATTGAACAAAGAAAGAGATTTGAAGAACAACAGCAAATGATAGAAAGAGGAGATGAAGAAGCAATGATGGCAGATTTTGAATTCGTTGAAATGCTTGAACATGGAATGCCTCCAACTTGCGGTTTTGGTTTTGGAGAAAGAATGTTTGCTTTTCTTGTAGATAAGCCGATCCGTGAAATGACAATGTTTCCTTTAGTAAAACCAAAAGAGAATTAATAATTACTCATCATTTAATCAGATAAACAAATGGCTCATAAAATAATAAAATTTTTCGACAAGCTAGAAGATCGTGTTCGAGGATATTTGAGTCACTTTCCAATAATCTATTCATTAATTGGAGGAATTGCTGTCGTGCTTTTTTGGAGAGGTGTATGGCATACCGCAGATATTATTATGCAGTACGGCTTTTCTTCCATCATACCAATAGCAAAAAATATTCTTGAAACTAAAGGATTTATTAGTTTTATATTTTTTGAGCCAGTTAATCTAGTTCTCTCTACAATTGTTTTGCTTGTGATAGGGCTTTTTGTTTCTTTCTTTATTGGAGATCGAATTATTCTTTCTGGAATAAGAAATGAAAAGAAACTAGCTGAAAAAACTGAAGAAGAAATTGCCTTAGAAGAAAATATTTTACACAGAATAGAAAACAGAGTTAAAAAAATTGAAGAAAAACTAAATAGTTAAAATTAGTTGAACATGTTAGATTTAAACAACAAATGAATTACATATTTTTAACCAAAAAGACAAAGAAAATGAACGACTCGGTCGCTTCTTTTTGTTGTTGTTAAAAAAATACTCCAACGATACCAAAAACGAGCGCCCGAAAGGCGCTCGTTTTTTGTTATAACAACAAGAAAAAGGAAGGGAGTAAATATGAATGCACAAAAATCTGAGGAAGTTGTTGAACATAAAGAGTTAATCATTTTCCATTGTGAAAGACCAAAAACTTTTGCAGAGTTAATTGAAAGAGTGGAAAAAGCGTTTCCAAACATACCATTTGAAAATTTGGTCCCAACATTTGGAATAGTTTCAATTCATATCGCAATGAAAAAATAGTTCTTTCTAGTCGCGCGAAATTCTTTCAGAATTTCGCGCATTTTTTTATTTAATTTCCCCTTGTCCCGACCTAGGGGAAAGTTACAAACCTCTTCACTGGCCACTAATCACTAGTAACTAGCCACTTTTTGGCCAATGTGTGGAAAACTTTGTTAGGCAATATAATATAAGTGGTATAAAATGGTAAGCAAGTGGTAAAAGGTGGTAAAAAATAAATTATGTTAATTGGAGAATATAAACATTCAATAGACGAAAAAAACCGGATGTCACTTCCTTCAAAGTTTCGAAAGGAACTTGGAAAAAAAGTGGTTGCAACATACGGACTTGAGCAATGTCTTTTCATTTATGAAATTTCTGAATGGAATCGAATTGCAGAAGAAATTTCTCGTTTAGGAATGCTGAAAAGTGATACCCGAGAATTTAACAGATTTATGTTTGGAGGAGCAGTAGAAATTGAGATAGATAGTTTGGGAAGAATTTTAGTTCCTGAATATTTAAGAAAATATGCAGACATTAAATCCCAAGCAACCGTCATTGGCGTTCATAAAAGATTAGAGATCTGGAATGAACAGAAATGGGAGGATTACAAGAAGAAAGTTGTGTCAAAGGCCGACAGCTTAGCTGAAAAGCTTTCAGAGGCTGGAGCGTTTTAGAAAGAATCTATGTCAAAAATAATGAACAAAATAAATTGCAAAATTTTGAAGGAAAAAATGAAGGATGAGGAAGGAGGCATAGCTAAGCTACGCAGACTGACGAAACTTCATTTTTTACCAAAATTTTGCAATTTAGATGTTCAAGCCGTTGGTTTATGTGTTTGTAGTGAGCGTTTATTTTTGAGATAGATTCTATATGGGAATTCACAAGACAGTTCTTTTACATGAAACAGTTGAAGGTTTAAATCCATCTGTTGGAGGTGTCTATATTGACGGCACATTCAATGCAGGAGGTCATTCAAAACTTTTAGCAAAGCTTATTGGAAAAAAAGGAACGATCATAGGCATTGATGCAGATATAAAAGCTTTGAAAAAAGGGGAGAGTGAGATCAAAAAAACTGGTGTTAATTTTTTTGGAGTTAATGACAATTTTAGAAATCTAGATAAAGCTCTAGAAAAACTAAAAATTGAAAAAATTGACGGAGCACTTTTTGATCTTGGATTAAGTTCCGACCAGTTGGAGGAATCAGGAAGGGGATTTTCTTTTAAAAAAGCAGAACCGCTTCTTATGACCTTTAAAGCAGACCCAACAAAAAAAGATCTTACCGCCTATGACGTAGTGAACGATTTCGAACAAGAAAATCTGGAAACGATCATTAGGTTTTATGGAGGAGAAAAAATTGCTGGACGAATTGCACGAGCAATAGTTGAAGCAAGAGAAAAATCTCCAATAAAAGATTCAAAAGAATTAGCTGAGATCATTTATCAGGTTGTTCCAGCAAAATTCAGAAAAATGAAGATCCATCCAGCCACAAAAACATTTCAAGCTATCAGGGTTGTGGTGAACGATGAAATTGAATCGCTAAAGGAGGGCATGGAAAAGACTTTAGAGAAGCTTAAAAAAGGAGGGAGGATGTCGGTCATAAGTTTTGAAAGTTTGACTGACGGTACGGTCAAACGCTTTATGAAAGAAAAAGCAGCAGAAGATAAACTTTTAATAATTACAAAGAAGCCAATAGTACCAAGCGAGGAGGAGTTAAAAGAAAATCCAAGATCACGTAGCGCAAAATTGAGAATAGCCGAGAAAATTTAAAAAAATATAAAAGAAAATAAAAATAATTTTTAATAAAAAAAATGACAAGCCTACCATCACAATATAAATACAAAAAAGCATTCTGGATACTATCAGCTTCTTCGGCATGCTTAATTGCTCTTTATGTTGTTTTGATATTTCAAACTGTTGCTCACACTGTTGCTAGAAAAAACACAGAAGCATCAATGCAAAAACTTCTTTCAAGTATTTCAACGACCGAATCAAATTATATTGCAATGCAATCTTCACTTACTCCCGATCTAGCTTTTTCAAGAGGTTTCGTTGAGGTAAAAAATACTATTGTCGTAAGAACAACTCAGAAACTTTCGTTTAGAAATTAAAGGACCCATTCAAAAAATAATGGACAAAACAAAGGGTAAAATTTTGAAGGAAAAAACGAAGGATGAGGAAGGAGGCATAGCTAAGCTACGCAGACTGACGAAACTTCTTTTTTTACCAAAATTTTACCCTTTGGATGTTCAAGCCTTATTTTCTTTTCTTTTTATTAACGGTTATTTTTTAAATGGGTTCTAAAAGATGAAAAAATGGCTTACCCCAATAAGACTAATATCGATCTTCATTATTTTTGGAGCAGTAATTTTCATAGGTAAGTTATATATTATCCAGGTATTGCGACATAGTGAATATGTCCAAATAGCAACAAAACAGTATCAAAAACCAGGAGGCTTTTTTGACCGCGGTTCAATTTATTTTGAGGACAAAGAGGGAAACAAGATCTCGGCTGCGACAGTTAAATCAGGGTATATTTTAGCCGTAAATCCAAAACTCATTATTGATGCTCCCGACGCTTACAATAAAATTTCTGCGATACTTCCTCTTGATAAAACAAACTTTTTAGCTCGTGCGTTAAAATTAAATGATACTTATGAGGAAATTCAAAAACAAATTCCAACTGACGTAGGAGACAAGATTAAGGCTTTAAAGATCAAAGGGGTTATCCTTGCAGATCAAAATACAAGATTTTATCCAGGTGGAATAACTGCTTCACATGTACTTGGCCTCGTGGCCTACAAAGGAAATGATTTTTCTGGAAGATACGGACTTGAGGCTGAATATGACACAGTACTTCAGAGAACTTCTGAAAATCTTTATGCAAACTTTTTCGTAGAAATATTTTCGAATATTAAATCTGGGATTACATCAGGAAATAATTCTGAAGGTGACCTTGTGACTACTATTGAACCAAACGTTCAATCAGCTTTTGAAAATACCTTAAAGAAGGTTCAATCTCAATGGAGTTCAGAGGAAACATCTGGAATTATTATGGATCCAAAAACTGGAGAAATATTGGCAATGGCAAGTGTTCCAAATTTTGATCCAAATAATTTTTCTCAAATTACATCGGTTTCAGTTTTCACAAATCCTTTGGTACAAAGAGTTCGAGAAATGGGATCAATTATGAAAGCTGTAACAATGGCTTCTGGTATTGATGCTGGAGTTGTTACCGCAAGCACTACTTACAATGATAAAGGTTCAGTAACTTATGATAAAAAAACAATCTACAACTTTGATAAAAAAGGAAGAGGAGTAATAAATATGCAGAGAGTTTTGAGTGAATCTCTAAACACAGGGGCATCTTTTGTAATGACAAAACTTGGCACAACAAGATTTGCTGATTATTTGAGAAGATTTGGCCTAGAAGAAAAAACAGGAATAGATCTTCCAAGTGAAGCTGATAATTTAATTTCATATAAAAAAAATCCAAGGACAGTTCAATACGCCACAGCTTCTTTTGGTCAAGGTATTGCTCTAACCCCTGTTTCAACAATAAGAGCTATGGCGGTTATTGCAAATGGCGGAATGCTAGTAAAACCACATGTAGTTAAGGAAGTTGATCCGATCGAAGGTTTAAAATATGATCCTTCCTCAAGTTATGTGCCTGTTCGTGTGATTTCTGCTGATGCGGCAAAGCAAACAACAGATATGCTTGTTTATATTGTGGACAACAATCTCCAGAATGGAAAAGCCAAAAATCCGCACTATGCAATTGCCGCAAAAACAGGTACTGCACAGATGGCTGCCCCAGGAGGAGGGTATTATCCTGATAGGTTTTTGCACTCGTTTATTGGCTTCTTTCCAGCCTATAATCCTAAATTTGTGGTCCTAATGTATACTGTTTATCCAAAGGGAGCAGGGTACGCCGCTTCAACAATGGCCCAGCCGTTTTTGGATCTAAGTAAGTTTTTGATCAATTATTATTCACTTCCACCGGATAGATAAAATTTCTAGAGGTGAGTCCTCCTCTTGAGAGGTCTCTCCTCGAGAAATTTTATCTAGTAAATAATTTAAAAGTTCATGAAGTTCAGAAGAGGCTAAACCTCAAGAATTTAAAGAGGTTTAGCCTCAGAAAAGTAAAAGAAAAAATGAATCCAGTAGTAGAAAAAGGCAAATACCAATTGATGACATATCGGATAAAATAAATATAATGAATTATCAAACAATTGTCGAAATAAGAAGTAATTTAAAGAATTGGCAGTCATCATTTGCCTTTTCTCACTAACGGATGAAGAAAATTTTAAAAAAAATTGTAGTTTGGATCCTCACAATTGAGGCAAAATTGGCTCTAAAAAGATATAAGCCAAGTATTATTGCTGTAACTGGAAGCGTAGGAAAGACCTCAACAAAGGATGCTATTTTTACTGCAATTTCTCCTTTTTACCACGTTAGAAAAAGTTCAAAAAGTTACAATAGCGATATTGGAATTCCCCTAACGATTCTTGG
>JBAYHV010000009.1:0-24921 GCA_041665985.1 Minisyncoccota bacterium
AACAATGAGCATACGAGAAAGCTCAAAGAACATGCTTCTATTCTTCAGAACTATTTTTTCTACGTAGACTATGTCTGAAGGATCTTTTGGCTTGAGATTTAAAAGGTTTTTTAGAGGGTTCATATGGCTTTAATTATTTTTTAACCCGATGAATACTGGTATATTTTAACACAAAAAAACAAAACTTATTATCGCTTTTTGAGGAAACATAATGTGGATAACTAATCAATACTTTTCTCCAACTTGGGAGTCAGGTTCCCAAGTTGGATTACTTTTACTTACAACCGATCTTAGACTTGAAACTATAAAATTCTTTTTTTAAAATCCTCAACCATTGGAACTTCGTTTGCTTCGGATCCATTATTTATTGCCGTGTAATAGGCTATCCAATCAGCTAGAAGCAAAGAAGAAAAGACCCTTTCACCTTCATTTGAGCCTTTAAGATCAGTCTCAACACAAACTAATCCCTTGCTTTCATAGATCTCTTTTACAACCTTCATTCTTTTTATTATTTTTTCGTTGTCGGTATCATCAAAAATAAATATAGGAATAAATCTTTCTGCAAGACCTCGTGTTTTTTCATTCAAGTCAAATCCAGTCATTTCGTTGTGATTCATCTCTGGCAGTACATTACAAAATGCCGGGATCTTTCCAGTTTCATTTAATTTAATTTTCCAGTTGTATGCGATTGCTAAATTTTTATTTGAAGAATAAATAATAGGAGTAAATCCTGCAATTTTTAGAGCAATATTTTTTCCTTCTTCCTCAAGATCGGTAGGTGTAAGTTTCTCTTTAATTTCAGTAATTCCATCAATTGCTTTCTTACTATTTATTAGGTGCGCTAGTGCGATAAAAGAAAAACCAAGAGCTGAACGAGGTTGAATACCTGTATTTGGAAATTCAATGTAAGGAAGATCTTTTTCTTTAGCAATTTGAATTAATTTTCCTCCAGCACTAATTACTGAAACATTCATTCCTTTTTTCAAGGCTTCATCAATACCACTTAGTACTTCCTCAGTATTTCCAGAATATGAGCTAGCGACAATTAAGGAATCATCAAAAAAATTAGTTTCTTTCAAAGGTAGTCCGTAATCTCGATGAACATAAATATCCAAACTTTGATCGAAAATATTTAAAATCCCGGAAGCAAGGTTGGACCCTCCCATTCCAAGTACAATAATTTTTTTAAAAGGTTTTATATTTTCTTTGTTTACTATTTCTGGAACATAATCAAATTGTTTTCCAAAATTTCTAATTGCTTCATACATAGGATTCATATATGTAATGTATTATTTTAATTTTTAAACTTTATCGCTAAAATTTTTTTGGAGGAAAGACCTCCAAAGCAGGAGGACTTGCCTCCAAAAAAAATTTTAGCATAGTAATATAGCTCTTGTTCGCGCTCCTTCGACTCCAGATATTTTTAACGGCGCACAAACTAAAAAATATTCTCCTTCCTCTACTTTTGAAAGATCAATTGTTTCAAGAATTGGTATGTCTTTTGAAAGTAACGAAGTATGCGCTCGATTATCTTTGCTTCCTTTTTGCTTAACAGAAAGATAATCTATACCGAATAATTTTATTCCCACGAATGCTAAATAATCAGCTGCTTCCCCGTCTAAATAAACAAAATTATCTCGCCAAGTTTCAAAACCTTCTTTCGAATTTCTGGTCTTCGCCAAAATTCTTTCACCTATTTTAACATTTTTGTTTACTAGGTCTTCCTTCGTAATTTTTTCTGCAAGCGAACTAAAATCCAAAACTCGAGCTGGACCAACAAAAATATCTAACGGTAGATCCTCTATTCTTTTTCCACTCTCTAAACAATGTGAAGGCGAATCTATATGGGTTCCAGAGTGAGTTCCCATAGTAATTTCTGATAGCTTGCTTGTGGTTACACTCCATTCCTTAAAAACCTCCACTTTTATTTGCGGGTCACCAGGATAAACAACAGTATTTGAAGAAAGAGGTATTGATATATCTATGATTGTATTTTTTTCTTGCATTATAATATTTTAGCACAAATGAGTGTTCGTTTTTTTTGAAAAAAAACGAACACTCATGCTATATTCTTTATTTTTCTTTTACTTCGTGTCCTCCAAACATTGTTCGCATTGTAGACAAAACTTTTCCTGTAAAACTAGGGTTTCCTGCAGATCGCTTTCTGAATTCCAAGGAATCCTCAATTATTTTCACAGGCACATTTAATTCCTTTGCTGTGTTTACAGTCCATTCACATTCACCGCTATGAGATACCTCTCCTGAGATTCCCACCAATTCTTCACCAAACTTTTCAAATCCATTATGAAGCCAACCAACCAAACGTGACTCAACTACGCTTCTATTTTGATACAATTCTGAAACTTCTTTCAAATTTAAATTAAATTCTGATCTTTTTAGAACTTCAAAACCTTCTCCAATAGCCTGCATCATTCCATATTCAATTCCGTTGTGGACCATTTTTACAAAATGTCCGGCCCCGCTAATGCCGAAATATTTATAAGCATTTGGCGCAGAGGCTAATTTAAAAATATCTTCACATAGATCATAAATTTCTTTTTTTCCGCCAACCATAATACACGCACCATTTCTTGCACCATTTGGTCCTCCCGAAACTCCTGCATCTAAAAATTCAAATCCTTTTTGTTCTGCCTCAAGAGCTCTCCTCATACTTTCTTTGTAAAAAGAATTTCCTCCGTCAATAATAATGTCGCCTTTATTTAAATAGGAATATAGCTCGTTTAAAACTTCATCAACACCTTGGTGACTAACCATGATCCACACAATTCGAGGTTCAACCTCTTTAGATCCTTGAGGTTGAACCTCAAGAGCCTCGCACATTTCCTTGATAGAATTTTTGGCATCAATTCCCGCAGTAATTGCTTTGACTTTTCCTTCTACGCTTCGATTAAAACCAACAATTTCAATTCCCTGTTCCTTCAAACGAAGAGCCTGATTCAATCCCATTTTCCCAAAACCTATATAACCAATCCTTTTCATATTATTTTTCATTATTCACCCGCCTAAATTTTATTTGTATTCAAACAAATACTTTCGACAGTGATGTCTTTTAAATATACTACTATTTACTAATCATATTAATCATAAATTTTTGGTAGGTAAATTAATAATTCGACTAGCTTCTCTCGCATACTTATCAAAGATACTGCGCACCTCAGATTCAATTTTCAGATTCTCTTTTTTCAACTCAACAATATGAGAAAACAATTTTGAATACTTTTCTGAAAATTTTTCAATTTCATCTTTTAACTCACTCCATAGAGTTGCTAAAAGTATTTCTGTTTTTCCTACTTTAACTCCAGAATTTTCTTTTAGGAATGAAATCATTGAAGCCGCTAACTCTTGGACTTCAAATAGCATTCGATAATCATCCTTATCTTCAAAAGATGGCGCTCTAATTTCTAGACGAATAGCCGAAAACTCAGTCTTTTCATTTCTCAATAAAGTTCTAATTCGATACAAAGGACTCCATTTTTCACCTTTAATTCTTTGGGGTGAAACGAATGCAAGCGATACCAAATTTGAAAGAAGAAGAGCTTCTTCTTCTACAGTTATATCATCTACAAATTCTCTTGGAATTCCTAGATTAATGTGCAAAGGAGCGTACTCTTCTAAATTTTGACCACCCTTTTTTTCAGAAAATTTTATAAGTTTTTCCAGATCATGAAGTATTCTTGCTTGAACAGCCGCACTATTGGAATGTTCTGGACTAAATTCAAAAACCGAAACAGTATCTACATCAGCAGGAAGATTAATTTTACTGCATATTTTAATAAGATTATTTGCTACTGAATTTTGAGGAACTTCCAATTCTATACCGATCGTTGGCAATATATTTCTTTTTTGATAGGCTTCTTTTTCTTTTGCTCCTAAAATCTTCATCTTCTCTAGTTCTTGTTCAACTTCAAAAACAGGAGCTTCTGGATCATTCAAAAAAAAGTTAAAAAAATGAAGCTTTATAGCAGTAATGGCAGAGGGAGGAACGGAACTAAAAAAACTTTTTAGTTCGTCCAATCTTTTTTGAGCTATTTCAAATCTATTATCATCATTAATAAATTCAGTACCTTTTGTAAAAGGCAATTCTTCTTCATGCAAAATATTTTGTTTATCTAGAGAATCAATCATTCGGTAAATTAATTATTCAATATTTTCTTTATCAATTCCTTTTGTATAAAATTTTAAATCACTTCTCTTCATATTTTCTTCAACATCCGAAACGATCCTCCAAGCCTCCTTCATTTCCCCTGTTGAAACGAAAAGAGTCTGATCTCCTGCAAGAGCATCAAGAAAAAGTTTTTCGTACGGATAAATAAACGGAGAGACTGCATCTTCTTTGTAGTGAAATTGCATATATTGTTTTTCGATCTCAAATCCAAATCCTGGTTTTTTGGCCGAAAACTCTATTTCAATTTTTTCTTTTGGTTGGATCTCAAAAATTAACTTGTTTGGCGTACCCATAAAAAGTTCACCTGGGATATTCTCAAAATATGTAATTTCAATAGAGGCTTCGGTTTTTGAAAAACCTTTTCCGTGTTCAATTATAAAATCAACGTCATTCCATCTTTTATTATCAACTTTTAAATTAGCTTTAAAATAAGTTTCTGTTTCCGAATTTTCTTCTACCCCAGATTCCTCTTTATATCCATCATATTGCGCTCGAATAGCTCCATCTTTAACTTTAATCTTACTCAAAACTTTTTCTCTCTGACTTCTAATGGCTTCAGCACTAAATTCCTTAGGCATTTCCATAGCCACTAAAGACAAAAGGGATAACAAATGATTTTGGCCAACATCCTTAAGCGCTCCTATCTTATCGTAAAAAGAACCTCTTTCTTTAACACTATGTTCTTCAAACATTTTTACCGAAACAGATTTAATATGCTTACTGCACCAAAGAGCCTCAAATAAAGGATTAGCAAATCGAAAAACAAGCAAATTTTGAATAGTTTCCTTTGCGAGATAATGATCAACTCTAAATATCTGATCTTCCAAAAATAAAGTTCCTAAAAGCAGATCGAGTTTTTTTGCTTCTGTTGCATTTTCTCCAAATGGTTTTTCCACCAAGATCTTTATCCAGCCTTCGGTTTGTTCAAATCCTGGAGCGCAAGGGATTGCAAGTCCGGAGTGTGAGATCATTTCAAAAAGTTCCTGATAAAGTGCTGGAAAAACTGCAAGATAAAATAATTTGTTGGAGCATTTTTTTATTTTTTCGTCTCTCTCCCCAAGTCTTTTGCTTAATTTTTTAAATGTTTCAGCATCCTTGATATCTCCAGGCAAATAAAAGAACTTAGAAAAAAATTCTTCTTGTTCTTTTGTAAAACTTTCCCTATTTAAAATCTCTTTAATAAAATCTCTCCATTCATGGTCAGTTAAAGGTTTTCTTGAGATACCGATAACCTCTGTATCGATCGGAAGAATGCCTTTTTCATAAATATCAAAAAAAACTTTGGCAAGTTTCTTTTTAAATAGATCTCCAGTTGCGCCAAAAACTACAATTGTAAGAGGATGATTCATAGGATAATGGATGCTGAATATTGGTGTTAAATCGATAACAGAAAAAACGTGTTAATTAAAAATAAGTTGGGTTATTGTAATGCAAATTATGAGCCATTCCGTGCGCACCAGTTTCAAGTTGTCTAATCTCTCCTTCTAAACGAATCTTATCTCTAGTTAATTCTTGAAGCTGTCTTTCTTTAAGCGCAATATCTGCCTTCGCACTACTTGTACTAAAACCTCTTCGTCCTGCCATTATTATTTCCTGTCTTAATCTATTTACTCTTCCTTCAATTGTTTGTTTCTCAAGTTTTTTGTGCGAAGTTTCCATCCTCATTTTGTCAGCTTCTTGAGCTTCCATCCTCTTCTTCTGATCTTCTGCCTCACGCATAATCCTGCCCTTCTGTTGATTATACAGATTGTTTCCTTGTTTATTTAAATTACTACCTAGATCTCCTAATGTCATACTATAATAATAACACTTTTAATTAATTGGAGCATTATCTCCCTTCGGAGTTAAAATATTTGATTTTGGCAGGCTTTTCACCTTGTTAAAAAGGACCATATACTCTTTGGCAGATCTATTCCAAGAAAAATCTCTTTTCATTCCAGCTTTTTGCAATCTAGTCCAAACTGATTTATTTCTAAAATTTTCATATGCCCTCATAACTGAGATAAGCATTGAAAAAGAATCAAATTTGCAAAAAACAAAACCATTGCTTTCTTTATCTTCTTGTCTGTAGTCCACCACAGTATCAGCAAGTCCTCCTGTTTTTCTGACAATTGGAACAGCCCCGTAGTGCATCGCCTCCATTTGAGTAAGACCTGAGGGTTCGAACTTTGATGGAATAAGAACGCTATCTACTCCAGCAAAAACAAGATGTGGAAGATATGGGTCAAATCTAAAATTTACTGAAACTCTTTTGGGAAATTTCTCTGAAAGTTCATTAAAAAATTCCATATACCTTGGATCACCTTCTCCCACTATAACAAGAGCAATATCTAATTCTCGCAGTAAAGATTTAAGAACAGGATTTAAAAGGTCAAAACCTTTTTGAGCCGACATTCTGCTCAAAATTCCAATAATAAAAGTTTCATCAGTAATTTCAAGATTAAGATCTTCTACAAGCTTCTTTCTATTTTTAATTCTTTTTTCTAGATCATTTGCAGAAAAATTTGAAGCCAAAAGTTTATCGGCATTTATCCCCCAAACTCGGTAATCAATTCCATTTATAATTCCAAAAAGATCCTCTTTTCTTTCGTTTAGTAAGTTATCCAAACCTTCGCCGAGTTCGGGCGTCAAAATTTCTTTAGCATAAGTTGGAGAAACGGTATTAATTGCATCGCTGTAAATTATTCCTCTTTTCATTCCATTGATCTGCAATAATTTTGGATCTTCGAAAGCAGGAATTAGAGATAATCCTTCGTCTAGATCTTTTTCTTCTGCATATTTATGCCTAAAATTTCCTTGAAAATGAAGGTTGTGAATACAAAAAATACTAGAAACATCTTTGAATTTTGGAAGATCTGCATAATATGATTTTAAATAATTAGGTAAAAAACCAGTATGCCAATCATTTGAAACAATAATATCAGGCATCCACTCACTCGATTTTAAAAACTCAAGAGCTCCTCTTGAAAGAAGTGCCCACCTCAAAGGATCATCTGCATATCCATAAATATTTGCTCTGCTACCAAAATATTCCTGATTATCTAAAAAATAAGTCGTAACAGAATCTTCTTTTTTTCCTTCAGTCTGCCATTTCCAAATATCACAGTTAAAAAATTTTTCTTTCTCCTTGTTCTCAGTAGGAACTTCTAGACCTTTTATTTCCTCAGTTAATTTCATTCCTTTTCCAACACCTAAATATTTTGGAATAAAAAGTCTGACATCGTTTCCCAAATTAGCTAAAGCCACAGGCAAGTCATGCATAACAGAACCCATTCCCCCAACCCTTGCAAAAGGTGCGGCTTCTGTAGCTACAAAAAGTATTTTGAGTGATTTCTTTTTAAATATCATAAATTAAAGATATTTTAGCATAATTTACTCTTAATAATCTGGTTTTCTTAATTTTCTAAAATTATCTTTAAACTTAATTTCTAAATCCTAATACCTAAATTCTAAATAATAACTAATTTCAAATTTTCTAAATTTTAATATTTAAATTTGTTTAGGATTTAGTATTTCGAATTTAGGATTTTTTTTCTATTTTAGGAAAATATAATTTAGAAACATATTCCTCCAACATTCTTTTTGTTGAAAAATTTTTTTCAATTTCCATAACAGCCACTTTCATTTTTTCTATCCATAAAGTAGGAATACCTTTAGGTCTGTCATAAAAAAGTGGAATTATTTCTTCTTCAAGAATTGCATATATCTGTGTCGCTAAATTTTCTTCAGAAAGCACCCAGCCAATATTTTGATGTTTTGCCTCTGCTACCCAACCGCCATTTGTTGTCAAATTTAAGACTCCATTTAAACAAGCCTTCATTCCGCTAGTTCCACAAGCTTCACGCTCTGGAACAGGAGTATTGAGCCAAATATCAGCTCCTTTTGATAAGATCTCCGCTAAAGACATTGAATATCTTGGCAAATAGATAATTTTCCCTTTAAAAAGTTCACCCTGCATCAAAGTCTCCAAAGTTGAGAGCATAGAAACAGCATGTTCGTCTGAGGTATTTGCATCACCTGAAAAAATAATTTGAACTGGCATGACAGAATTATTGAGAATTTCATAAAGTTTTTCAGGATCATTAAAAATGATCTCCGGTCTTTTATAAGGTGTAAATCTTTTGGCCCAAACAATAGTTAAAGCAGTCGGAATTAGATCTTGTCCTGTATTTCTTTTTATCATTTCTGCCAATTCTTCTTTATGCTTCATGTGCTCTCTCCATAAAACTTCAGGTCTCAAAAGACCTGCATCCTTCAAAACATTTGCCTGCCATCTATCAGCAGAAACTCCGTTTGTAATTGGGAATAATTCACTTTTTTCATGAAGTTTTTTTTCAGCTGAAGCATGCATCTTACTCACAGCATTTGCTCTTACTACATTTTTTACCAAAAATCTTGTCACAGAAAAAATATTAGGATCAGTCTGCTCCCCTTTTGAAAGAAATTCAGACAATGGTATTTTCTTTTCTTTAAAATATGGGTTCAAGAAATTCTCTGCATCATTCTTACTTAAGAAAAGTCCAGCATCAGGAAGAGGTGTGTGTTTTGTAGCAACCACAAAAGGCTTAAAAGCAGTAAGAGCTTTTTCAAAACCTCCTAATTTTTCTGCATTTTCACAAGCCAAGGCCATCAAAGCAAAAGCTGTATGTCCTTCGTTCAAATGATAGATAGAGGGATGAATATCAAGAGCTTTTATAAGTCTAATACCACCAATACCAAGTAAAATTTCTTGAGTTAATTTTTTCTCAAATTCCACTGGGTATAATTCTCTGACCATACTCATTTTTACTTCATCATTTTCTGGAACACTAAAATCTAGCAAAAAAAGCCGTGCTGTATTTTTTTTCAATTGCCAAACGCGCGCAATATAAACCCCCTCTTTCATCGGTACAGAAACTCTAATTTCTTGCCCCTCCTCATTTTTAACTAAAGTAAATCCAGCAAAAAGAGGATCGACAATCGAGGTCAAAGGAACATTTGTTACCTTAAACCCCTCCGAATACAAGAGTCCAATTGCGATAAAAGGCAAACCTCTTTGAGAGGCCTCCTCGAATGTATCTCCAGAGAGAACTCCGAGTCCACCAGCATATATAGGAAGACTATCCGTTATTCCATATTCTGTTGCAAAATAAACTACGGGTCTTTCCTCCAAATTTTTGAACTCGTGAGTGTCAGTTTCTATTTTATATTTTTCTTTTTCAAATAAAGATCTAATTACTTTTTTTGTATCTTCAGGGTTTAAAACTTTTACACTATCAACAATCTCAGCTGCTGCATAATCATTTCCACCTGGAAAAATTGCATCTCCCATAAAAAGAGCTTCTTCTTTTGGCAAATTAAAATACTCAAGAATTTTTTTTACGGCATAACCTTTATCAGCTCCTTTTGGAGTTATATCAATAGAAGTTGTCCCTCCGATCTTTACTTCAAAGTTTGGTAATTTTTCTTGAAGCAGTTTTCTTATCGGCTCTCTCCTTGTTCTATCTGGGTCCCAAGCCAACTTTTCTTCAATCGGCCTATCGCCTGAGATCATCTTCAGTGTCATCTGTCCTTCTTTGTCATCAACTTTTCCTCTCTCGATACTGTATCGATCAAATAAATTAAGTTCTTTCAATGTTTCTTCTGCAGAGTCTACGATATTCTTTTTTTCCTCATTCGTTAATTTTTTTTCATATAAAGGACTCCATTCATCTTTGTGAATAAAAAAAGAGGTTCCGTTTGCAGGAAGAATAACTAAATTTGAAAAATTAGTTTTGTCTTTTAATGTATCTATTATTTGCGTTTCAAATTTTTTAAAAACTGCTCCAGATATAACTCCAACCTTAAAATTTGCCAATAGTTTTAAAAAAAGACCTGTCATCTCCTCATCCATTGGAGTTAGACTTGGAGTCAGAGTTCCATCCATATCAAAAATGATGACTTTTTTATCTTTGTATTTTTCGTCCATATTTCCGAATTATAACACCTAGCTGTCATTCCCGCGAAAGCGGGAATCTAGAATATTACTATCAAATACTGGATTCCCGCTTTCGCAGGAATGACAAATCAAAAAAATTAGTTAACCGTCAAACTCGAAATTGGAATTTCAATTCTTGGTGCTCCATACGGCCTACTTCCCAATTGATACTCTGCAAATTGTAAGATCAAATTATCACCAGATAACATAAAGGTACTGAAATTTGAATCTACTCCAGTCAAACCATCATTTTTATCCAAAAAACTATTATCAGCACTACCTGCTGAAAGATAGTAATCTTTTAACTTTAGAGTAGAAATATCAGAAAGCTTACTAAAAAAATTCACTCCAGTAAAAAGATCTTTTAAACTTCTTTCTGCTCCATCATTCAAACCAAAAGTGTGAGATTCATAATTTGTAAAAGGATGAGCCAAAAAACCTCCTTCAACAAAAGTTGTAAACAATACACTTACTGTACCGAATTTTTCTGATGTTGTTGCATCACTTGTAATAGTAATTTCGAAAGGGCGCAGATCTGCCGGAGCATTTTCTGGAGAAATATTTGAAGAAACATCTCCAGTTTTTTGCAATTTTATAACTTGAACCTCTGCTTCTATTTGAGAATTGATAGCACTCCATTTTTTTCCTAAAGTATTATCAAAAACAGGATAAGTTGCAGTAAATTTCCATTTGTCTAAAGGATCAGTATCTGTAATTGTTTTATTTTGAATAACAGGAACAATTTTTTTATCTTCTACAATATTTTTTTCATCAACCGATTTAGTATTAAAAATATATGAATAAAAAATTTGAAAGTAACGCGGATTGATGGCAACAAGAACACCTATCAAAACAACAAAACCAATAATATAAGGAATTAATTTTTTCATCTTATCCAATTGATTATAACACGTGAACTTGGGGGTCAGACCTCCTCTTGAGAGGTCTGACCCCCAAGTTCTTCTTATAGTTCTTTGATGTAAACATTAAAAATGATAGGCTGTTGTAATGGAAGAATTAAAACAACAATTAGATAAGATCAACCTCAAACTAGACAACAAAGTCGTAGAAAGGCTTTGGAAATTCAAAGAGATCGTTCTTGAAAAAAATAAGGTTCTTAACCTGACGGGCATTACCGAAGACAAAGACTTCATTTTAAAACACCTCATCGATTCCCTTTCGGTCTTACCCTACATTCCAAACACCAGTAAAGACATAATCGACATTGGAACAGGAGCAGGCTTTCCTGGAGTACCGATAAAAATTGCCGTTCCAAAATTAAACGTCACCTTGCTTGATTCATCAAAAAAGAAAGTGAAATTTTTGAATGAAACAATCAAAGAACTAGATCTTGAAAATATTAAAGCTGTAGGAGAAAGAGCTGAAGATCTTGGCATGGACAAAAATTATAGAGAAAAATTTGATGTTGCGATCTCAAGAGCCGTTGCCTTACTTCCAGTATTAGTTGAATACTCGCTTCCTTTCGTAAAAGTTGGCGGAATTTTTATTGCTCAAAAAACTCAAAACGAAGAAGAATTAAAGTCTGCCGAAAGAGCCATCAGTCTTCTTGGTGGAAAAATAAAAGAAATTGTTTCGATCAAGATCGATGATCTTCCAGAACGTTCTCTTATTATTATTGAAAAAATATCAAAGACTACAACAAACTTTCCTCGCAAACCAGGAGTAGCAAGCAAGGAACCTATTTCATAATTTTAAATTAAAAAATTATTAGAGAGATATAAAAAAAACCCATCATCTCGCGACAGGTTTCTGGTTTGAGTTTTGATGGGTTGATTAATACTTGCCGGTGTTTGATGACCTCGTGACCGTTCGAAGTTTTTTTTCGTGTCCACATTTTTCGCACTTTTGAATGTGTGTGTGAAAAATTATCTCGGGTTGGTGATTGTCCGAATCAGTTCGAATATCATGCCAATTTTTCCAACTTCCACAAACTTCACATGGCCCCTCCCAACTTAGAAACACTACAACTACAACCAGCGCGAGTATCACCAATATCACGATTATGATTAAAATAATTTGCAACATATTTCATTCCTTTTTTTGAAGTTTCTGTACCACTAAAATTTTTATCACAATTATGTACAATTGTAAAGTTTAAGTATATTTTTTTATACAAACTTTTAACTTTACGAACTTTATCCGCACACTAACTTTGCTTTCGTTTTGCTCTTTAGAATATTTATTTATCATATACAAACTACTTACGGATTTATCCGCACACTAAGTCTACTCCTGCTTTTTTAAAATGGACTCTTATTTAAATGATCAAACTACTTACGGATTTATTTTTGTCTTTTTTCTAGATGAAGAAGATGTTCATTTCTTTCTCTGTCAAAAAATTCAACATCAAAGCCATATTTTTCGATCATTTTTGAAGCTTGATTGGCACCAAGATAATGAGGCATAACCACATAAGTTGCGCCTGCAAGATAAAGTTTTTTAGCTTGGGATACATCATGCGACATTGAAATTACAATACCAGATTGATTTTCTGATCTATAAGTTTTTGTTAAAAGCAGATTTGTTTCAAAGTCTGGGATAGTAGAAACGATCAATTTTGCATCAGAAATATTTATCTCTTTCAAAAATTCGACATCATCTGCATCCCCATATTTAAATGGAATACCCTCATTTTGAAGCCTAGTTATTGCTGAGGGATTAAAATCTACAGCAAAGTATTTTGCACCAATACTCTTCGCAGCTTTAATAAAATCTTCTCCTACTCTATGATATCCAAAAAGTATCATATCAAAATTATTTTCATCCAAACTTCTTTCACCTTTTGATCCGTGCCTAAGTTCAAAAAAACTTATAATTGATCTAAATCTTTCATATATAACTTCAGAATACAAAATTAAATAAGTAGAAACTACTACAGTAAATACAAACACTAGAGTAACAACTGAAACTAACTGATCACTTATTTGACCATTAGAAGACCCAAGAGCCACAAGAATAAGTGAAAATTCACTTATCTGCGAAGCTGTAACAGCCACCAAAAAACTGATCCTTTTCTTGTATCCCAAGAGATTCATAACAAAAAAAACAATAATAGGATTTACAACAAGTACGTATAAAGAAAGAAGAATTGCAGGATAAATGATATTTGTATCTATGATCAAAGAAATTTTTGAACCAAGAAGAACAAAGAAGATCATTATGAAAAAATCTCGAAGTGGCTTAAGGCGTGAACCTATTTCTTCAGCAAATGGTGAAACAGAAAAAGATGCACCTGCAACAAGAGCTCCTATGCCCGCCGAAAATCCGATAACAGAAAAAAGTGAGGAAAATCCCAATCCCCAAGCGATAGAAAAAAGGAAAAGTAATTCAGGAGATGATGCAAAAAAATTTGAAAGTCTTGGCAGTAAATATTTACTTACAAGGAAAAGTAAAACACCTATCACTATTCCTTTAAATAAAAGAATTAAAAAAATATGCTCCAGATCAGCTCCTGTAGAAGAAGCAGAAACATTGAGCGATGCCACTATTAAAATTAACGCCGCAATAAAATCTTCTATCAAAAGCATTCCTAAAACGATCTTTCCATGGAGTTTATTTAAGCATTTTTTGTCTGTAAATAATTTCATCACTATAATAGTGCTGCTAAAAGCTAGAGCAACACTAGAATAAGCGGCCGAAACATCGTTGAAACCAAGCATTTTTGCGACATAAAAACCTGCTATAGATGTAATAATAAATTCTGCCACAGCCACAATAAAAGAAGTTACGCCGACTTCCTTTATAATTTCAGGATTTAAATGAATTCCAACAATAAACAAAAGGATGGAAATACCGATAGTAGAAAAGATCTCAATATCAGAGGTGGAATGTAAGAGATTAAAAACATAAGGACCCATGACAACACCAGTAAACACATAACCAACGATTAAAGGTTGTCTAAATAATTTCATTATTGTTCCCAAGAAAACTGCAATGAAAACAATAATAGTTATTTCAAAAAAAAATGTCATCCTGTTAGTGATAAAATGGAATCCTTTGTAAGAGTGAAACCAATTTCAAATTTAATTCTACTAAATCGACTTGAAAAAATATGTCATCAAAATTATTTATTGAACTCTTACAATTCCATTTTTCTACTACGGGGGTCATACGAAAATTTTAACACATAAAAAAGAAAAAACGCAGTTCGCCGATAGGCGAACTGCGTTTTCTTTTCTTTTTTTTTAAAACCTAAACAAATAGATAAGCCAACGCACCGGCAAGAAGCGCCATATTTTTCATAAAGTTTCCTTTCTCTGATGCATGCACACTTGGATCAGATTCTGTCCAAAAATTATGCATCATAAAAGTTACAGGAACCATAAACAAAACAATAAGAGCAACCGAAGCTGGCACATATAGAGCAAGCATAATTCCAAGTCCTCCTAAAATAACCATCACTCCACTCACTACTACAGCAAGTTTTGGTGAAGGGACCTTTTTTGAAGCTGCATAACCAGCAAGCATTTTTTTATGCTTGAGATGATTAATACCGCTCATAATAAAATATCCCCCAAAGATCACTCTACTTATTATCAATAAATATCCCATAATTTTTTTGTTAATTTTTAAACTTTTCGGCTTAGGCTACTATTTTACACCCAAAACTACCTTTTGAGAAAGTTTAAAAAGGGCATTAATTCATCTCTTGTCCGATCTTAAAACCAACAATAATTCCAACAATTGCAAAAATTGAACTGAAAACAAGAGCTGACATTGAAAAACTACCTTCTCCCCAAAGCATAGGGATATAACCTCCAATAATTGAACCTATCGTCATGAAAATAAATACTAGGGATTTTGTACTCATCCCGTCACTAGAATTTTAATTTGTTAAATCTTTCGACTGTTTTCATATTATTTTTAAAATCAAAATTTAAAATTCAAAATGCAAAATTGCAATTCAAAACTCAAAATTTTTACTTTTTACTTTTAATTTTGACTTTTGCATTTTTACTTTTGACTTTTTTTAAACATTCATCGAAAAAAACTGAAGTTTTTCTTTGACTAAATTTTTTACCGCAAGAACTGCGTCTTCTGCAAGCTTGTATCCCGCTACTTCATCGCTTTCATTTAAGGTTTTTTTCAAGGCTTCTTTATAAGCCACTCTTATCTCTGTATTTATATGCACTATCGCAACTCCATTTAAGATCGCATTTTGAATGTCTTCTTTGCTATTTCCAGAAGCACCATGAAGCACTAAAGGAATTTTTACAGCTTCGCTGATCTCTTTTATTCTTTCAATATTAAGTCTTGGCTCTGGAGCAAATTTAAGCATGCCGTGAATATTTCCAACTGCTGGAGCAAATAGATCTATTCCAGTCTCTGTTACAAATCTTTTTGCATCATCGATCGTTGTTAACATTTTATCTCCGATAGAAGCTCCTTCAGGGATCGCATCTAATAATTTTGACGATGTTCCAATATATCCAAGCTCTGCTTCGATCAAAACATTTGGGTTTTTAGCATTGGCATAATCTACGCACTGCTTTGTTATTTTTATATTTTCATCAAGTGAAAGTTTTGCTCCATCATAAATAACCGAATCAAAACCAGCATCCACCGCTTCTTTAACCCTTTCAAACGAATAAGTATGATCGGCATTTAGGAACACAGGAACACCTTGTTCTTTATAGGATTTAACTAAAGCTACAATCTGTTTGATCCCGATAAAATCTCTCTCACCTTCTGAAGCACCTATAATTACAGGAACATTTAATTCCTTTGCTGCTTCAATAATTCCTTTAAGAGTTTCTAGATTTGAAATATTAAAATGACCAATAGCAACTTTATTTTTATATGCATCTGTAATGCATTCTCTATATGTTTTCATATCATAATAATATCACAGCGAAAATACTAAATACTAATTCCTAAAAAAGCTTTAAACTTTTGATTGAATTTGCAAACTTTTAAAATAGGAATAATATTGTTCGGAAATGAAAAAGGAACAGTTCTCTAACGATAACGAGGATGCTGGATCTATCGAGTTGATGATCCTCCTCTTGGTGGTGTTGACAATGTACATTGCTGTTTGGCTCTGCCACCTTGTGTATGAAGCCTTCTGCTTCCCGCTTAAAGGCTGGCGTTCCTGGAAAAAAGAAGGGCTCAAGCTCGAAAAAGATCGTCTTTGGTAACCGCTAAGCCCTTACAGCTTAGCGATTTTTTTTGTTCACTATTCCTAATTCTTGATTCTAAATTCACAGTTATTTGTTATTGGTTATATGTTATTTGTTAAGTTATAATTATTTTATGTTTAATTCAAAAAAATACGATATTGTAGCGATTGGGGATACGGTCACAGACGCTTTTATAAAATTAGAAGAAGCTCATGTTAATTGCAAACTAAATACAGAGGAACAAGAGATCTGTATGCGTTTTGGAGATAAGATCCCTTATGAATTTGTGGAGGTTTGTCCTGCTGTTGGAAATTCTGCCAATGCAGTTATTTCAGCATCTCGTCTTGGACTAAAGAGTGCGATCATAACAAATATAGGAGATGACTCCGAAGGAAGAGATGCTCTTGATCAATTTAGGAAAAACAATGTAAGTACTGATTTTGTTGCAATAAATAAGGGAATGAAAACAAATTATCATTACGTACTTTGGTTTGAAACAGACAGAACAATTCTTATTAAACACGAAAAATTTCCTCATACTTTTCCCAAATTAAAAGATCCAAAATGGATCTATCTAAGTTCACTTGGAGAAAACTCACTACCCTTTCATAAAACAATTGAGGAATATCTATTAAAAAATCCTAAAGTAAAACTTGCCTTCCAACCAGGAACATTTCAGATGAAATTCGGAACAGAAGCCTTGAAAGAAATTTACAAAAGAGCAGATGTCTTTTTTTGTAATGTTGAGGAAGCCGATAGAATTTTAAAAATTGATTCAAAAGAAAAAACAAACGATAACATTAGAGAACTAGCAAAAAAGATCGCAGACCTTGGACCAAAAGTTGTCGTACTGACTGATGGTTCAAATGGCGCTTATGCGTACGAAAAAGAAAAAGATATTCTTTTATTTATGCCATTGTATCCAGATACCAAACCACCTTATGAAAGAACTGGCGCAGGTGATGCTTTTGCCTCAACATTTACATCAGCCTTAATTAAAGGAAAAACTGTTGAAGAAGCACTACTCTGGGCTCCAATAAACGCAATGTCTGTTGTTCAAGATATTGGCGCTCAAAAAGGACTTATTTCTGAAGCAAAACTTTTGGAATATTTAAAAGTTGCTCCTGAAAGCTACAAGCCAAAAGTAATTTAAATCACCTGTGGATAAATAAACGGCTCAACAAAGCTATATAATCAACATATCGTAAAACAACGTTTGACTTCCAATCTTCTGTATGTGAATATATAAACGTGCCCGTTGGGTCGTCAGACCTATCGACCAAAAAAGATAAGCGTCGAAAGCGGTTGCACAAGAGTACCACCCTTTGGGTGGTTTTCTTGTTTTAATCTTCTGCAACATTTCCCTTAGTATTTCTTACTATCTTTACTTGTTTATAATATTTTGTCTCCCACGCTGGGATAACACTACAAAACTTTCTTTCTCCTTCTCCTATCTGTCTTACTACAACTTTTATCCTGAACCTACCGATAATTCCCACAAAACCCCAATCTCTAATTTTTACATTAGTTGTAACTGTTTTTTTAAAAGATTGTTTTCTAATTTCTTTTGTGTACTCATCATATTCTTGTACTAAACTCGTTTTTTCTAAAAGCTCTTTTGCTTTTAACAGAAGTTCGAATCTCATAATTTGAGCTCTTTTATCTCTTTCTTGTTTTTTTATTCTGTAAATGAGGTGATTAAATCCTTCAGAAGTGAAGTGAACTTTATGATTTTTAGCATCATGAGATGTATTGAAAGCAGGACAAAATACTTTACCAAAACTTTTGTAAAGTTCTTCGGCTTCTGCTCTTATTGAATCATACTTAGCTAATTTTTCTTCATTCGGTATATCGTCTTTCATTGTTCCGTCTGTTTGTATAGACATATGTACATTTTATATTATATTGCTTTTACAAACTTGTCTTACCTACATAATCTGCCCTAACAACATAACGGTCTTCTTTTGTAGCACCTAGTAGGTCACAGGTTGAAAGAGTCAGCATATTTTCTTTGGTTGTTAGATCAACTTCTTCCTTGCTTGCAACAACCATTCGTACATCGCGAACTTTATAAATATATTTTGTGCTAGATGAATAAACACTTATCTCATCTCCAGCCTTCAAATTTTCAATTTTATTAAATGCTTTAAAAGCCTGATTATTAACTACAGCAAGAGTACTGCTATGGCCAAAAATAAATAAATTTCCATTTCCTGGATAACCGCTTCCTGGATAACGAACAGCCCCTTTTAATAAATATTGATTTAATACTGCATTATCTGGATCATTTGGATCCAAAATATTTACATTTACTCCAACCTCTGGAATTTGTATTTTTATCGGAACATCTTTTACAGAAACATCTTTTGGTTGGTCAACTGTACCATTTTGAAAAAGACTAAGTTTAAGAGTATCTGCTGGAGAATTTCCGGAAGGAAGAAGTTCCTCTGGAACAAAACCTAAAAAATATAAGACAATAAATGTAGCGGAAAAAATACCTACAAAAAACAAGCTGAAGATCAAATATTTTTTTTGTTTTGGGTTTATACTCATTTTTCTGTCTCTATATTATGTCATAAAAATATAACATCAAAAGAGTCATTTTCTTTATTAAAAATCATTTCAATATATAGACATATTTTGGTTTCAACCAAGCACCTTCTTTTTTTTAAAAAAAAGAAGGTGCTTGGTTGACAAAAGAGCCAAAAGTGATATAATGCTGTTACTTTAAAAGTTTAGTCTTCTTATAGATATATGAGCGAAACAAACAACCAAATTCCCCATAATTTACCTATTGAACCTGATTTTCATACAGATCCTTATTCTGAGCATTCAGATAATTCTCACGATGAAGTGACTGTGGAAAAAAGTGGTTCAGATAAAGCGATCAAATATGCTTTGATCTCTGGTTTTCTTGTGATCCTTTTTGTTGTCAGTCTTGGTATTGTTTCTTTTCTACCAAGAATAATCTCAAATGTATCCGCATCTGCCTCTGCATATCTTTTTTCGGCTTTTTCAACTCAGCCAAAAATTACTCTGACCTTAGATAAAACTGAAGTTTCAACTGGAGGGTCTTTTGCACTTTCTTGGAAAAATAATACAACAACAACCAATGGAAATTATTCTTTCAATTATAAATGTACTGATGGAATTACTTTAGTTGAAGTTGCCTCAGGAAAAACAATTGTTTGCGGAACATCTTTTCCTTTAGGAACAGATAACGGTTCAATTAAATTAGCGGCTAATTCAAAAAATACAGGAAGTAAAACTCTTCCAATGAATGTGAGTTTTTTTGAAAAGAACAGCAAAGAACCAACACTTACAAACTCAATATCAGTTTTAGTAGACGGAACAAGCGGTCCTCAAAAAAATAATTCATCTGATACTTCAGGAATTACCGTATCTCAAACTAATACTAATTCTACAAATCAATCAGAAAATTATTATTATCCCGCAGGAGGCAAAAGCGATATCTCAATATCCTTAGTAAAAAAAGGAATGGTTTTAAGTAATGGAGGTTTTCAAGAAACTTCAGTAATTAACTCTGGATCAAGAGTAATGGTTCAATTCCAAATAACAAACAATGGAACAGTTCCTTCAGGAGCTTGGTCATTATCAGCAACTCTTCCAACAACAATACAGAATGAAAAAACATTTACTTCTCAAGTAGAACCTTCACTTAAACCAGGAGATTCATTTACAATGAATCTCGCTTTTGACTCATATGATACATCTGTAAATCAAGTCGTTATTACAATTCTATCAAGCACAGATTCAAATTTTTCAAACAATAATCTAACAATTCCCTTTACAGCAGGTTCTGGATACACCAACTATAACTATTCAAGCAATGCTACCTTGAATGTTTCAATCACAAATATTGGACAATTCAACAGATCAAACGGGCAATTTTATAATTATGGAAACAATACGATTTATGCAGGATCTACTGTAGGAGTTCAATTTACCGTTACAAACAATGGAACATATGCTACAGGACCTTGGACATTTAACGCGAATGTTCCAACCGTTTCAAATGGCAATTACAATTATTACAATTCTGGAACATACAACTATACTTCTAGTACACAGACTTCTTTGGAACCGGGACAAAGTGCAAATTTTACAATCGCTTTTGATAATCCAAATGTTGGATCAGATACTATATATATAAATACTTATGGTACTAATTCCTCAAATGCAAACAATAGCGCTTCAAGAACTTTCTCCGTAAGCAACTAAATATTAAAAAACAGGCAAAGCCTTCGGCTTCGCCTGTTTTTTTAACTGTTCCTTATTAATTATTATTTAAATCAATTTCTCCTTTCTCAATTTGTTCTTTCAGGGAAACATCTGAAATAGAAGCCAAAAAATCTAGCATTTTTTGTTTTTCATTTCCTTCTTCAAAACTTGGACTAGAATCCTGAATAGCTATTGGCATAATTATTATTTTTTCCTTCAGAATTCCCTTATTTTCTGATCTTACAATCTTTAAAGTTATTGCATGGGTAGTGTCGTAAGAAAAATTTTGGTCAAAGATAAAATTACCCAAGGAATAAAAAATTGGTCTATTTTGATAGATCTCTAAGCTTTCTACTACGTGAGGATGAGTTCCTACTATAATATCAGCTCCCCTATCTATCATTTTTCTAAAGTTTGTCTTCTGTAATGTTGTTGGGTAATGCTCGTACTCAATTCCAGAATGAGGCATCACGATAACATAGTAGGCTTCTGATTTGTACTGATCTATTAACTCTAGAATACGATCAACTTTTCCCCCAAATTCGTTCCAGCTAATAAAAACAATTTTGAATCCATTTTTTTCGAAAGTTGCCACTTTATCATCATGATTAAAATAATCTCCAAAAGGTTTTAGATTGGATACTCTCAAAAAATCATAAGATTGTTTTATTCCATCAAGACCAAAATCATTATTATGATTATTAGCTTGTGAAAGCGCATCAAAACCAACATTTTTTAACGTTTCCGAAACAGTTGGATCAAAAGTAAATCTTAAAATATTACGGTCTTTGGCGGAAACAGAATCAAAATTTGTAATTACTCCTTCCAAATTTGCTATTGAAATATCTGCATTTTTAATAACTTCAGTAGTTGAAGCAAAAATATAATCTGACCCAAATTGTTTTATCCTTTTTCTTACTTGCCTATCAAGCATTATATCTCCAGCAACAAAAATATTTATTTTGTTTTCTTCAACTACAACTGGAGTATTAATAGGTGAAGCAATTATATTTTCGGAAACAACTTTTTGTTTTTCAAAATTTATAAAAAAAATTAGAGAAATTATAAATACAATTAGAAAAGAAAAAAAAGAAATTAGTATTTTAGTTTTCACTTCAGATATTGGATTTTTTAATTTTTTGGAGGAGAAAGCTCCTTTGGAGGTCTATCCTCCAAAAAATTTTTCCACTTTACGAACTTAGTACTTTATAAACTTAGAACAAACCTTAGATATCCAGTCTTGCAAGCTTTGCATTTGATTGAATGAAAGCTTTTCTTGAAGGTACGTCATTGCCCATCAAAATATCTACAACTTTGTCAGCTTCAATAGCATCTTCAACAGTGATCTGTTTCAAAACTCGGTTATTTTTATCCATTGTTGTCTCACCAAGCTCTTCGGCGTTCATTTCTCCAAGACCCTTGTATCTTTGAATTGTAACTTTTTTTGTTTTTTTGCCAGCTTCTTTTCCTTCCTTGCCTCCTTTTTCTTCTGCTTCCTCCTCAGAAACTTCTTCCATCGCTTCCTCGCCTTCTGTCGCTTCAGTTATTTGGATTTTTTCATCTTTCAAAAACTTTTCTTTTTCTTGTTCTGAGTAAAAATAATGAAATTCTTTTCCTAACTTTAATTTGTATAAAGGTGGTTGAGCGATATAAATAAACCCGCCATCGATCAAAGGTTTGAAATGTCTGTAGAAAAGAGTAAGAAGAAGCGTTCTAATATGAGCACCGTCAACGTCGGCATCTGTTGCAATAATAATTTTATGATATCGAAGTTTTGCAATATCAAAAGTATCTCCAATGGCAGTACCTAGAGCCACCACAAGGTTTGTGATCTGCTCTGATGCAAGCATCTTATCAAGACGAGCTCTTTCTATGTTCAAGATTTTTCCTCTAAGCGGTAAAATAGCCTGAGTCCTTCTGTCTCGTCCTGTTTTTGCAGTACCTCCAGCAGAGTCTCCCTCTACAATAAATAGTTCTGATTCTGCGGCATTTTTACTTTGACAGTCGGCAAGTTTTCCAGGAAGGGTCATACCCTCAAGAGCGCCTTTTCGAAGAATTGAATCCTTAGCAGCTTTAGCAGCTTTTCTTCCGCGCATTGCAAGAATAACTTTATTCATTACAGCTTTTGCATCTTCAGGATTTTCTTCTAGGTACATTGAGAATGATTCACCTAAAACACTAGCTACTGCGCCTTGTGCTTCCATACTTCCAAGTTTTGCTTTTGTCTGTCCTTCAAATTGAATTTCAGGAAGCTTAACCGAAACTACAGCAGTTATTCCCTCAAGAACATCGTCACCAATAAAACTTTCATCGGCTTCCTTTAGATAACCATTTTTCTTTGCATAAGTATTGATCGTTCTTGTAAGTGCAGTTTTGAAACCAGTAATATGTGTTCCACCTTCTGGGTTGTAAATATTGTTCGCAAAACCTACGATCTTTGCAGACATATCATCAATATACTGAATAGCAACTTCAACTAAAGTTTTTCCTTCTTCTTTTTCTACATAAAAAATATTTTTATGTATTGGTTTTGAAAGAGTGTTATAAAATTTTATTAAAGAAACAAGACCTCCTTCAAAATAAAAACTAACGGAAGGAGCTTCAATACTTTCATCTTTCAAGAAAAAAACTTCCTCAAAATTTACTTTCTCTTTGTATTCCCTTGCATCAATAACATTGATCAAAAGATTTTTTACAAGATAAGCCTGCTGACGAAGATGACTTACAATTTTTTCATAATTAAAATCAATTCCCTCTTTAAAAATTTCTATGTCTGGTTTGAAAGTTGTAATTGTTCCGTGCTCTTTTGAGTTAGCAACTTTTTTTACTTTGGCTAAAGGCTTTCCTATTTTATATTCTTGAATATATTTTCCTCCATCGCGGTGAACCTCTGCCTTAAGATCTTTAGATAAGGCATTTACCACTGAAGCTCCCACTCCATGAAGTCCTCCAGAAAATTTGTAGGAATTATTATCAAATTTTCCTCCGGCATGGAGTACAGTCATAATAGTTTCGAGCGCTGAAACTTTTGTCTTTGCGTGCATATCAACGGGAATTCCAGCTCCATCATCGGCAATACGAACATAACCATCAGGAAGAAGAGCAACTTCAATTCGTGAACATCTGTTTGCCATTGCTTCATCTCTTGAGTTATCAAAAATTTCCCAGATCAAATGATGAAGACCGTCTGGTCCTGTTGTGCCAATATACATTCCTGGTCGTCTACGAACAGCTTCTAGACCTTCAAGAACTGTAATTTGAGCTGCTCCGTATTCTTGTTTTTTATCCTTATTTTTTTCTTCTTTGGCCATAATTTTTATTAAATATTATTACTGAATGTTTTGCAATTAAAACTCAATTTACCCTTATTTTTATTCAAAAAATTTGTTAGGGTGTTTTTTTCTTCTTCTCGTCCTTTCAAATTTTTTGTCATATTTTTTTTGAATATTATTTTATCGTATATTTTGCAATCTAAACTCAAACTTTAACCTAATTTTGTTCAAAAAACTTGTTAGGGTAAACCATGATTTTAAAAATTAAAAGCCCATAAAGGCTTATTTATTTTTAAATTATAGCATTTTTTGGATAGATAAATCAGTATTGACAAGTATATTTTTCATGGTAACTTTAAAAAAAACATGAACATTCTCTCTCACGAAGATACAGCATCTAACCTGCAATTAAAGGAAGAAGAGTTGAAGGAACAGCAACGGCAAATTCGGAAAGCCCACAGAAACAGGGCTCTTGCGTCACTCCAAACCAACAAAAGTCCAGAGGAAGAAATCAAAGAGCTTCTGCTTGTGTATGGTGAAATCGACTCTTTCGATGACAAAAAGGCAATTGACTTCTTCAAAGATATTAACCGTCTCTGGTATTGGTACACCCAAATCGAGTACAGTGAAATATCTTTGCCACAGTTTAGCCAAAAGCTTATCCGGCAACACTACCTAAGTGAAGCCAGGAAGGCCTGCGTTGAGCAAATGGTGTCGCTCTGTTTGAAAATAACAGGTGGCAACCGCCGTCACTTCTACCCAGAGTTCTGGAAAACGATTTGTACTGAAGAGTCGGTGTATCACGTCGTCAAAGACCTCAAAAAAATCCTAAGGAAAGTTCCTCTTTGGTTTTGTTGGGGATGCTGGGAGTTATAATTTGAGCAACGCCGTCCATCATTTATGAAGGACGGTATTTTTTATAAAATATTTCTTAAAACCAAAAGCCCCGCCGAAGGCGGGGCTTTTGTTAGGGTTTAGTATTTCGAATTTAGGGTTTCTAGTCCTACTCGATCATCTTGTTCGCCAACATACTCATCAGCTTCACAGCATTACCTTGAGCGATCTTGGCATCCTTGCTTGCCACAAAGGCATCCCATTGTCTTGTGATGACAGGATTCTGGAGTT
>JBAYHV010000010.1:0-24883 GCA_041665985.1 Minisyncoccota bacterium
ATTCTGATAATTATCAGCTTGCAATAGATTATTTCTCAAAATCAATAGGGTCATACGAAAAATATGGCAATTCTTATACTAACCGAGCTTATGCAAAAATATTACTTAATGATTACGCTGTAAAAGATGAGGCGTTAAAGAATGAAATTAACCAAGATATTGAAAAGGCTCTAAGTTTTTATGCTAATGACTCGTTTGCTTATGTTGTCAAAGGTATTTTAATGGAAGCTACGGCCAACAAATCTGGTGCTTCAGAAGCTTATAAAACAGCATTAAGTCTGGTAGATAAAGACATTACCCTTGGTGCGTCAGAAAAAGTAGATATGAAAAATAAAATAAATCAATCTATTACTAATTTAACAAAGAAATAATAAATAAAAATATATGAATAAAAAAAATATGAAAAAATTATTTATGATTTCAGGTTTGGTTTTTGCTACAATCTTTGTTTTCGGTATCAATGTTGAAAATGCAGAAGCTAAATGTAAAAAAGGACACGTTTGTTATTCAGATTCTGGTTGTGGAAATTTTAACATAGGTAGTCATCACTACGGTGGGGATCAACAATGTGCAATGCTAGGACAAAATTGTCCTACTAATTCTGGCGGAGGTGGAGGAGGCGGAGGAGGTGGTAACGGAGGTGGAAGTGGTAGTGCTCCTGTTGACGTTTGTGCAGGAGTAACAACTTGCGGTACTTGCGGTAATCCTGCTTGTTGTCCTCCTGTAGTTCCTGTTGTTAATCAATGTGATGGTACCTACAAAAAAGTAACAGATCAATGCGGTGCACCAATTACAAATTGTTCGATCACCAAAGGATCAAAACAAATTTGTTATTCAGGTCTTTGTATGGACCCTCTCATTGTTCCTGTAGTTAACCTGTTAGTTCAAAATGCAGATAAAACTATTAGAGGCCCAGTTACAATAAGCAGTTTCAAAATCGTACCAAGCACAATTAATCCATATAGTTCAACTAATCCAGCAACTACTGGTAATTGTAATCTTCAGTGGACGTTGAATGAATACGATACAAATACTTCTACTTGTACTATTTCTGGAGGAAAAAATATCGCAAATCCTACTTTCACTCCTAGTGGATTAAGTGGAAATACTACTGATACACAGGTTACAAATGAAACTACCTATAAATTAACTTGTGGTGATAAGGTTTCCGGTGTAATTACAGGTACTTCTACTAAGTTTGCTACTTGTTACATGAACGCTGGATTCAATGAGGTAAATCCTCAATAGGTTTGTTAATTATTTAAAATTAAAAGAGAAAAGTTCGGCTATCACTTTGTAGCCGGACTTTTTGATTATTTCCTCAGAACAGCTTAGTTCGTAAAAATATATTACAATATAAAGGTTTTACGAGGATAGGCTTAGCAAGGTGTTCTATTCACTATTTGGTTGACTTTTCTAACCATTCTTGCTATCCTCTAAGGAAGCTCATTTAGAGCTTTTTTGTTTACATTAACTTGGAAGCAAAATCGGGAGTACAGCGATTTGTTCAAATGAACAATTCATTACCCCTTAAACTTTTTACCGTTGTATTTTCAAGCAAAATACGAGAATCTAACGGCAAAAAGTTTATAGGTTGATGACGCCTTCTACTCCCAAAAAAAATACCAATGGCAAAAGCATCAACAATCGCAAGAGCAAATAAAACACCAAAATTCTCAACAAGAATTGTGAGAAGATGTTTTAAGTGCGGAAGAAAGCGTGCATTTATGCGCGATTTTGGAATGTGCAGAATTTGTTTTAGAGAAATGGCAAACCAAGGAAAGATCCCTGGGGTAAAAAAATCATCATGGTAAACAGCAAAGTAGCAAACCTAATAATCAAAATTAAGAACGCAGGCTTAGCCGGTAAGGAGTCTACTACTGTTCCTTATTCAAAATTTTCAGAAGCTATTCTTCAGGTTCTTCAAGATAATGGATTTATTACATCTTTTAGCAAAGAAAATAAAAAGGTAATCAAAGAGATCAAAGTTGTACTTGCTTACGAAGAAGGTTCTCCAAAAATTACTGAAACAAAGCTTATGTCTAAACTTTCAAGAAGAGTTTATGGAAGTACAACAGACATAAAGCCCGTTAAGAACAATTACGGATTACTTGTTGTTTCGACTTCAAAAGGAGTGCTTTCTGGAGATGATGCAAAAAAAGCAAAGGTCGGAGGAGAATTATTGTTTAAAGTTTGGTAAAAAAATAATATGTCACGACTAGCAAAACAACCAATACTAATTCCTTCCGGCGTTGAAATTACAATCAATGCAAATGTTATTTCAGTAAAAGGACCAAAAGGTTTGATTGAAAAAAAAGTAAGCGAAAAAGCTAATGTAGAAGTGAAGGATGGAAATGTTATTGTTGCCTTTTCTCCGGAAAGTTCTGGTACGGTAAAATCAATGGCGGGTACAGTTGCTTCTCATGTTTTAAATATGATCGAAGGAGTTACAAAAGGTTTTGAAAAAAAACTTATTCTTGAAGGAGTAGGTTACAAGTCAGAAGTTAAAGGAAAAGAACTTGTTTGTGCTCTTGGTTTTTCACATCCTACAATAATTGCAATTCCAGAAGGATTAGAAGTTAAATCAGAAAAAGGAAATATATTAATTTCAGGAATCGATAAAGAAGTTGTGGGTAGTTTTGCAGCTTTTGTAAGAAGTCAAAAAAAACCAGAACCTTACAAAGGAAAGGGATTTAGATACAGCGACGAAGTGGTTAACAGAAAACAAGGAAAGAAAACAGTATAGTTCATAAAGTAAAAAGTTCGTAAAGTTAAAATCATGGCTAAAACAAATCAAAAAACACTTAAAAGAGAATCAAGAAAAAGAAGGATCCGTTCAAAGGTATCTGGTACTCTTGAGAGACCCCGAGTTTCTGTTTTCAGATCAAATAAATTTATTTACGCTCAACTTATAAATGATGAAGAGGGTAAAACAATTGTATCTTGCACAAGTGCTACAGAAAGCAAAGGAAATAAGACTGAAAAAGCTACAAAAACAGGAAAAGATTTTGCAAAGCAAATTCAAGAAAAAGGTATCAAGAAAGTAGTTTTTGACAGAGGAGGATATATTTACACTGGAAGAATAAAAGCATTTGCCGAAGCTTTAAGAGAAGCAGGATTGGATTTTTAATATAAAAAAAATATGTCAGAGCCAGAAATCACAACAGAAGAAAAAGAGATCGTAACTACAGAACCAACTGCAGCTGTTGTTGCTGATGTAGTTGCTAAGCCAGCATTTGGAAGTAATTCTTCTTTTGGCAACCGAAGTCGAAATGCAAGACCTCAAAGAAAAACAAACAAAAGAGACCCAAGATCAAAACCAGAATACGATCAAAGAATGATCAATATCAGAAGAGTAACTAGAGTTTCTTCAGGAGGACGAAGATTTAGTTTTTCAGTTGTACTTGTTGTAGGAAATCACAAAGGTTCTGTTGGGGTTGCTACTGGAAAAGCTGGAGATACAACTTTGGCTATCGACAAGGCATACAGAGCAGCAAAGAAAAATGCTTTTCAAATCAGACTTTTGAAAAACATGTCTATTCCTCACGAAGTTCAAGAAAAATTTAAGGGTTCAATCGTTTCACTTTCTCCTGCAAAAGGAAAGGGAATGATCGCTGGAAGTGCCGCTCGAGATATTATCGAGCTTGCAGGTATTAAAGATATCAATGCAAAGATCCATTCACCATCAAAAAATAAATTAAACATTGCACACGCAACAATCAAAGCTCTTAAGGCCCTAAGAGTTCCAAGAAAATTTGAAAGAGTGTCTAAATAAATTCAAAAGTTAAAAATCAAAATGCAAAATTACAAGTCAAAATTTAAAAGTCTAGAAAAAAGAAATCAGAAAAATAATTTTGAGTTTTTAATTACACTTTTGACTTTTACATTCTAAATTTTGAATTAATAAAAATATATGCAAATACACCAAGTAAAAAGAACACATAAAAGAAAGTCTCCAAAAGAAATCGGACGTGGAGGAAAGAGAGGAAAGACTTCTGGAAGAGGAACAAAAGGCCAGAAATCTAGATCTGGTAGAAAACTTCGTCCCGAGATCAGAGAGGTTATCAAAAAAATTCCAAAACTTAGAGGTTATGCTTTTAACAGTATTCAAACAAAACCTTTAGTTGTTAAACTTTCACAAATTGAAAAAGCTTTCAAAGCAGGGGAGGAGGTAACTCCAAAGGCTCTTGCTGATAAAGGAATCGTTTCTACTTACAAAGGTAGAATTGCAAAGATCAAAATTCTAATTGGTCAGCCTACTGAAAAAGTTCCAAGTAAAATTTCTTTTAAAGGAGTTTTAGTATCGAAGACAGCAAAAGAAGCTATCGAAAAGGCCGGAGGAAGCGTATCTTAAGATGAACTCAATAACAGAAAAATTAAAACTAATTTTCGGAGACAAAACTCTAAGAATGAGAATAATTTTTACTCTTGTTGGTTTAGCAATTTTCCGAGCACTCGCATCTATTCCAATTCCAGGAATCAATAAAATAGCTCTTGCTAATTTTTTCCAAAACAATCAATTTTTTGGTATGTTAAATGTTTTTTCTGGAGGAGGGCTTTCAAATCTTTCTCTTGTAATGCTTGGAGTTGGTCCTTACATCACTGCTTCAATTATTATGCAACTTTTGACTATGATGTCAGAAAAATTAAAGGCTATCTATCAAGAAGAAGGTGAAATTGGAAGAAGAAAGTTCAGTCAATGGACAAGACTTGCTTCAATTCCACTTTCAGCACTGCAAGCTTTTGGATTTATGATCCTTTTGAGCAAACAGGGAGTATTAACCTCTCTAACAACTTCAGATTTTATAATCAACATTATTGTTATTACTGCTGGTTCTACACTTCTAATGTGGATCGGTGAGCTTATCACCGAATTCGGAATTGGAAACGGAACTTCATTAATTATTTTTGCAGGAATTATTGCTTCTGCTCCAACTTCGATCGGCAGACTTTTTTTCTCATACGATGCAAGTCAGCTTCCGCTTTATGTTGGTCTTGCTGTGGCTGCAGCGGTTGTAATTTACTCTGTTGTATTTATCACAGAAGCAGAAAGACCAATTCCTGTTACATATGCCAAGAGAGTTCGAGGAAACAAAATGTTTGGAGGAATTTCAACTTATCTTCCTCTTCGTTTGAACCAAGCTGGAGTGATCCCAATTATTTTTGCACTTTCACTTCTTCTTTTCCCTCAACTAATTCTTAACTTTATTAAAGGGGCAAGTACTGGTGTAATTTCAAATGTTGCAAATGTTCTTTTGGGATGGCTTGCAGACAATTGGATCTATGGAATTATGTATTTTCTTTTTGTTTTTGTATTTACATATTTCTACACAGCTGTTACTTTCGATCCAAAAATGATCTCAGAAAATCTTCAAAAAAGTGGAGCCTTTATCCCTGGAATTCGTCCAGGTCAAGCAACTGCTGAATATCTTGGAAAAGTTACAACTCGCATAACTTTAGTTGGAGCGCTTTTTCTTGGTGTGATCGCAGTATTGCCTCTATTTATAAAAGCAGTTACAGGAATTACATCTATTGCTATCGGAGGTACCGCTCTTCTCATTGTTGTTTCCGTGGTTATTGATCTGATAAAAAAGATCGATGCGCAGATTTCGATGAGAGAGTATTAAGAAAATAACGAGCTTTGTAATCAAAGCGACTATATTTTCTTAACCCTGTTAAATAATTTTTCTTTGAAAAATTAAATTTGATAATTAGTAAAAAATAAGACACAATAAGCAAAAGCGGTAGCAAAGTAAGCAGTTCAACTCTCTGAAAAATATCAAATTTATTTAACAGGGTGATGATTTTATAAAGCTCGCGTTGCTCGCTAAAAAATCATCATGAAACCTCAAATTTTTGTTTTTTTTGGAAGAAGCGGATGCGGTAAGGGTACTCAAGCCACGCTTTTAACAAAATATTTAAATGAAACTGATCCCAAAGCTGGGGTTTTTTATGTTTCTACTGGAGATGAATTTAGAAAATTAATTAACGGAGACACTTACACAGGTAAGAAATTAAAATCAATTGTAGATGGCGGACAATTTGCTCCAGAATTTTTGGCTTCAATGTTGTGGGCAAATCTTATGACTCAAAACTACAAAGAAGGTCAGCACATGATCATTGATGGATCTCCTCGTAAGATGGCAGAGGCGCTTACATTCGATTCAGTAGCTCCATTTTACGGCTTTGGTAAAGTCAAAATGATCTACATGAACGTTTCCTCAGAGTGGGCAACTGATAAGGCTTTGAAACGCGCAGAAGCTCAAGGAAGACTTGATGACACAACTGAAGCAATTGCAAAAAGAATGAAAGCTTTTGATGATTTTCTTTATCCTGTAATTATGTCCTACAAAGAAAATCCAAATGTAGATTTTATGGAAATAAAAGGAGAGCAATCAATTGACGAAGTTCATCAAGAAATAATGTCTGCACTAGAACTTCAATAACCATCGTACGTGTCATTCCCGCGCAGGCGGGAATCCAGAGAAATCAAATAAGAAACTAGATTCCCGTTTCCACGGGAATGACAACCAAGAGAAAATTTAAAACAAAATGTCAAAAATAAAAACAGAAGCTGAAATAAAAATTCTCAAAGAAGGAGGAAAAAAACTCGCAATGGTTTTGAGAACTGTCGGTAAAGAAGTAAAACCAGGCGTTTCAACTTGGTTCTTAAATGAGAAAGCAAAAAGTTTGATCGATAAAGCTGGAGGAAAAGCGGCCTTTTTGAATTACACTCCAGAAGGAGCTTTAAGACCGTATCCTGCTTCTATTTGCATATCCATTAATGATGAGATTGTTCACGGAATTCCAAATGAAAATCCAAAGATCTTAAAAGATGGAGATATTGTTACTCTTGATTGCGGAATTTCTTACAAAGGACTTTTTACTGATTCTGCAATTACCGTTATTGCGGGAAAAGGAGACAAAGAAAAAGATAAAAATGCAGAAAAATTAATTCGTGCGACAGAGGAAGCTTTGATCGCAGCGATCAAAGTAGCTGTTCCTGGAAATAGAATTAATGACATAGGTGCTGCAATTGAAAAAGTTGCTCGAAAAAGAGGTTTTTCTCCTGCTAAAGATTTAGGAGGACATTCTGTAGGACACGCAATTCACGAAGAGCCGTATATTCCAAATTACAAAGTCTCAGGCAAAAGCGCTCTTATTGAAGAAGGAATGGTTTTAGCGATCGAACCAATGCTTGTTGAGGGAAAAGGAGATATAAAGCTTATGCCTGATGGCTATACTTATTCTACAAAAGACGGAGGCCGTGCAGCTCACGCTGAACACACTGTGGTGATTCGTAAATCTCGTCCAGAAATTTTAACTTTGTAAATTTTCTAAATAAAATATATAAATAATTTTAATTATGTGACTTCATCTGTCATGTTATAATTTATAGGATATTTATCCAGTCACTACAAAATGACATTAAGGATATAATCAAATAAATGATTGCAAATATGATTTTTCAAGTCGAATTTAAAAGTAATTTTGAAAACAGCAACGCTTGCAAAAGCGATGTTATTTTCTAGTGCTGGATGGAGAAATCTTCAAACATTGAAATTCTAGAAAAATTTTCTTCGCCTGAAGAAGAAATTAAATTTCTGAAAGAACGAATCGCTATTCGTGAAAAAGAACTTTCAAAAAATTTTGAAAATGTAGACAAAGAAAATTTGATTAGGGAAGAGATAAGAAGATATGTCCAAGCTCATCCTGACGACCTCCTAGAAAAAGGGCATAAAATGATCTCTACTGAAGCAAAGGAAATTGCTCTTGAACTCTCACCTGAAACCCACGATAAAAAAATGGAGGAGCTTTTGAGTATCCTTGCTAAAAAGGGTCTCAAAAATACTCTTTCGATCGTTCAAATGATGGGTAATGTTCATATTCAAGACGATTTTCATAGATTTTTGGTCCAGTTTTTTAAGGCTGGATTTTTAACTGAGAATGATAGAAAAGAAAAAGTAGTAAAGTCTCTTGGATATACTTTGTTTGAAGTTTCTTTTCCTGAGAATAAACAAGAAAGTGATAAAAAACCGCTTGAAGAAATTATTTCTTCAATGGAACAGTGGTATGAAGGAATTTTATCAACAGGTCTTAATGAATCTATAACTTTAGAGCTGGCAAGCGCCGAAGGCTCAGCCGAAACTGCTTTTTATATTTCAGTTCCAGACAGCAAAAAAAATATTTTTGAAAAACAGCTTCTTTCAGTTTTTCCTAAAGCAAGGATCTATGAAAAAAAAGATGATTACAATGTTTTTAATTATTCAGGTATTTCTATTGCCGCCGAAGCTCATTTGATGGGTAATCCTATTTTTCCGTTAAAGATCTATGACCGATTTGATTACGACCCATTAAATGTTATTTTGAATGCTTTTTCAAAAATTAATAAAGATGGCGAGGGTGCTGCTATTCAATTTGTGTTATCTCGAGATGAAGACGGTTATATTCGAAAGTACAAAGAAGCCTTGCAAGCTATTCAAAATGGGATGCCTTTGAAAAAAGCGATAGATATTAAACACAGTTTGTTAGGGGAATTTTCAAAAACGGTTAAGGATATAGCTAAGGGTGAAATGAAAGCTCTATTTACAGGTGCTGAACCAAAAGAAAAAAAAGAAGAGAATAATGAAGTTTCCGTTGAAGAAATAAAAAGAAAAGTAGCTACTCCGATAGTGCACACTAATATTCGAGTTCTAACTTCCGCTCCAAATAGAGGAGAAGCAGAAGACATAATGCACTCGATCATTGCTTCGTTCAGCCAATTTGAAAATACTTTAGGAACAACTCTTATTTGGAAAGAATTTTCAGATAAAAGTTTTGATGAATTATTTAAAGAATTTTCATATCGAACATTTAATAAAGAAAAAAGTATACCCCTTTCAATCGGGGAAGTAACAACCTTAATTCACTTTCCTCAAGAAAATATTTCTTCACCTCATCTCAAGACAGCTGTATTTAGAAGCGCTCCTGCTCCAATGGGTCTTGCTCAAGAAGGTGTATTGCTTGGAGTAAACAGAGATAGAAATGTTCAAACTCATATTTATATGTCGGATGAAGATCGCTTGAGACATTTGTATGTTATCGGACAAACAGGAACAGGAAAAACTACTTTCCTTAAGGATATGATCGCGCAGGATATTCAAAGAGGAGCAGGTGTTTGTATGATCGATCCACACGGAAACGATATTCAGGATATTCTTTCAATTATTCCACCAGAGAGAGTAAATGACGTAATTTATTTTGATCCTGGATACGCTCAAAGGCCAATGGCTTTAAATATGCTTGAGTACGATGTAAATTTTCCTGAACAAAAGACTTTCGTTGTGAACGAAATGCTTTCTATTTTCAATAAACTTTTTGATATGAAAACAGCCGGCGGTCCAATGTTCGAGCAATATTTTAGAAACGCCGTACTTCTTGTGATGGAAGACCCAGAAAGCGGTAATACTCTTTTTGATGTTTCTCGCGTGCTTTCGGACAAGAACTTTCGCGAAATGAAACTAACAAAATGCAATAATCCAATTGTTGTTCAGTTCTGGCGTGAAATTGCTGGCAAGGCAGGAGGAGAGGCATCATTGCAAAACATTGTGCCGTATATCACTAGTAAATTTGATGTTTTTCTTTCAAACGACATCATGCGTCCAATTATTTCTCAAGAAAAATCTGTTTTGAATTTTAGAGAGATCATGGATAACAAAAAAATTCTTTTAGTAAACCTTTCAAAGGGAAGACTTGGAGATATAAATGCCAATCTTATTGGTTTGATTATTGTTGGAAAAATTTTGATGGCAGCGCTTTCTCGAGCAGATTCATTCGGAAAAGAATTTCCTCCATTTTATTTGTTCATTGATGAATTTCAAAATATTACAACGGATTCTATTTCTCAAATTCTTTCTGAGGCTAGAAAATATCAATTGTCACTTACTGTCGCCAACCAATTCATTGCTCAACTAGAAGATGAGATCAAAGATTCTGTTTTTGGAAACGTAGGTTCTATTGCTGCCTTTAGAGTCGGAGCAGAAGATGCAGAATATTTGGAAAAACAATTCCAACCAGTTTTTGAACAATTTGATCTGATGAATCTAGATAACCGAAATGTTTATATGAAATTACTTTCAAAAGGCCGTCCTGTGCGTCCATTTAGTTTAGAGACTCTACCTTTCCCTAAAGGAGACTTAGCTCGAGCAGACAAACTTAAAGAGCTTTCATATTTAACATATGGAAAAGACCGCAAAGAAGTTGAAGCTGAGATTCGCCGAAAATATGAATCGGGAAGAACTCCTCCGCCAGAGGCTCAAATAAATCCTTTTTCATCATTAAAGTCTTAATAAATAACCCTTGTGCGAGGCTTAGCCTCCCACATTCTCAAATAAATCCTTTTTCATCATTAAAGTCTTAAAAAATTAGATCTTCTGTGTGGATAACTTCACATCTCTCCCTTAGCGACATAACCATTGAAAATCAGCGAAAAAGGCATACAATGAATCTATGAAAACCTTAAGTCTCGTTGTTACAGTCTTAATCATAGTTTCAAGTCTTTTCTATTGGTATGAATGGAGGCCGACAAAAATCCGAAAAGATTGCTTTCTCACATCTGAAAATTTCCCTGTAGACTCCCAGGATTCATTTTATAGAAATTGTGTTATGGGTAATGGTATAAAGCCTTAAATTTTAACGTTGTCTCTTGTTATTCCTACCTACGCAGGGGAATGGCAACTCCCGTTAGTTTAATCGTCAAACAGCCTAAATTCTTTGAATTTAGGCTGTTTTTGTGTAGAATTAGCTTCTAATTACAAAATAATCATTGAATTTATGGATCATCCAAAGAAAGAAAGAACATTTGTCATTGTTAAGCCAGACGGCGTTCAGCGTTCTCTTGTCGGTGAAATAATCAAAAGATTTGAAAAAACAGGATTAAAGATCGCTGCTCTTAAGTTTTGTACCCTTCCTGAAGAAAAAATTTGGAAGCATTACAACAAAGATGATGCTTGGTTTGAAAAGAAGGGAATAAAGATTGCTCAAGATAGAGCAGAACACGGAATGGTGGTGGATAAAGCTCCTATTGAGTACGGAAAGGACATCATCAGAGCTCTAGTTAAATTTATGACATCTGGTCCTGTTGTTATGATGGTCCTAGAAGGCAATCAGGCTGTAGCAGTTGTTAAAAAAATAGTTGGAGAAACAGAACCAGCAACATCAGATGTAGGAACTATCAGAGGAGATCTTACTTTGGATTCATATCAAATTTCTGCAATTGACGATAGGGCTGTAAGAAATTTGATTCATTGTTCTGATGAAGTAGAAAATGCAAAAAGTGAAATTTCACTTTGGTTTGAAGAAAGTGAAATAATAAATTATCGATTGGTCTCTGAAGCAATTCTTTATGATGTGAATTTAGATGGAATTTTTGAGTAAAGATTTAAAGATTGACCCGGCAGTGAATTTTGGCATTATTTGCTCGCAAGACATTTCTTTTAGTATTTAATTTTACTGATCAGTTCTTCGTGAAAAAACTTTCTCATTATATTGCTTAACTTGGCATCGCAAATGGATTGCAATGCCAAAATCTACTGACCGGGTTGACGGGAAGTTAAAAATTTTTTCTCTTGTATTAAAAAAGCCTTTAAAGAAAGGCTTTTTTAATTTCATATTTTTTTGTCCACTTTTTCTATTGCAGACTTTTTAAAAGAGTTCATACTGAATATAGGTTACGAAGCGGTATTGCCTTAACTTATTGAAAAATTAGGGAGCACCACTTTCGGAAAGCTTAGGCTCTCCGTCGAATGCACCCACCTAACTTACGTTAGGCGCAATACCGCCACTCGTATCCGAAAAAGAATCTCCATTTTGTGGGGATTTTTTTATTCCGCCAAATGAGAGATGTCGCGAAAGACGAGCGAAGCGAAGTAATTCACGACATCCGAATGCAGGCGGAACAAAGGGTAAATACCCCACCCCTCGGGGCGGTTTAAGTACGAGAAAAGCGAGTTCGGTATTTAATACCTCTGTTTGCTTGCTGCGAGGGACTTTACTGGTCACAGCTAAATTTCACTTAAAGTAAAAGTTTTGTCATTCCCGCGCAGGCGGGAATCTAGGATAGAACAATAGAAAAACTGGATTCCCGTTTCCACGGGAATGACAGAAAATATATTCATAAACTCATTACTTTCTAGTCAACTGGATTCCCGCCTGCGCGGGAATGACACACGGAGAGTTTCATAATTCAAAGAAGGAGTAGACTTAGTGTGCGGATGAATTTTCTAGTGACGGGGTGTCAGGTACAGAGTATAATATCAGTACGTAATGTCAGGAAAAAGCACATATCTTTTTTTGAGTCTGGGAATATTCATCTTACTTTTCCTCGTTCATTTTTTTGCGACAATGACAGGTCTTTATTGGATAACTGGCTGGTTTGACGGTGTCTCGCACTTAATAGGAGGTTTTGGAATATTTTTTGTTTTGTCTTATGTATTTTCTTTTAAAAGTAAAAAACCTTCTTTAGGAGTTATAATTACATTCTCTTTATTAATTGGGATTTTATGGGAATTATTTGAGATTAAATATGGAATTACATCTATCTTAAGTCGTCAGTATTTTCCTGATACTTCAATGGATCTAGTTTGTGACATTGTTGGTAGTTGTATTGCTTTTTTAATCACCCGCCAAAAATTTTAAAAAAGTTTATAATAAATTTAAACATCAAGGAATGTAAGTTGTAATTTTTAAAAATTTAGGCCAGTAAACAAGAAAATATAAAAAATAATGCAAACAGAAGAAAAAACACAAATTAAGGTTGAAAAAAAACTGAAACTTACTTTTGCTTCTGGTGCCACGACTGTTACTGGTGCCAATTATATTCTTGAGACAATGCCAGAGGAGGGAAGCCTAGAGGAAAAAGTTTTCGTCATGGTGGATTGCGGACTTGTACAAGGAGATGCAGATCCAAGAGAAAACGCAAAACCTTTTCCATATGATCCAGCTAAAATAGATTATCTTTTGATCACTCATGCGCATATTGACCACATCGGAAGAATTCCAAAGTTTGTGAAAGACGGTTTTAAAGGAAAAATATTTTCAACAATTGAAACAAGAGAGCTTGCACCGATCATGTTTGAAGATGCCGCAAATCTTATGCTTCATGAAGCAGAAAAAACTGGGAATCCTCCTCTTTATCTGACAATTGATATTGAACACGCAATGAGATTATGGAAAGATATTTCCTACCATCAACCCTTCAAACTTTCAGGAGGATTTGAAGTAGTCGCCAAAGATGCTGGACATATATTGGGTTCGACTATGTATGAGATCACTTATAACGGGACAAAAATTGTCTTCACTGGAGATCTTGGAAATTCTCCGTCTCCTATTTTGCCGAATACAGAAAAAATTACTGATGCAAATTATTTAATTATGGAAAGTGTTTATGGAGATAGAAATCATGAATCAACTGCTCAAAGAAGGGATAAGTTGGAGGACGTTATTGAGGACAGTGTAAGAGCTGGAGGAGCTTTAGTTATCCCTTCTTTTTCACTCGAAAAAACTCAGAATCTTCTTTTTGAAATTCATACCCTTATGGATGAAGGAAGAGTGCCAAGTATTCCTGTTTTTCTTGATTCTCCTTTGGCTACTAAGGTGACTGATGTTTACATGAAAGAAACTAAGAATTTTAACATTGCAGCTCTCGAAAGGATCGGAAAAGGAGAAGAGTTGTTTTCTTTTCCTGGACTAACTGTGATCGGAAGCGCGGAAGAGAGTAAAGGGCTTCTTAAAGAACCAAATCCTAAAATTATTCTTGCTGGAAGTGGAATGTCTACCGGAGGAAGAGTTATGCATCATGAAGTTAATTATTTACCAGATCCAAAAAGTACAATTTTACTTACTGGGTATCAATCTTTTGGAACACTTGGCCGACAAATTGCGAATCGTTCAAAAACAGTCAATATTTTTGGAAATAAAATTCCAGTTAATGCTCGCATTGAAAGTATTGATGGATATTCTTCCCATAAAGATTCAGATCATCTTTTAGAATTCGTGAGCTACACTCGAGATACTTTAAAAAAAGTTTTTCCGGTAATGGGCGAGCCAAAATCTTCTATGTTTTTGGGTCAAAAAATTGAAGATAATCTTGGGGTTAAGACCTATCATCCTGAAGATGGAGAGTCTGTGATACTATCATGTTAATCCCGTAGTAGAAAAAGGTAAATGCTAATCGATGAGTATTTGAATAAATTGATATAATTATTTTATCGTAAAATATTCGAAGGGAGAAATTGTTTAAATAATTGGCAAAAAAATTTACCTTTTATCACTAACAGGACAAGCCCTCAAAATTAAAAATACATTAAGTTATAAAATTCAATGACAGATCCTGAACAAAAAATAAATATAGATGATAAATTAGCCGCTCTTAATCTTGATAAAAAAAGACACGGGCATTTTAGAATAAAAATATGCGTTTCAGGAGCGGCAGAGCTCGACCATTTAAATCCTAGAGTGCACGATATTGGAAAAGAATTAGGCAGGCAAATTATTCTTCAAGGGGCTGATCTGACTACAGGTTCTACAACTGGTTTTCCTTTTTGGGCTGCGATGGGAGCAAAAGATGCTGACGGATTGTCTATTGGCTTTTCTCCCGCACGAAATGAAAAAGAACACGTGCAAAGCTATAGATTGCCGATAGATTTTATGGATATAATTATTTATACAGGTTTTGGTTATCCAGGAAGAGATCTGTTTCTTACAAGAGCATCGGATGCTGTAATTATTGGTCCAGGAAGAATTGGAACGTTTCATGAATTTACAATTGCTTTTGAGGACAGTAAGCCGATCGGTGTGTTGACGAGTGATGATTGGGAAACAGACGATATCATTAAAACAATTATTGAAAAAAGTAATAGAAAGGATACAGGATCAATTGTTTTTGATTCAGATCCAAAAGCTTTAGTTGAAAAAGTTATTGAAGCGACAAAGAAGATGAAGGTAAATGATACTTATTGCGATAGAGTTTTTTAAAATAGTGGATAGTGGTTGGTGAAATAAAAAGAAAAAGCCCTTCCGCCTAGGCGGAAGGGCTTTTTCTTTTTATTTATTGTTTTTTACTAATCACTAGCCACTAACGACTAGTCACTATTTATTACATCACCTTCTCAACGATCTTTTGGAAAGTAGAAGGGCTTTCTACTACTAGGGCAGCAAGCATTTTTCTGTTTATTAGAACTCCTGACTTCTTTAGTTTATCTGTAAATTTACTGTATGAAATTCCAGCTACTTTTAGAGGCATTGAAATAACAACTTGCCAGTCTCCTCTTCTGTCAGCTTTTTTGTCTTTTCTGTGAGCAAAAGCATATCTTCCAGCGTGAACGATAGCTTCATAAGCTTGTTTCTCTTTTGTTCCTCTTCCAAAACGGTAACCTTTTACAGCTTTGAGAACGTTTCTTCTTGTTTTGAGTGCATTAACTCCTTTCTTTACTCTTGTCATGTTGGTACTTTTTAGTAATTAGTAATTTTATTATTAATATTAGAAGTTTAGGTATCGGCGTTTCTCACCTGTGGTCATAGGGAAGTTACCTTGTCTCTTTTTACTTAGTTGTTTTGATCTAGATTCTTTTGCATTGAAATGGTTTTGACCTGGCGCTCTAGCCTTGATCTTACCGTTTTTACTGACCTTCAATCTTTTTGAAAAAGACTTATTTGTTTTCATATCTTTAATTTATGTATAATTTTTATCTTTAACTAACCTCCAAAAGCCAAGTTTTTAATGACTTTTTACTTCAATCTCAATAATTTAGATAATAGAAGAAGTTCGTACAATTCTACCTATATCTACCCAAAAGTCAACACAAATTCAGTAATTTTGAGCCTCCTCTAGCCTTTAAGAAGTTTTTTGCTTTTCGATCACAGCGTTTAGTCCTTTTGGACCTCTTTTTGGTTCATCCATGGTATACGGTACAGATATTAGCTTTAAAACTCTGTCTAGCCTTATTTTAAGAAAATTTGTATCTAGCATTTTTGATCTGCCTGTAAGGAAAAGGTCTAGTTTTACTTTATGACCTTCAGCCAGCCATTCGGAGATCTTTTTAGCCTTGAGCATTAGGTCGTGGTCGCCTGTACCAATTTTTATCTGAAGAGATTTTACCTCAGCACTTTTTGATTTTGCTTTGGCCTCTTTTTGTTTCTTACTTTCTTGGTATTGATATTTTCCAAAATCTTGGATTTTGGCGATAGGAGGAAGAGCATTAGGGGAGATCTCGATCAGGTCTAGTTCTGCCTCTTTGGCTTTCGCTAAAGCTTCTGCAAAAGGCAATACACCTAAGTTTTCACCAGTTTCGCTTATAACGCGAAGTTCTTTAGCTCTGATTTGATTATTTATTCGTGGTTCCAATGAATTTTAGTTGTTATCTCTATTGGCAAAATATTAACATGAATTTGGAAGTCTTACAATAAACAGTTCTAAGTTTGTAAAGTTAGAAAGTTCATAAAGTTGAAGGAAAAAAGAGTGTATAACTTGTTAAAACTAGGTATGTGACTTTGTTTTCTTGGGAGCGACCTAAATTTCTTACGAGTAAAACGAGTGTAGAAATTGGAAATACTCTTGCGGTGAAAGCGACTTAGAAAAGCAAGAAGTAGTCTCGTGGTACAATTAATAGGAATCAAATGCTGTTATGGAAAATCCAAGCTCTATCAGTGAAGAAGAAAAACAGTTTGTTTTAAGTTCCTCTCTCGTGAGGTTCTTTAAAAGATTGGAATCTGTTCGTAAAAGTCCTGAAAATCGTTGGTTTACAGGTGAAAAGGTTCACCACGAACCAAACGACTCAGAGTGTGATGCTCATCTTCGCGTTCAGTGCGGTGTTGTGCAGAATGAATTAACCGAATTTCGCAGAGAAAATCACCTCACTGTTCCTTCTGAGCAACCCTGACTTTTCAAGCCGGGGTATTTTTTTAGAAATATTTATTTTTGAATTTTGATCTGACTCTCTGTATTTAAAATCATCTCTGCTTTTCCGTTGTATGGCTTGATAGTTCCTGAAACTAAAATAGTTTTACCAATATAAGTTGAAAGATTTTTAAAATTAGAAATTTTATCTGAAAAAATTACTACGCTAAAGGGACAATTTTTATAACTCGAGCAGTAATCAAAGAAGGTAAGTCCTTTGGCTGATTTGTAAATATCAATAACTTTGCCTTGAACACTGATGCTTTCACCAATGTGATTTGAGGCTTCTTTAAAATCAATGATCTTTGAATAATCTACTACTTTTGTTGAAACTGATGCATTGACCCCTTTATTTATTTCAAGAATTCTTTTTAAAATATTTTCGTATTGACTACGAAGTGATTCATCCGTTCCAACTTCAAGAACCTCATCATTTGCAACTGTTGCAGAAGATGTCCAATTATAACTCCCTGACGCAAAGGCTTTTTCACTTACTATTGTTTTAATGTGCATGATGCCGTCTTGGTGTAATTCATTTTCTACGATTATCCCAGCAGATTTAAGTTTTTCAATGATTGGTTTCTCGTAAGAATCTTTTGCATTTTCTCTGTCTGTGATGCCTTGAACAATAACTCCTCGATTTTTGGCATCAATTAAAGCGTCTGCAATATTGTCTTTGGTAAACATGTAAATCGCGAAATAAATATATTTGTCTGCTCCATTTATTATGTTAATTATTTCTTGATCATTTTGCATTTTGTCCAAGCTGTAAATTACGCGAACATTATTTTGTTTAGGAGACCCGGAAAATTTATGTCCAATAAAGACACCAATAAAAATAAGAACAATTGCTATTGCTCCGTAAATAATTATTTTCTTGCTACTGAATCTTATCCCCGATCTTTTAGATTCCATATAACAATATTTTACACTCTTTTAAGAAAATTTGTAATTTGGTTTAGGTCTGGGTTTAGGGCGGTCTAAAAGGTTTTAGACCGCCCTAAACCAAATTGAGATAGTAATAATAACGTAAAATAGATGATGAAAATTGAAATAAAAAAAATGATAGATGACCTTAATATAATGTAAAAATCATTGTTCAAGATGTTATAATTATCGCATGGAAATACATCGTCCGAGATCAAAACAGCCAATTCCTAAAGATGCAAAAAGAGTTTTCAGCGGAATTCTTTTTGATGTTTATCATTGGGAACAAGAGCTTTTTGATGGAACGAGAACTATTTTTGAAAAATTAAAAAGACCAGATACGGTAGTTATTTTTGGGGTACTTGATAACGGAAATATTTTGCTTTCAGAACAAGAACAGCCAGGCAAGGAATCTTTTATAACAGGACTTGGAGGAAGAATTGAAACTGGTGAAGAAGTTTTGGATGCCGCAAAAAGAGAGCTGCTTGAAGAAAGCGGATATGAAGCCGACAGTTTTATTCTTTGGCGAGCAGAGCATCCTACAAGCAAGATCGATTGGGTTATTTATACTTTTGTGGCTAAAGGACTAAAAAAAGTAGCAGATATGAATTTAGATCCTGGTGAAAAAATAAAACTTAAAGAAGTAACATTTGATGAATTTTTAGAACTATCCAAGAATCATAAATTTTCTGAAAAAGAGGTCATGCTTGAATTATTAGAAGCAACCTATGATCAAAAGAAAAAAGAGGAATTAAAGAGCCTGTTTAGTCCACTTAGTTAGGTACCCTTTGTTTTGGTATTTGATATAATGTAATTATGAATCTGAACTTAATGAAAAAGAGTGTTCCTAATTTTGTAAAAAATAAATATTTTATTATTGGAGCGGTTGTTGTCTTAATTATTTTAATTTATTTATTTACTAGAAGCGGAAAGGCTTCAGGTATCGAATCTGCTTCCGCTACTATTGGAAATGTAATTGAAAAGGTCAGTGTTACAGGAAAAGTATTACCTATCGGTAAAGCAGACCTTGCTTTTGAAAGAGGAGGAGTTCTTCGGGTTTTAAATTTCAAAGTAGGTGATCCTGTTAAGAGAGGGGATCTGATCGCTTCTCTTGATAATGGAGATGACCAAGCTGCTCTTTTAGCAGCTCAAGCAAACTTGAGTGAATTAGAAAGAGGGCTTCGTCCTGAGGAGCTAGCTTTAGATCAATCAAATGTTGATGCGTCTTTAACAACCCTTAATAATTCAAAAGATTCAGCTATCAATGCAGCTCGAGATGGATATACAAAATCTCAGAATGCAATTTTTAATTATGCTGATGGTTTTTTTGATAATTCACAAAGTGCAAATCCAACAATAAATATTCCTACCGATTCTTATACGCAATCCAATTCAATAAATTTTGAAAGATTACTTGTGACTGAAGCTTTTAGAAATTGGAAAAATGATCTTGATTCTTCTGAAAAACTTGGAGCAAGCAAATTGCTTTTAAATTCTGAAAATTATTTGAATACAATAAAAAGTTTTGTGGGGGATCTTTCCGGAATAGTAAATAAATTAACTCCTGGCACTTCCGGATTTTCTCAAGCTCAAATTGATGCACATGTACTTGCAATGAATACCGCAATGTCTAATTTAAATACAGCTATCTCGTCTGTAACAAGTGCCGATACTGCCTTAAAGAATGCATCTGCAAGTTATAATCAAGCTAATAATCAATTTTTATTGCAAAAAGCTGGATCGTCACAGGAATCAATTAATTCAATGAGGGCAAAAGTTTTGGGAGCACAAGCAACTTTAGCAAAAGATAGTATTTTTTCTCCTATTGACGGAACAATTACGAAAGCAGAACCAAATCTTGGTGAATTTGTTTCCGCCGGACAAAATGTTTTTGGAGTTATTAATAGCGGACAATACAAAATTGAAGCCTTTGTTCCCGAGGCTGACATTGCGAAAATAACTTTGAATAATTCTGCTGATATTACTCTAGATGCATATGGGTCCAATGTAATTTTTAAGGCTACTGTTACTTCTATTGATCCTGCAGAAACAATTCTTGAGGGAGTTCCTACTTACAAAGTTACATTACAGTTTGATCAAAAAGATGAGAGGATTCGTTCGGGTATGACCGCAAATACCGATATTTTGACGCATGAAAAAAATAACGTGCTCACTGTTCCATCACGAGGAATTATTGATAACAATGGCAAAAAAAGCGTTAGAGTTTTGAATAAAGATGGAAAAAATTTTACATCAGTTGATGTTGTCACCGGCCTAAAGGGTTCAGAGGGAACTACCGAAATAATTTCTGGTGTTGTGGAGGGGCAAAAAATTGTGACATATGTAAAGTGAGTCAAAATGCAAAATGCAAAAGTCAAAATTACAAGAAAAAAGTCACGACATTCGCTCTGCGAATGTCGTGTATTTAAATTTTGATTTTTGAATTAATTATGAACATAATTGAAGTAAAAGATCTTAAAAAATCTTATTACGATAGTGAAGAGCCAACACATGCTTTGTGCGGAGTAACTTTTTCTATACGAAAAGGGGAGTTCGTTGCGATCATGGGTCCGTCTGGAAGTGGCAAATCAACTCTTCTTCATTTGTTGGGATTACTAGATATTGCTACGAGCGGAGAATATATTTTCGATGGCAAAAAAATTTCTAGTTATTCAGGTGATGAATTGGCGTTGCTTCGAAATAAAAAAGTTGGCTTTGTTTTTCAAGCTTTTAATTTACTTGCTCGTACTAGTGTTTTAGAAAATGTTAAATTACCACTCAGTTATTCTGATGTTCCCGAAAGTGAGTGGGATAAAAAAGCCAGAGCAGCTGTTATTGCAGTAGGTTTGGGTGAAAGAATGAGTCATCAACCGTCAGAACTTTCGGGCGGCGAAAAACAAAGAGTGGCTATTGCACGGGCGCTTGTAAATGATCCAGATGTAATTTTTGCAGATGAGCCAACAGGAAATCTAGATTCGAAATCTGGAAAAAATGTTATGTCTATAATTCAGAGATTAAATGAAGAAGAAGGAAAAACAATAATTTTAATTACTCACGAAACTTCAACAGCCGAACATGCCGAAAGAATTATTCGTCTTGTAGACGGAGTCATCAGTACTGATGAAAAAGTTAAGAAGCGTTTATCTGTTAATGATGAGTTTTTGAAATAAATAGAAAACATCGCAAAAATAAATGACCTCTAAACATATATTAAAAACAGCCTTGGTCGGACTTCGAACAAATCGCTCAAGATCTTTTCTTACAATACTCGGAATTGTAATTGGAATTACAGCTATTATGTTGGTAATTTCTTTAGGAGCAGGAGCTCAAAATTTGATCCTCAGCCAAGTTCAAGGACTGGGAACAAATACAATTGCTGTTATTCCTGGACGCGAGCCGACAGGTCCATCAGATGTTAGTGCTTTGTATAGTGATTCACTAAAATTAAAGGATGTTGTAGCACTACAAAATAAAGCTAATGTTCCAGACCTAAAAGTTATTATGCCAACAGTTTTTGGAGCAGGAACAGCTTCTTATGGTTCGGATGTTTATCAAGTAACAATTTTTGGAGCAACAGAATATATTGCTGATATTTTTGATATGCATCCAAACAATGGAGATTTTTTTACAAAAGATGACGTTTTATCAAGAGGAGATGTGGCGGTGATCGGATCAAAAGTAGTTGATCATCTTTTTGGAAATGACAATCCGATCGGTCAAAAAATAAAAGTTAAAGGGAAAAATTTCAAAGTAGTGGCAACTCTTCCTCCAACAGGTGGTGGATCACTTTTTAATTTTGACAGTATGATCTTGATGCCATATACAACAGCTCAAGATTATTTGCTCGGCATAAAATATTTCAATCGAATCATTATACAAACTCAAAATGATTCTCAAGTTCCTTCTGCATCGGCAGATATCACGCAAACTTTAAGAGAATCTCACAATATTACTGATCCGACTAAAGATGATTTTACTGTTCAGACTCAGCAAGATCTGGCTAATCGTCTTTCAACAATTACTTCGGCTTTGACTTGGTTTTTGGTAGCTGTGGCTTCTATTGCTCTTTTTGTAGGAGGCGTTGGAATTATGAATATTATGCTTGTTTCAGTAACAGAAAGAACTCGGGAAATTGGTTTGCGAAAAGCGCTTGGGGCAACTAACAGAGATATTTTGACGCAATTTTTACTTGAGGCAGTTTTACTTACGGCCATTGGCGGAATTGTTGGAATTATTTTAGGAGCAGTTTTATCTTTTGCGATTGCTGTTGGATTGTCGCGATGGCTTAATTTAAATTGGCAGTTTGTTTTTCCTTGGAGTGGGGCAGCTATGGGACTTGGAGTTTCTGCTTTGATCGGTCTTGTTTTTGGAGGATATCCTGCAGGTCAGGCTTCTAAAAAAAGTCCGATCGAGGCGCTTCGATATGAATAAACAACCCCGAGGAAAGTCCTTTTTCTAAGAGGTATTTTCTCAGAGTTGTAAGTAAGTTTGAATTAATAGTTGAAAAAATAAAATGGTTTTCAAGATTATTTTAAAAACAGCTTGGATCGGACTGACGACAAATCGCTCAAGATCTTTTCTTACGATACTTGGAATTGTAATTGGCATTACCTCAATTATGCTCGTGATCTCTTTAGGGGCAGGCGCGCAAGATCTAATTTTGGGACAAGTTCAAGGTCTTGGAACAAATACAATTATAGTTACTCCTGGACGCGAACCAACAAGCCCTTCAGATATCACTGAGTTAAATAATGATTCTTTAAAAGTAAAAGATATAGAATTATTGGAAAACAAGGCTAATGTTCCTGACTTGAAAATTCTTATGCCTTTCGTTGGAGGGGCTGGAACAGCTTCTTTTTCTTCGAATGCTTATCAAGTAATGATCTTAGGTGCGACTGAATCTTTGCCAGAAATTTTTGATCTGCATCCAAATAATGGAATTTTTTTTGCAAGTGATGATGTTTTATCAAGAAGGGATGTGGTTGTTATTGGATCAAAAGTTGTTGAACATCTTTTTGAAAACGAAAATCCGATCGGTCAAAAAATAAAAATTAGGAACAGAAATTTAAAAGTAGTCGCTACTTTACTTCCAACTGGAGGAGGAGCCATTTTCAATTTTGATAGCATGATAATAGTACCCTACACTACAGCTCAAGATTATTTGATAGGCAACAAATATTTCAATCATTTCATTATTCAAACTCAAACTGGCGACCAAGTTCCAGTTGCTGCAGAAGATATAACTAGGACTCTAAGAGAATCTCACAATATTACTGATCCAACTAAAGATGATTTCACTGTTCAAACTCAACAAGATCTAGCAAAGAGACTTTCAACAATTACCTCGGCCTTAACTTGGTTTCTTGTTGCTGTTGCTTCCATTGCTCTTTTTGTAGGAGGGGTTGGAATTATGAACATCATGCTTGTTTCAGTAACAGAAAGAACTCATGAAATAGGACTCAGAAAAGCTGTAGGTGCAACTAACAAGGATATTCTTTCACAATTTTTAATCGAGGCTGTGATCCTTACTGCTATTGGAGGAATTGTTGGAATTATTTTAGGTATAGTTTTGTCCTTTGGAATTTCTACTGCCTTATCGTACGGACTTGGGGTGAATTGGCAATTTATTTTTCCTTGGAGCGGGATTGCCCTAGGACTTGGAGTTTCCGCTTTTGTAGGATTTGTTTTTGGAAGTTATCCAGCAAAAAAAGCCGCAGAAAAAAGTCCGATCGAGGCACTGAGGTATGAGTAAAATAAATTAAAAAGAGGATTGTTAATTTATAGGACTTTTTCCTAAATGATATAATTAATTTGTTTAAAAACTAAGATCGGTCGGAAAAAAACTAATCGTACTTGGGGGTCTGACACCCAAGTAAAACAAAATGGTATATAGAAAATTTTCATTCGCAAATGAGGAAGTTATTCACGCCTTTAATAGAGGAGTAGACAAGAGAGATATATTTTTAGATAAGTTTGATCTAGAAAGATTTTTTATTAGTATGCTCATGTTTAATTCAATTGCTCCATCTGGAAGTATTTATGAAAAGTCTTTTGAACTAGAGCTTATGCAAGAAATCAAACTTGGCGGCAAGGCCGCCAAGTTGGAAAAGTTGATTGATTATTACAACAGTAATTCTGAAAATCATTTAGTTGAATTTGTTGCGTATTGTCTAAATCCAAATCATTTTCATTTTGTGCTTATACAGAAGGTAGACGGCGGAATTTCTGAGTTTATGAAAAGAATGGGTGGATATACTTCTTATTTTAATGAAAAGTATAAAAGAACAGGTGGACTTTACGGAGGTAGATTTAAAGCTGTTCAGGTTAAGGATAATGCTCAATTACTTCATCTTAGTGCATATGTAAATCTAAATAATCAACTTGGGTGTCAGACCCCCAAGTTGGGGAATAGGTTGAGTAAATCGAGTTGGGGAGAATATGTTGGTGGAAATATAGATACAGATAAAAGTAAAAAAGAAAAAGGAATTTGTACGAAAGGAATTATTTTAGAGCAGTTTAGATCGAAGGAAAAGTACAAAGATTTTGCTTTGAGTAGTTTGGAAGATATTGTGAAAAGAAAAAGAGAAGAAAAGGAATATGAGGATCTTTTGATGGAGTAAATTTTACTTGGGGGTCTGACCCCCAAGTTGAAGAAACAGTGAAGATTTTTTTTGTTGCTTTTTCCACTAAATTTATTCATCTCCTACAAATTTTCATGCTAAAATATATTGTCAAATGAGTATTTTTAAAAAACAACTCACATTTTTTTTCGTCATATCTATTTTGTTTTTTTCTGTGTACGCTCCTTCTACTGCTTTTGCAACAAGCGGAGTCCCTTCAACCATCTCATACCAAGGACACCTCACAGATTCAGGAGGCAACCTTCTTGGTGGAGCAGGCACACCTTACTACTTCAAATTCTCATTCTGGGATTCATCTACAGTAGGATTAGGTACAAAACTCTGGCCAGCAACTTCTCCTTCTTCTGTACCACTAACAGTCAGACAAGGAGTATTCAATGTA